>JBFKDP010000370.1:0-4003 GCA_041619575.1 Litorivivens sp.
ACGAAGTGCGCTACGAGCTGGGAGATAGCGTCAGCGTTTACGCCCAACTACAGGATCGCCCACTGAGCGACGCCGACCTGCTGACCACCCCGCAAGCCGATGCCAGAGGCCCCTGGGGCATTAGCGGCGAGCTTTTATCCCAGGCCGGTGAAGCGCTCGCCGCACTGACATTTACCGACGATGGCAAGGGTGCCGACGAACGCGCCGGCGATGGCGTATTCACAGCAACCTATACCCTGAACGAAACTGGCCAGCCTGCGATAGGCCGGGCCACCAACTTTGCCTATCGTGTGACCGCTAGCAACGATGCACAGGAACAGCGGATCGCCTTCGGGGGATTTCAATACAGTCATCCAGCGGCACACCTCACCGGAAAATACAGCGACCGCCTGGAAAACGGCAGCCTGATTATCGCAGCGCAGGTAAACGTCAAACAGGCAGGGCGAGTTCACCTCGCCGGCGTTATCAACAACGCATTGGGCACCCCCATTGCATTATCACAACACGCCGCTGAATTGGAGGAGGGACTGCAGTGGATTGACCTGCCCGTCTACGGTTTATTGCTGGGCAATGCTGTGGGCCCCTTCACAGTCGGCAGCCTGACCCTGACGACCACACAGGGCATGCCTAACGCACTGGGTGAGGTAGCGGAAAATGCGCATACGACAGCCGCATATCCGCCCACCGCGTTCACGGACAAACCCTTTAACCGGGTCAATCTGCTGGACGCGGCAGCGCGCTTGCAGGCAATCGCCAACCCTTAAGTGAATGCTAGACTAACGGGCGGCGCAAGCCGCCTTTTTTATATCGGCCACGATCGAGCAGCGCATGTCTGTCCCCCTGCACTATCGCAAGTTGGTACGTAGGCAATGCCCCCCCTGGGCACTAGTGCGCAAACCCTGTGGCGAACCGTCAAGCGTGCAGACCACCACCCTCCAAACCTAGCACAGCGTTTCAACACCTGACCGAGATGTAATTTTCACGCGGCTGGCCAGCCCCTACTATCCTATCTGTCCGGCAGGGCTCTATTTGCCTATGCCTACTGGTGCGATAAATAACAAGAGGTAGCACATGCAGGATTTCAACGAAAAAGTCGCTGTCGTCACAGGCGGCGCGAGTGGTATTGGCAAAGCGCTGGTGGCGGCCTTACTCGATGAAGGAGCCAGAGTTGTTATTGGCGATGTTGAACAGGCGGCACTGGACCGGGTATTGGCAGAACTAGAAGGGCGCGGCGACCTTAGCGGCATTGTTACCGATGTGTCCAACCCCGACTCCGTCGAGGCATTGGCGAGCCAAGTATTCCAGCGCTACGGCCAGTGTAATCTGCTCTTTAATAACGCCGGTGTAGCTGCGCCTTCCCTGAATATCTGGGAAACCAAACCCAACGATTGGAAGTGGGTACACGGAGTTAACGTCATGGGGGTTGTGCACGGCATTCAATCTTTTGTGCCTCGTATGATTGAGTCGGGAAAAGAGGGCCATATCATTAACACGTCCTCCGGTGACGGCGGCATTTCACCCCTCCCCTATCAGTCGGTATACGCCTCCAGCAAGGCCGCAGTCTCCTGCATTACCGAGTGCCTGGCAGCACAGTTGCTCACCGAAAACACCAAGCTGCGCGCGTCGATTTTTTACCCATCTGGCGGGGTATTGGCGACGGGCATTTGGACCACCGAGCGCAATCGCCCCAAGGACCTCACTGTTGATCGCGACCCCGTCTACGTACCAACCGTCGACGAGTTCAAAGCTTCAGCCGAAGCCGCCGGCATGGACCTCAACTTCCAGGACTTGGACGAACTGGCACGCTTCACCCTGCAGGGCGTCAAAGAGCAGCGAGTCATTATCATGCTCAATAGCGAGGAAAGCGTGGCAACACTGCGCGATCGCGCCGATCGCTACGAGCGTTTTGAGCTCCCCATTGATCTTGCCGGTGTACCGCAGCTGTAGACACCGAGCTTCTATAAAAGGAATAGAAAATGTCTTCCAGTGAAAACAACAAAGCCATCGTCAAAAAAATGTGGCAAGCACTCAGTGAGATGGACTGGGAAACCATGAAAAGCTGCATGCACCCCGACATCTTTTACGAAGATGTACCTACCGATGACGTCGGCGCCAGAGGGCCAGAGAATTGCGTAAAGCGCCTGCAAATCGCCTTCAACCACCTATCAAAACAGGAACAAACTACGCATCAACTGGTGTGTGAGGGCGATGTGGTGTTTATGGATCACACGGAAAAATGGACGTTTACCTCAGGCGAAACTGCCCAGCACCGCTTTTGCACCATGCATGAATTAAAAGATGGCCTTGTATCACGCTGGAGCGACCACTGGGATATGAACAAGTTTGTCGGTCAATTCCCCCAGTGGTTTCTGGAAGAAATGATGAAGTCGACAGCCGCGGAGTTTGGTGCTTAGATAGCCCGCCTTACCCAACCAGGCAGGCAGTCATGCTGAATATTGTGCTCTATCAGCCGGAGATACCGCCCAACACCGGCAACATCATCCGCCTGTGTGCAAACACAGGCATGCAATTGCATTTGATAAAGCCGCTGGGGTTTGTTCTCGATGACAAGCGCCTGCGCCGCGCCGGGCTCGATTACCACGAGTGGGCCAAGGTCAAAACCCATGCTGACTGGCCCGCTTTTATAGACAGCGTCAAACCGCAACGGGTATTCGCCTGCAGCACAAAAGGCAGCCGACGCCATAGCGACGCCGATTATCAAGCGGGAGATTGTCTGGTGTTCGGCCCGGAAAGCCGCGGCCTGCCAGCGGACTTTCTGGCGGCACTGCCGCCAGAACAGGTACTGCGACTGCCAATGAAAACTGAAAGCCGCAGCTTGAACCTATCCAACGCTGTCAGCATTTTTGTCTACGAGGCGTGGCGGCAGCTGGGCTATATCGGTGGCGCCTGAAGGACGCGCCTGTCTATATTAGTGCTTTTGCGCAGACTGACCAGCCGCGGCCTGCTTTTGCGCTTCGCGGAATAAGGCTTCAAAGTTAACCGGCTGCAGACCGACAGCCGGAAAGCCTCCTTTCAAGGCCAGCGAATCAATCGCCTCGCGCGCGTAGGGGAATAGCAGGTTCGGGCAGGCAATACCCAGAACCTGTTTCAGGGTATCGCCTTCAATGCCTTCAATGGCGAACAACCCGGCCTGCTGCACTTCGATCAGCATTACCTGCTCGCTCTCCAGCTCTGCCGTCAGAGTCACGGTCAACACCACTTCATGACTATTCTCAGCAATATGGCTGCTGCGTGTATTGAGATCGACCTTAAAGCTGGGTTTCCAGCTCTTGGTAAACACCAGCGGGCTATTGGGAGATTCGAAAGATACGTCTTTGACGTAAATACGCTGTAAAGCGAATTTTTGTTGTTCGTCAGCCATGGATAGTCCTGTCTATTATCTACATTAATGAAAATATAAGCGCTGGCAGTCAGCCCGCCGCCAGCAGCTGATCCAGCTCACCGCGACGGTCCAGTGTAATCAGCTCATCACAACCGCCCACATAGCGATCGCCAATCCAGATTTGCGGCACCGTGGTCGCTCCACCGGTCATATCGACCAGCTTGGCACGCATGGCCCGATCCCCATCCACGGCGATTTCATCGACGTCGGCCCGCTTGTGGGACAGCAATTGCTTGGCATGAACGCAGTACGGGCAAAAACGCGTCGTATATATCGTGACTTTCGCCATAGCTGTCTACGCCTTTACCAACGGCAATTGTTGTCCCTGCCACTCCATCATACCGCCGGACATGCGACGCACGCCGGTAAAGCCCTTGCCTGCCAGCTTTTTACCGACAGCGCTGGAATGACTCCCCATTTTACAAACCAGAATCAGAGGTTTGTCCTTGTAAGCCTCCAGCTCACCCATGCGCTGATCAACACTGGCATACGGAATATTGATTGCATCAACAATATGGCCGGCTTTGAAATCTTTAGCATCGCGCAGGTCAATAACCACCGCGTCCTGCTGATTCATGAGATTAACGGCTGCCTGCGGCG
>JBFKDP010000371.1:0-3997 GCA_041619575.1 Litorivivens sp.
GGTTTAAAAACTCAGGTATTGCCCTATGTTGTTTTCGCGTCTCGCTCCACTTTCTTTAACGTGCTTCTGTCTATTTATTGCTGGCTGTAATTCCAGCAGTAGCAGCAACAGCGACGCGCCAGCCAGCCCTCAACTGCTGGCAGATACAGAAGCCGCGCAATGCCTGATTAACGACCCCCGCCGCGAGGTTGGCGCAGGATTGGACGCGCCCGGCCGGCTGGAAGTGCCCGTTACGGCTGCCTTAGGCGTACCTGCGCAGTGTGAGAACAACCAGAATTACCTGTTCGGCACCGGCCTGCACGACATCACCGGGCCTATTGCCGATACGGCGAGCCTTGCCTGGGTGAACCCCCAGCAGGTATTTAGTGCCCTGCATACCAGGGTCTATGCCCGCGCCTTTGCCATAGCTTCCCCCTGCAACAATAAGCGGGTGATGTTTGTCTCCATCGACACCGGTCTGATGAGTGCGTCTGTGCGTCAGGCGGTACTGGCAGAAATTGCAGCCGACCCGGCATTGAGTGCTCTCTATAACGCCAACAACGTTATGCTCTCGGTTACCCATACCCATTCCGATCCGGGCACGGGCCTGACGGGTGTAGGCAATGGTCAAGCCGTGATTGTTGGCGGTATTTTTGAAGCGATCAGCAAGGCCCACGCCAACCTCATCGCCAACCCCACCCCCGGCACTCTCACCCTCTCTTCCGGGGAGTTGCTGAACACCAATATCAACCGCTCCAAACCCGCCTACGCCATGAACCCGGACAGCGAGCGGGCAGTCTTCACCAACGATCGCGGTGAAGAAACCCAGGTCAACAAACGGATGGTGCAGCTTGAACTTATGCGCGGCGCAGACAAACCTGCAGGCCTGATTAACTGGTTTGGGGTACACCCGACCGTTATCGGCCCCGCCGAGCACTTTGTCAGCGGCGACGTTAAGGGCTATGCCTCTCTCGGTTTTGAGCGCCTGATGGGCACTGACTATCGCGCTGACCCGGCTACAGGTACTTTTGTAGGTGCCTTTGCCCAGGCCGATGAGGGCGACGCCTCACCCAATATCGCCATTGAAGAATTCCCCTACCCCAGCCCCCAACGTGGCGGTGGCGACAACGATCTCGACGCCAACGCCATTTCCGGCATAAAGCAATTGGCCAAGGCCATTGAGCTCTTCGGGACCGGCGAGCGCGTGACCGGGCCCGTGGACTTTCAGTTTATGAACATTCCCATTACCGACATCGAAGTTACCGATGCTAGGGTGCTGGCAAGCCTGCCCCACCCGGCGGAGCTTGATGAACCGGTCAAAAGGACATGCGACGGCATTCTCGGCGCGTCTTTCGGGGCTGGCGCTGAGGACGGGCCCGGACCGACTCAGGAAGGGCTGAAGTGCAGCGAC
Organism: Litorivivens sp.; assembly: GCA_041619575.1. Taxonomy (GTDB): domain Bacteria; phylum Pseudomonadota; class Gammaproteobacteria; order Pseudomonadales; family Spongiibacteraceae; genus Litorivivens. The sequence continues at coordinate 1,391 of JBFKDP010000371.1, forward strand.
GATCCCGCCGTACTCGATGCAGCGCTCGCCGATATCGCCAGCCTGACCGGTTCGCGCCTTGAAGGCTTCCCCGGCGGCTGGCCCAAAGACACCATACCCGGCCAAACCCTGTCGGCAACGGTAATGTGCAATGCCCAAGATTTGCCATCCTTTTTGGGCGACTTCTCCTGTCAGGCGGAAAAGCCCGTGCTACTGCCGCGCGGCGGCTCGAGCCTGCCCATACAATTGTTCAGAGTGGGCAACTTTGCGTTGCTGGGCCTGCCCTGGGAAGTGACTACCATGTCGGCGCGGCGGATTCGCTCGCTACTACTGGAAGAACTGGCACCCGTTGGCATCGACACCCTTGTCATCGCCGGTCTGGTAAACGATTACGTACACTACCTGACAACCCGCGAGGAATATGCCTCACAACAGTATGAGGGTGCCTCAACCCTCTATGGCCCCTGGACCCAGGCCGCGGTCGCCCAGCAATCCTTGAAGCTCGCGCGTGACATGCGCGCAGGCACGGCCCCTGCCGCACCGGTAGCCCCAGGCGATCGCACAGATCTGACCCTGACTGCTGGCCCGGTTGAAAGCCCACACCCCTCAGGGGCTCCCGGTACCGTCGTCACCCAGCCGCCCAGCGCCATCAATGCGGGTGAAACACTCTCGGCCGAGTTTGTGGTCGGTCACCCCGGCAACGATCTGCGCATCCAGGAAAGCTACGTTTACGTAGAGCGCGAGTTGCCGAGTGGTGACTGGGAAGTGGTAGAGGAAGACCGCACTCCAGACCTGATCTACGAGTGGAACCCACTGGTGCAGCCGCCGCTGGCACTGGAGCGTCCGCAAACCAGTACCGGCGGTACCGGCATCGTGAGCTGGACCATTCCCGCTAACACCCAGACTGGCGTTTACCGCCTGCGGGTCGAAGGTGCCTCAAGGGGCTTAAGTTCACCCGATGCTCAGGCCTATCAGGCCATATCCAATACTTTCACCATTATTGCCACTGGCGCAACCTGCCCCTGAGCGTTTTCTGAATCTGCCGCCCACAGCCAATAGCTTGGGCGGCTTTAAACAGTGTGCATATTGAATTGCCACTCCTCGCGGAGGCTTTCGGGCTGTTATGCTCTAGGCAAACCCTGACAAAGGAGACATGCCATGACCGATGCGACCCTACCCGCTTCATTACCCCAGTGGATTAAAGATCACGTTGAACTCTACGAACGCGATGGCGAAGCCGCTCATCTGTGGGACTCGTCCATCGGCGGTGGCAAGGGCATGCTCACCACCCTGCTGCTGAGCACCAAAGGTAGAAAATCCGGCAAAACACTGAAGCTGCCACTGATCTATCGCCCGACCGAAAGCGGTGGTTATTGTGTGATTGCTTCAAAAGGGGGGGCGCCCGCCCACCCGGCCTGGTTTTTAAATCTGCTGGACGAACCCTCGGTTTCAATCAAGGTAGCCGATAGGACAATGCAGGCCACAGCCCGGATTGCTGAGGGCGATGAACGTGAAAACCTGTGGCAGATGATGGTCGACTATTACCCGCCCTACACGGATTATCAGGCCACCACCAAACGGAAAATTCCAGTTGTGGTGCTGGATCCCGTCAGCTAAGCATCAACTGATACTAGGCGAGCTGCTCTCGCTTGAGAGCAGCCCTGACACAATCCAGCAGACCGTAGTCATACTCACCGTCGAATAATTCGTATATGGGCTTCAAAGCCGCGCTAGTGGCCTGGTCAAAGGCGTTGCGCAGTGCGGCGAGTGACTTGTCATCGAGTTCGACCACATCCTGAAGTTCGATCTCATCGCGCTCGATACCCAGTGCCAAGTGCCGGTAGACCGTCGCCACTGTGAGATCGCGCTTGTGGGCTATTTCCAAGGGTGTCGCTCCCTGACTGAGCAGAATCAACGACGCGGCAACCGTATCAGCGACGGGCGCGGGCTCTTCATGTTGCAGAATCACCTGAAGAAAGCCCTCTCCATAGGCTTCCAGTTTGCGCTCGCCAATACCGGAAATGCGCGCAAGTTGCTCCAGCGTTTGCGGAGCTCGCTCGACCATTGCCGCGAGCGTAGCGTCATGAAAAATAACGTAGGCTGGCACACCCTGCGCTTCGGCCAGCGCCTTGCGATGATCACGCAGCGCTTCCCACAAACGACCACCGCTGGCTCTGAATTGAGTGCTGACCTTGCGGTTTTTGCTTTTGCTGACCATGACCATTTTACGCAGGGTCAGTTGTTGCTCACCCTTCAACACCGGGCGCGCGGCCTCAGTAAGCCGCACACTGCCATGCCCTTCGTAATCAACACTCAGCAGGCCTCCCGCAATCAGTTGCCGGAAGAGCGTACGCCACTCACCCTGCGATAGCTCTTTGCCAATGCCATAGACCGAAAGCGTGTTGTGACCAAATTGTTCGATGCGCTCGAAAGCCCGGCCACTGTCTGCGCCCAATAGCACATCGACTAGGTAGTTCACCCCAAAACGTTGGCCCGTGCGGTAAACACAGGACAGGGCCTTCTGCGCCGCGACTGACGCATCCCAGGTTTCCGGCGGGGTCAGGCAGTTGTCGCAATTGCCGCAGGGAGCAGGCAGTTCATCATCAAAATAACGCAGCAGGGCCTGAC
>JBFKDP010000372.1:0-3989 GCA_041619575.1 Litorivivens sp.
AGACCAGGCGGATATCTCGATCCCATTCGCATTTTTGGCCAGTGCGGTAAGCGATGACAAATTCTGAGCCGGCTACGGCCTCGAGGAAGCCTTCAGCGTTGTAAACAAACGTGGCGGTGCTATTGGCTTCAGTCATCGTGGCCTTTGAGCTGAATTCGTCAGACTCAAGAATCTCTTCGCCTGCGTTGTAGCTACCATCACCATTTTCATCGGCCCAGATGCGAAAGCCTTCGTGCCAGTCTGATCCCGATTTGGCAGCTACCGTGACCTCTACGCCGCGAGTGATGGCTTCGGAGCGCGCCAGCTGGAGGCCTTTCAGAAGGTCGCGGTATTCCGTGGCGGAGCGCGAGGATCCAACAAAATCGACAAAACTTGGTACTGCAGAGCCCATCAGAATTGCAGCCACAGACAGGGCAGTAATGAGTTCGATGAGTGAAAAACCTTGGTTGCGCTTTGCAGTGTTCATGATGTAACCCCCGTTACCTTAGTGTGTTAGCCCGCCCGTCTTGTCGCGGTTGGTGCTATCTGTGTCGTTGATGGTTCTATACTAGGCGTTGTGTCGTGCTGGAAATATTCGTACTTACGCCTATCCGTGTAGCGCTTTTCGGCGCTTTGTTTTACCTCAAGCCATTGTTAATTAAGAATTTTTGCTCATTCTGAGCTGTTAGCAGCCCATGGCCTTCACAGCCACTCGGCCTGTACGCTTGACCGTTATCTTTTGGTCCAGTGAGCAGCTGCCTTCGGCGTGGTAGTGAAAGGCGACTGTCTGGTTGTTTGATGACTTTGCAAGCCCATGTTTTGTAAAGAAAAAAGTGTTCTTGTTGGAGGTCTCTGTCAGCGTGGCTGTCGTCTGGAGCTTTGGCAGTACGTGCAGAATTTCGTCTTGCTCGGCCTCGGCGTTGCCATTGTGGTCAGCCCAGATAATCAAGCCCTTGGTCCATTGCTCGTCGTGCTTGGCGCTAACGTGAATATTTTGACGGCGGGTTACCGCTTCTGATCGGGCCAGCGAGAAGGCCTTGGCGATTTCGGTGTATTCAGCTGAAGCACGCGATTCCATGACCATCGCGGTAACGGTCGGCACGACTGAGCCGAAGAGAATGCCGACGACGGCCAGCGAGATCATGCCGTTGATTAGAGAAAAACCCTGTTGTGCTTTGGAAGTCATGATGTTCATGCTTCACCCCCTGTTTGATCTGTTTTGTATGTGCTTTTGTAATGTGGCTAGGTTACGGAAACGGGGCTTTGTGAATAATCAGGACTTCTACCTAATGGCATGCGGGACAGCCGAACAACGTCTTCAACTTACTGAAATATAAGGCTTATATTTGCGCTATTGCGCAAATGTTGCGTGCAGACACTTGTGCTTTTTCGGTGTGGCCCCATATAAATTCACTTGGGCCCACGTTGTTTGATCGTGGGTGGCGTTGTACGGCGGCAGAAATGATGCCGGTGGGTTTGGGGGATATATGGCTGATATGCAGGATGTGGATAGCGCGCTGGCGGGTGAAATGGTCAATGAAGGTGGTACCAATCTGGTGATACCGGATTCGGTGCTGCCCTCGCATCTTTATCTTTTGCCGGCGCCTAAGCGGCCCTTTTTTCCCGCACAGGTTCAACCGATTATGCTGGAGATGGCGCTGTGGCAGGAAACGCTTGAAAAGGTTGGCAACAAGCAGAATCACGTTATGGGCCTACTTTATTGTGGCGATCAGGCCCCCGGTGAGTTGAACCCGGACGACTTGCCCGTTATCGGTTGCGCGGTGCGGGTTCACCACGCTCATCAGGAAAAGGATACGGCTCAGATCGTTGTGCAGGGCCTAAAGCGCTTTCGTATCCGTCGCTGGATCAATCGTACGCCGCCCTATCTGGTGGAGGTTGACTACCCGGATAACATTGGTGAACGCGATAGTGATGAGGTCAAGGCATACGCCATGGCCATTATCCGGGCGATCAAAGAACTGCTCGCGATCAATCCGCTCTACAGTGAAGAGCTAAAGCAGTATCTGTCGCGTTTCAGCCCCAACGAACCTTCACTGTTGGTAGATTTTGCCGCGGCCATTACCAGCAGTGCCAGCGGCGATGACTTGCAGGACATTATGGAAACGCTGCCGTTGCTGCGGCGGATGGAAAAAGTCTTGGTGCTGCTCAAGCGCGAGCGAGAGGTGGCTGAACTTCAGGGCAAAATCAGCGATCAGGTCAACGAAAAAATCAGTTCACATCAGCGTGAATTTTTTTTGAAAGAGCAGTTGAAGGTCATACAGAAAGAGCTCGGTATCTCGAAGGACGATCGCACCGCCGATGCTGACGAGTTTCGCGAGCAATTGCACGGCAAAACCCTTTCCGCGGCCGTACAAAAACGCATTGATGACGAGCTGGCCAAACTCTCGGTGCTTGAAACCGGTTCGCCGGAATACGCCGTAACCCGCAACTATCTGGAATGGGCAACGGCTATGCCCTGGGGGGTGCATTCGGAAGACCAGCTTGACCTGCCGCGCGCTCGAAAAGTGCTTAACGAGCACCATCAGGGGCTGGAGGATGTCAAAGAGCGCATCGTCGAGTTTCTGGCCGTCGGCAAATTCAAGGGCACCGTCGCTGGCTCGATTATCCTGCTTGTGGGTCCGCCCGGCGTGGGCAAGACATCCATTGGTCGCTCTATAGCTGATGCACTGGGGCGTAAATTTTATCGTTTCAGCTTGGGCGGCATGCGCGATGAAGCTGAAATCAAGGGCCACCGCCGTACCTATATCGGGGCCATGCCAGGCAAGCTGGTGCAGGCCCTGAAGGAGGTGGAGACCTCGAACCCGGTCATCATGCTGGACGAAATTGACAAGGTGGGTGCCTCTTATCAGGGCGACCCGGCGTCGGCGCTACTGGAAGTGCTCGACCCCGAGCAGAACAGCGATTTTCTGGATCACTACCTCGACCTCCGGCTCGATCTGTCAAAGGTCTTGTTTGTCTGTACGGCCAACCAGCTCGACACGATTTCCTCGCCGCTGTTGGACCGTATGGAGGTCATCAGGCTGGCGGGCTATCTGGGTGAAGAAAAACTGGCCATAGCGCGCAAGCATCTCTGGCCGCGACTGCTTGAGCGCAACGGTATCGATAAGCGCCGTTTGAGCATTAATGTCGCGGCGCTTCGACACGTTATTGACGGCTATGCCCGTGAAGCCGGTGTGCGCAACCTCGAAAAGCAGCTGGGGCGCATTGTGCGCAAGGCCGCCGTCAAATTGCTTGAAGACGAGACGCTTAAGTTGAAGGTAGGCCGTGAGCAGGTGGAGGCATTTTTAGGCAAACCGCTGTTTAAACCGGAAGCCACCCAGCGTGGTGTGGGTGTGGTGACAGGTTTGGCCTGGACCGCAATGGGCGGTGCTACGCTGAGCGTCGAATGCTCGCGTATCCATAGTCTGACCCGGGGATTCAAGCTGTCCGGTCAGCTTGGCGATGTGATGAAAGAATCCGCTGATATTGCCTACAGTTATGTGATGTCACACCTTGAGCAATTCGGCGCAGATAAGGCATTTTTTGACGAGTCAATGGTTCACCTGCACGTGCCCGAAGGGGCAACACCAAAAGATGGCCCCAGTGCAGGTATTACGATGGCTTCGGCCCTGCTGTCGCTGGCGCTAAACAAAGCGCCTAAGTCCGGTTTTGCCATGACCGGTGAGCTGACGCTAACGGGGCAGGTACTGCCGGTGGGTGGCATTCGTGAAAAGGTCATTGCGGCCAAGCGTATTGGCCTAAAAAAGTTGATTCTACCGGCGTCAAACCGGCGCGATTACGAGGAGCTACCCGACTATGTGAGGAAGGGGGTGTCGGCTGATTTTGTCGCAAACTTTATAGAGGTTCGTGAGTTGCTCTTTGCTTAAGTGCAGAGTTCTGAGGCTTTTTATGTGTCAAGTGCTGGGTGCTTAAACCATGAGCTCTGTCGCATTATGGATTGCAAAGGTTGCGGGTGAAATAGTATCAGCTTAGTAGAGCTGTTAGCGTGG
>JBFKDP010000373.1:0-3953 GCA_041619575.1 Litorivivens sp.
GGGGAGCTTTGTCCTGACTATATTCGTGATTTTGCTAGTGGTGCGCTGGATTACAAGGCCATGCGGCGTATCGGTTTTCCCTGGAGTGAGCAGTTGGTCAGGCGGACGCTTACCGCCGTTGCGGGGACCGTGCTAGCCGGCCAGCTTGCACTTGAGCGCGGGCGGGCCGTAAATCTAACCGGTGGCTATCACCACGCGTTCTTCAATTATGGTGCGGGCTTTTGCATTATCAACGATCTTTATCTGTGTGCCTTACAGATGCTCATGCGAACCGATATTCAGCGGGTGTTGATCTTTGACTGCGATGTTCACCAGGGTGACGGGACCGCTTGCCTGGCAGATAAGCGAGAGGACATCTTTACTGTGTCCATCCACGGCGAAAAGAATTTTCCTTTTCGTAAGCAGACTTCCGATATCGATGTTGCGCTACCTAGTGGTACCACTGACGAGGAATACCTGGATCAACTTGAGGTTACCTTCGACAAAGCGATAGATGTTTGCAAGCCAGACGCGGTTATCTACGACGCTGGCGTGGATGTGCACATCGATGATGATCTGGGACATTTCAATATAAGTACAGCGGGCATATATGCACGAGATAGCTTTGTTGTGGATCGCTGTGATAAAGCGGGCCTACCGCTGGCGGCTGTGATTGGCGGTGGCTACCAGCGCGACATTCCCGCACTCGTAGATGCTCACCTTCAACTCTTTAAAGCTGCGTTGCCCTTGTCGTCAGCATAAACCCCGCAAAATAGTGCATATGGACGTATTGCTGCTCTTCGACTTCCGGCACGATAGAACAACATGACAGGTAAACCGCATTCTGGCGGCAGTAGGGAATCTTGATGAAAGCAGCGAAACGTGATTTGCGCTTTATAGTGATGGGCGCGGGCATGGCCGGAATCCTCAGTGGTATCAAATTACTGGAGGCCGGTTACCGCAACGTCACCATCTACGAAAAAGCAGACAAGATTGGTGGTACCTGGCGCGAGAATACCTACCCGGGGCTTACCTGCGATGTTCCCTCGCATTCCTATACCTATTCCTTTGAGCCCAACCCTGACTGGAGCTATATCTTGCCGCCCGGTGCAGAAGTGCAGGGATACTTTGAGGCGGTAACCCGAAAGTACAAGCTGGAAAAGATCATTCGCTTCAGTCAGGAAATTACAAGTTGCGAGTACCACAATGGTCGCTGGGAGATAGAAACGAAGGCAGGTCTTCGCGATCAGGCCGATTTCGTTATTGCTGCGACCGGCGTGCTGCATGTGCCGCGCTATCCAGACATCAAAGGCTTGGACGCCTTTCAGGGTTCACTGTTTCACACTGCGCGTTGGGATCACAGTGTCCCCTTGGATGGCCGCCGTATTGGCATCATTGGTACCGGATCGACGGGCGTACAACTGGTTTCGGCCCTGTCGACAAGAGCCAGTAAACTGGTGCATTTTCAGCGTACTCCGCAGTGGATTATGCCGGTAGAAAATCGCCCATTCACTGAGGAAGAGAAGGCTGCATTTCGTGCTGATAAGCAGTTGTTGAAAACTATGCAGAATGAACCCTCCTACCTAGCTAATGTCGAGCGCTTTACCAATGCCATTGTCGATCCGGATTCCGACGCGATGCATGAAATCGAAGCGATCGTACAGCAAAACCTGGAAGGCAGTGTCAAAGACCTGGAGCTGCGCGACAAATTGCGGCCCAACTATCGCGCAGCCTGTAAGCGACTGATCTTTTCACCGGATTTTTATGAGGCTGTGCAACGGCCGGCGGTAGAAGTTGAAGTGGGTGCTATCGATGCCATTGTCGAAGAAGGCATTCGAATGAAAGACGGGCGCGTACATGAGCTGGATGTGATTGCACTGGCCACTGGTTTTCAGGCGGATTGCTTTATGCGACCCATGAATGTGGTCGGTAAGAACGGTGTTGAACTGAATGAAGTGTGGAAAGAGCGTCCGCGAGCTTACCTGGCAATTTCAATTCCAGAATTCCCTAACTTCTTTATGCTCAATGGACCAAATGGCCCAGTCGGCAACTTTTCGCTGATAGAAATTGCGGAGCAGCAGTGGCATTACATTCAGCAACTGATTGATGAGGTTGCTAGCGGGGAGGCTGCCGAGATCAGTGTCAGTCAGCAGGCGCTTGAAGACTTCGATCGTGAGCGGATAGCGGCTGCGCAGAGCACAATTTTTGGTTCTGGTTGTCAGAGTTGGTACCTTGACGCAAAAGGGGTTCCTGCGACCTGGCCCTGGACACAGGCGCGATTTCGCGAGGAAATGGCGAAGCCGGATTTGTCAGCTTATGAGTTATTTGGCTAAAGAGTGTCAGCAAGGTTTTTAGCGCACGTGCAATCACCCTGTGAGTGATTGCACAATGATTCTGCTTATCTCGATCTGGCCCTTTCAATGCGGCGATTGATATACAGGGCCAGCAGTGTGCAGATTGATCCTGACAGCAAGTACAGGCTCACTGCGACTAGGCCAAAGTGTACTGACAGTCCTAGAGCAATTAGCGGGGCGAAGGCCGCGCCAAATATCCACGCAAAATCCGAGGTCAAAGCTGCACCCGTATAGCGGTAGCGCGGTTTGAAATTCGCGGTTACGGTACCTTGTGATTGGCCATAGGAAATGCCCAGCAGTGCAAAGCCGACGAGAATGAATGCGTTTTGCATGCTGGCCGGCCCGTTCATCAGCATTGGTGTCACTAGAGCGAACGCCCCAATTACCGCAGCCATAATGGCTACTGTGCGTTGCTTGCCGAGTTTGCCAGCAATTAATCCGGATGCAATGGTGGCGATAATACCGACGAAAGCACCTATGACCTGAATTTTCAGGACATCATCGACAATCTGGGTTTGGTTCAAGGAAATCCAGGACAGCGGAAAAATAGTCACAATGTGAAATAGTGTATAGCTGGCCAGGGCAGCAAAAGCACCGAGGAAGATAGTTGGTCCTTCTTCATCAAGCATTTCCCGCGTACTGATGGGTTCAAGCTTACGCTCTTCCATAGCCAGGATGTATTCCTCGGTCAACACCAGTCGCAGGCGCGCAAACAGGGCAACGACGTTGATGGCGAAGGCAACAAAGAAGGGGTAGCGCCATGCCCAGGCCTGAAAATCTTCCGGCGATACATTCAAAATCAAATAAAGAAACAGGGCATTGGCAAGCATAAAGCCGATGGGCGCACCTAACTGGCCAAACATGGTGTACCAGTTGCGTTTGGCGCGGGGGGCATTCAACGCCAGCAGAGACGGTAGACCATCCCAGGACCCGCCCAGAGCAAAACCCTGCAAGGTGCGAAATAAGGCCAGTAAGAAAATGGCGGTGCCACCGATGCTGGCGTGGCCGGGTAAAAATGCGATACCAGCAGTTGCCGTGCCCAAGAGGAAAAGTGAGACTGTTAGCTTGACACTGCGCCCCCAGCGCCGCTGAATGCTCATAAACAGCGCGGTACCGAATGGACGTGCGACAAAGGCCATCGCAAAGATGGCAAAGCCGTAGAGCATCCCGTTGAGTGTATCTGCAAAAGGGAAGAATACCTGAGGGAACACTAATACACAGGCCATGCCGAAGACAAAAAAGTCAAAGTGTTCCGAGGCTCGGCCAATGATAACGCCCACAGCTATTTCGCCGGGGGCAACAGGGGAGTGACCTGCCGGTGGTTGCAGGTCAGCGGCATTGACGGAAGGTGAGCTTGTATTAGCCATGTTCAGGCAGATTCCCGATAGATTTCCCAAGTTAGGCAAAGGTTACTCTTTTTGCCTGAGGCCAGCCATAGGACAAATTGTCCAATTCTATGAGTGGATCAATTCACGTAAAGTTGCGGCCTGTTACTAATAGCTGGATTTGCGTGTGGCGATGTCTGTTTCCCTGAAATTGTGTAAAGCCTCGTTATTATTGGTGCTGGCGATTGTCTTGTCCGGCTGTAATTGGGTCGTTATGTCACCGTCTGGTGACATA
>JBFKDP010000374.1:0-3951 GCA_041619575.1 Litorivivens sp.
CCGCCGGTTGCCATGCCCAATTGCATAAATTGCAGTTCCCAGTCAAAAAACTGCCCACCCTTCTTGAGTTCGTCGACGACCAATTCCTGCCCCGAAGCGAACTGCTCCGCCAGGTCTTCAAGGGCCGCTCGCTCGGCAACCTGCTGGCCACGGCGCATCAACGCAAAGACCTGATCCCAGTCACTGTCACCGCTTTGCTGTTCGCTGAGAGTTTTAAACAAGACTTCGCGGTGACTTGCTGATAAGTCTTTCAATTCCATGGATGTGTTTGGCTGCATCGACTAGGGTTATTATCGGTATAATCAAGAGCGACTGTATCATAGCTGTACCGCGCTCGCCTACGCGATACAGCATATTCAAAATGCCAAAACTCCCTGGGAGGGGCCGTGTCCGATAAACTCCCCGACAAGCGTTCTACCGGTAAAGACATTGCCGAATTTCTACGCAAAGCCGACTCGCTGCCCGCGCGCTCTGAACGCCCCTCGAGCCGACTGATATTTGCACTGGATGCGACGGCCAGCCGTCAGCCGAGCTGGAATCGGGCACGCGAATTACACGGTGAGATGTTCGAAGTCAGCAAAGGCCTCAATCAATTGGCTGTGCAATTATGCTACTACCGCGGTATTGGTGAGTTTTACCACAGCCCTTGGGGCCGCAGTGCCCATGAACTTCACGACCAGATGGCTAGCGTCAACTGTCGCGGTGGTTACACCCAGATACGAACCCTGCTGAAGCACGCGCTGCGCGAAACGCGACAAACGCCGGTACGCGCATTGATCTTTATTGGCGATGCCGTCGAGGAATCGGTTGACGAATTATGCGGGCTTGCCGGCGAGTGCGGTCTGTTAAAACTGCCACTTTTTATCTTCCAGGAAGGCAACAACACTGAGGTTAGTGCAGTATTTCGCCGCCTCAGCAAGCTCAGTGGCGGCGCCTACGCCAGTTTTGACAGCAACAGCGCAGCCCAGTTAGCGGAGCTCTTACGCGCAGTTGCCACTTATGTCAGTGGTGGCGTGGATGCCCTGCGTAAATTGCAGGATAATGCCGCCAGACATTTACTAGAACAGTTATAGCGAGAGACTATGCTACCGCGCCTTATTCTGGTCGCCGCCGTCATATTGGCCATTGTGGTTTTTGTGCGCCGGGCCAGTGCCAAACCACCCGCCGACCGCCGCAAATACTATCTGACGCTGGGGCTGACGGTGCTCGCCGGCGCCTTGATACTGCTGGCATTGACCGGACGCGTGCACTGGATCGGCGCCTTGATCGGCGCGCTGTTGCCATTTGTACGCCAGAGCATCCCCCTGCTGCTGCGCCTCGTCCCCTTTATTCACCACCAGCGCAAAGCCAACGCCGCCAGCAAGGGAGCCAGCAACGGCAACCGCTCCCAAGTACGCACTGACTGGCTGACAATGACCATGGAGCACGACAGTGGCGTACTCAGTGGCACTGTCGAAAAAGGCAGCTTCGCCGGGCGCTCACTGGACGACCTGTCGCAGGAACAATTGGAGCAACTCTATCGAGAGTTTATTAACGCAGACCGGGATTCAGCGGAGCTCTTGAGCAGTTACCTCAAACATCGCTTTGGCGACCAGTGGTCTGAACCCTCTACCGACGGAGCAGGAGCGCCACCGCCCTCAGGCGGAGATATGGGCTACGAGCAGGCGCTGGCCGTGCTGGGGCTTGAAGAAGGCGCCGACCGCGAGGCCATTATCAAGGCCCACCGCAGCCTGATGCAGAAGTTGCACCCAGATCGCGGCGGCAACGACTATCTGGCCGCGCAGATCAACCTTGCCAAAGATATACTGCTCGGCCAGTAGCGCTGTATTTACCCAGCCTGTGCGATTCGCGACAATGGCACCGCTACCAACACACTGCAGTCAGATTTGTGGAGACTATGGCTACTACCTTTGTAATCCAAAACCAGCACGGACACTTCTGGAGCAAACAAAAGGACTGGACCGACGGCAGCGACCGCCGCACGGTATATCGCACCACGGATAAAGTCGACGCTATCAATCTCGTTTTTGAACTTAGTTCGAAAGACGTCGGTCTAAGAGCCGCTCATTTGGAGTGTGAGGTTGACGACTTCGGCAATCCGCTCATTGAGGCATCGGATGTGCCTCTACCCGGCGCTGATGAAGACGGCTCGGGAGAATCTGATAGCCAAGATCTTGAAAATCCGGTCGCTCAGCCCCATATACAGTCGGAACAAGGTTAACGGAAACCGTCCATGCTCAGAATTGCTCTCTTTTTGCTTACCAATATGGCCATCCTGGTTGTTGCCAGCGTAGTGCTCAACCTATTTGGCTTCAGCGGTTACCTGCAAGCCAATGGTGTTGACCTCAACCTCACCGCCCTGCTGATATTCTGTGGCGTTTTTGGCATGTCCGGCTCACTGATCTCGCTGTTCATCTCCAAATGGATGGCCAAGCGCAGCACTGGCACCCAGATTATTACCGAGCCCCGCAGCCAGGAAGAACGCTGGCTGATGGATGCTGTGCGCGAACTGTCTGACAAGGCTGGCATCAAAATGCCCGAAGTGGGTATCTTTCCCTCCCACAGTTCCAATGCCTTTGCCACCGGCTGGAATCGCAACGATGCTCTGGTTGCCGTCTCGGCAGGCTTGATGCAGCGTTTTCGCCCGAATGAAATCAAAGCCGTTCTGGCCCACGAAATCGGCCACGTCGCCAACGGCGATATGGTGACCCTGAGTCTGATTCAGGGTGTGGTAAATACCTTCGTCATGTTTTTTGCCCGCGTTATCGGGCACACCATTGACCGGGTTGTCTTTAAAACCGAGCGCGGTTACAGCTTCGGCTACTACATCGTCGTAATGGTGACTGAAATTGCCCTGGCCATACTGGCCTCCGCCATCGTGATGTGGTTTTCACGCTGGCGTGAATTCCGGGCCGATGCAGCGGGTGCCCACCTCGCCGACAGAAACTCCATGATAGCGGCCCTGCAGCGCCTGCAAGCCGAACAGGGTGTAGATACCGGCGACATGCCTGGCGAACTGACGGCTTTCGGTATTCGAAAAACCAAAGGCTCCTCACTGGCGGAAATGTTCAGCAGCCACCCGCCCTTGGAAAAACGTATTGAAGCACTGCGCTATGGCGGGCAATAAGGCCGGATCGGCACCCGACCCAGCCAGTAGTAATCGTAAGGCGTGCGCAAGCACGCCTTATGTTTTTGTGGGTCGCTTATGATCCCGGATTTTCGTGAAGAACGGCGGGCACTTTGCGCCAGCTTAGTGGGGCTGGGAAAGTCGGGACTGAGCCCCGGATCAACCGGCAATGCTTCGATGCGCGTTACCGGTGGCATGCTCATTTCCCCAACAGGATTAGCCTGTGCTGAGGTTCAGGAATCTGAGCTGGTTTTTATCGATGATGCAGGGCAGTGTCCCCCCCAGCAGTTGCGACCTTCCAGCGAATGGCACATGCACCTGGCAATCTACCGGGAATATGTCGAGGCCAAGGCGATTGTTCACTGCCACTCGCGCTTTGCGACCACCCTGGCCAGCCTCCGCAAATCAATTCCGGCTTACCACTATATGATTGCAGCGGCAGGTGGCGACACCATTCCCTGCGCGGACTACGCCCTGTTTGGAAGTAACGAACTCGCCCAAGCTATAGTGACCGCCCTGCACAATCGCAAAGCCTGCCTGATGGCAAACCACGGCCAGATCGCCTACGGGCAAACGCCTGACAAGGCCTTGAACCTCGCCCTACAGGTTGAAGACCTCGCCGCCGGTTACTACCGGTGTCTAGCGCTGGGCGAACCCTTTATTCTGGATGACAGGGAAATGACGGCGGTGCTGGAGCAGTTTAAAAGCTACGGCCAGCAATCACCGCCACGCCCCTAAGCTTGCGGACTACACAAGCTGAGCGAGCATTTCCTTGGTGTAAGGCGCCAGCTGTTCTGCCTGCCCCGCCTCAATCTTTGCGGCCC
>JBFKDP010000375.1:0-3938 GCA_041619575.1 Litorivivens sp.
ACGTGGAGGGAGAGACCCCTAGACTGGACGCAAGCTGACGGGAACTGATGCCGAAGGGCTCCAGATACACCTCCCTAATGAATTCACCGGGATGCGGCGGGCTATGCATAGTCATCAGTGATAATCCTCATAATCAAGAATGTAGGCACTGCCGTCTTTAAACTCGAACGTCATGCGCCAATTTCCGTTAACCCGAATCGACCATCGCCCTTTGTCTTGCCCCTTCAATGGGTGAAGCCGAAAACCGAGGATATCCATATCCTCTACCGAAGTAGCCGTATCCAGACCAGCCAGCTGCATACGCAACTTCTTGGCGTGATCTCGTTGTATTCCAGACGTTTTGCCAGTCAAGTAAAACCGCTTCAGTCCTTTGTGGCGGACTGATTTAACATACACAAACCACAGCATGTTGCGCACCACGCAACACTACAGTTTAACGATTGATGCCTAAAAAAGCAGGTCCTGTGAATGTATCCGCGCGCACCCTGCTCTTACTCAGTCTCTCGGAAAGTGCACTGTCCAACGTTAAGCCAGGCCGGGAACACCATCTGTTACGGTGAAGCGTGCCGTCTCGATCGAGCGATTGAGTATTGGAATCTGCGCTTGTATCGCACCCACTGCAACGAAGGCCAGGAAAGCCACACCGGCAGATACCGAGGGCTTTTGTGTCGCGTTACTAAGCCCGTGTTCCTCCACAAGCATCACATCCAGCTATACTCGTTTGTCGGCGGTTATTGTTACTACCACATTTTCGAGTAGCTC
Source organism: Litorivivens sp. (assembly GCA_041619575.1). GTDB lineage: Bacteria > Pseudomonadota > Gammaproteobacteria > Pseudomonadales > Spongiibacteraceae > Litorivivens. Next base: position 763 of record JBFKDP010000375.1, read on the forward strand.
AACCTCAAAACCTTTGGCCTTGAATATTTACCTTATCTCCTCTCGCTCACCTTCGGGCACTTCTTCAATGTGTCATTCTTCCGATTTCTTAACACTATCGACATGCTCATTCCCCGCCTTACAAGATTCATAATTACTGATAGCCATACTAAAGCCATCCGAAAAAAGGTTTGCAAAGCCGAGTATCACTGCCAAAGAAGATGGGAAACCGGCACCGACCGATCCAAAGACCACCGCAAATGTCGTTATGCACCCATCTATGCCACCCAACACCGCGTCAGAGATATTTTGCCGCTTCGGCCCTAAAGATAAGCGCTGAAGAATAGCCTCTGGATGGTATTCTGTAATCAGCTCGTCTTTACTTGCATTCTCCTTCACCGTGCCCCCTCGATGCTACCCATTAAATCCCTAGAGCATAAGCCGCCATAAAAAGCGTACGTTAGCGCGTCCAATAGAGGCCGCTTTTCTTGGCCGGACCGATTTTTGGTTGCGTTATTATGTGGTTAGCTAAACGCCTGGCCATTGCAACAACTGCTTTTTTTGATTTTTTATTGATAGCTAAAATGTGCTTGCAGGGTTCAGGGCTATTTATTGGATTGATAGGGGTTTGTAGCTGAATAGCACCTAGCTGTCTACATGACTCATGGGGGCGCCATCAGCGCGACCAGAAAACTCAAGGCACGAAATTACTTGAATGAACCCAGCTTAGGGGTTTAAACCTATTTAAGATATTGGCTCGTTTTTGATATACATAGAGCCTGACACATCGGGCCATAGAGTCCCGAGAAGGGGTGCGGGCATGGCAAGCAATGACACAGACCGGTATTCATTGAGTGTCATGCGGATGTACCGACGCGGCTTGAACGTGGCATTCGCGTTGTTACCGCTGCCACTGATCGCCTACCTGCATTTCTTCCAGGCCAGCGAATTCACATTTCAACATGTATTTGTTCATGAGTTAGTCATCGGCATTGCGATTTCCCTAAGCGTCGCAATTACCTATGTTAGCTATCAGTGCTATATCACTAGCGGCGAAACCACATTACGTTGGCTAACCCTTGGCCTGCTGGGCATGACCATCGTGTACGCGCCACACGGAATATTGACCCGCTTCGCGGTCGACAACCCCCCCATGTTCTTGCTCTTTGGACCCGCATCACGATTTGTCATGGCGGCTCTATGGCTAAAAGCCTTCATGGTCGTCGGAAATTCGCCGGACAGCGGCGTTAATCGCTTTGCACATGTGTTTTGGCGATGGGCAGTTATATTCTTTGTAACGAATATTGTGGTTTTTTGGATTGCATCCAATCCCGACATGCCACGCGCCGAAATTCGCCTGGCCTTAGAAACAGGTGCTATAGCATTCAATTTCGCAAGCCTGATCTTGATAGTGCGAACGGGAGCGGTTCCCCCGCTATTGCATTTTTTTGTCGTCAGCCTGTCTTTCTTTATCTTTTCTTCGTTGAGCTTTTTCTTGGCATCACCATGGGACCATCAATGGTGGCTGGCTCACGCAATTTTCGCATTTGGGTTTCTGACAATGAGTTACGGGCTCACGCGAGCCTATCTGGCAACCGGCAAGCTTGTAGACGTCTTCAGTGAAGAACAACTGATTCGAAAACTGGAGGAAATGGCGACCACTGACGAGCTTACCGGACTTATCAATAGACGCGCATTTCAAAAATTGTTCGCGGACCAAATTGATCGGCGCAATGTGCAGCCGTTCGCGGTGATGGTGATAGACCTCGATAACTTTAAAGTGATCAACGACAGTCTCGGGCATGATGCCGGCGACGTACTATTGCGAGAAATTAGCAACCGCATACAAAACTGCATTCGCGGAGAAGACAAGCTCGCCCGTCTCGGAGGCGATGAATTCGTGCTCTTAATGCCCGGCCTTTCAGATGTCGTGCAAGCGGCGCACGCGGCTGAGCGAGTGTTCGAAGCTTTTCGGCATTCAGTCGAATTTTCCGGCAAAAAGATACAACCGCAGGCAAGTATCGGCATTGCCTTGTTCCCTGATGACGGCCGCGACACAGGCGCATTGCTTAAAGCTGCCGATGCCGCAATGTATGAATCAAAACATAGCGGCAGGCACCGCTATACATTTCATACGCCGGAAATGAATAAGCGAGCAACAGAGAGACTGCATATAGAGCATGACTTGCGTGAAGCACTACTGGAGGGTCAGCTTAGAGTGCGCTACCAACCACAAATCAGCTTATCAGATGGTCAAATTGTCGGTGCAGAAGCCCTATTACGCTGGCAACACCCCATCAATGGACTCATTTCTGCAGGTGAATTCATCGGTGTTGCAGAAGAATCCGGGCTCATTCTCGACATCGGCGCCTGGGTCTTGAAGCAAGCTTGCTTGGACTTCAAAAACAATCAGGATAAAACGAGGCATCTACGGGTTGCTGTAAATGTATCGGGTCACCAACTTCTGGCGCCTCAGGGTTATTCTGAGCTCATTGACACCATCACGCAGGCCAACCTCGACCCCGACAGGCTGATCATCGAGCTTGAAGTCACAGAAAGCACGTTAATGCGTTCGCCATTGGTATTGGACTTGTTAAACCAGGCTCGTGGCCTTGGCATTCATCTTGCGCTTGATGATTTTGGCACCGGCTATTCATCGCTCGCGCAACTACACTCCCTTCCGGTGAACCGGCTGAAAATTGCCAAAGAATTTATCCACAAGATACCGAATGACCCCGACAGCTGTAGCATTTGTAAAACGATCATCCAATTCGGCCGCGACCTAGGACTAGTAGTGCTGGCTGAAGGAGTGGAAACTCAGGCCCAAGCCGACTGGCTACGCCAAGCTGGCTGCCAAGAAGCGCAAGGCTTTTTGTTCCATCGCGCGATACCACTGGAACAACTTCTACAACTCGTTGAAGGCCAAGAGAATGGTCACTGAACAGTGAAAATATGCCTGTGAAAGAATGACTGCCGAAACAGAAAAGGAGTCCCACCCAAAAAGTAGACGCCACTATTAGTGCGTCCGCGCGGCGCGTTGTTCATAGTCACTGGGAACCTGATATCCCAGCCCTGAGTGCCTTCGCTGCGTGTTGTTGTAGTTATCAATATACCAAGACAGGGTAACTCGAAGCTCATTCATTGATCCAAACTGCGGGCCTTCAACCCGCAGAAACCACAGCGGCAACGGCTAACGC
>JBFKDP010000376.1:0-3881 GCA_041619575.1 Litorivivens sp.
AGCTCAAAAACGGAAAGCTGGTCGGGCAGCGCTGTCCTTCCTGCCGCAATGTCTACATTCCGCCGCGAGGATCTTGCGCGGCCTGTGGTGTTGCCACGAAAGAAGAGGTTGTGCTGTCCAACAAGGCGACGGTTCAGTCTTTCACAATCGTCCACATTCCCATTCCCGGCAACCCGATCAAGCCACCTTACGTGATCGCGAACCTGGTGGTTGATGGCGCCAATATTTCCTTTTTGCACATTCTGAGCGAGTGCAAAAACGAGGATGTACGAATAGGCATGCGCGTTGAAGCACTGTGGAAAGACTCCAGCGAATGGGGTTACGCGATGGAAAATATTCAGTACTTCAGGCCTATCGACGAGCCGGATATGGCCCCGGAAGAGATTGGGAGATTGAAAGATGCGTGATATCGCGATTGTTTCTTTTGCGCAGTCGGACTGCGTTCGTGATGCCGGTGCGCAAAACGAAGTGGAACTGATTATGCCGGTGCTTCGAAAGGTGCTGGATGCTGCAGGTCTGGAAAGCGCACAGGATGTTGATTTTACGTGCTCAGGTTCCTGTGACTACTTGCAGGGCGCAGCTTTTGCTTTTGTTGCCGGTGTTGATGCGCTGGGCGCTGTACCGCCGATCAAAGAGTCGCACGTTGAAATGGACGCGGCCTGGGCACTATATGAGGCGGTATTGAAAATACGTACCGGGCATGCCGAGTCGGCACTGCTTTACGGTTTCGGTAAATCTTCGCCGGGCGAATTGCCGATTGTCCTCTCCCAGCAGCTGGACCCATATTATATGGCACCTCTGTGGCTGGATTCAGTCAGTACGGCAGCCTTGCAGGCCCGGACTATGCTGGATAATGGCGATATCACTGAAAAGGATATGGCGGAAGTTGTTGCGCGCTCGCGCAAACATGCCAAGTCTAACCCCCACGCGCAGCTGAAAGGGGATGTCACTGTTGACGAACTGCTCGCTGAGCCGACTTACCTGTCGCCGCTGCGTATGCATGATTGCTGTCCGATCTCTGATGGCGCTTGCGCCATGGTTATCGCAACCGTCGAGAAAGCAAAAGAGTGGGGCAAGCCCTACGCTGTATTGAAAGGTATTGATCACCGCATAGAGAGCCACAACTTTGGTGCTCGTGATCTTACACAGTCGCCCTCAACTGCAGCGGCGGCCAAAGCGGTCGGTGTTGCCGATGGCCCTGTTGAAGTTGCGGAAATTTATGCGCCTTTCAGCCATCAGGAAATTATTCTTAAACGCGCACTGGGCCTTGGTGACGACACCGTGATCAATCCCTCGGGCGGCGTGCTCGCGGGTAACCTGATGATGGCTTCAGGTCTGTCTCGCGTGGGCGAAGTCGCCATGCGAATCATCCGCGGCGAAATCAAACGCGGTATTGCACATGCAACATCAGGGCACGCCTTACAGCAAAACCTGGTTACGGTATTGGAGGAAGCATAATGGCTGAATTAGCTGGAGTTGTCGGTATTGGCCAGACCAAGTACCAGACCAAACGCGCGGACGTGTCGATAGCGGGCCTGGTTCGTGAAGCAGCATTCAACGCGCTTAAAGATGCCGAACTGACTTGGGACGACATCGACGCTGTTATCGTTGGTAAAGCACCGGATATGTTTGAGGGCGGTATCATGCCCGAACTCTATCTGACAGATGCTTTGGGCTGTAATGGCAAACCGATGCTGCGTGTGCACACTGCGGGTTCTGTGGGTGGTTCAACGGCTATTGTTGCCGCATCCTATGTGCAAAGCGGTATGTTCAAGCGCATTCTGACCGTGACTTACGAGAAGCAGTCAGAGTCTAATGCGATGTGGGCGTTGTCCAACCCGCAGCCATTTTCGCCCCACCTCAATGCGGGCGCTGGTGGCTTTTTCGCGCCAATCATTCGCGAATATATGCGTCGTAGCAACGCGCCTTATGATGTTGGCATCAAGGTCGCAACAAAGGATCGTCTGCACGGTGCGCGCAATCCGTTGGCTCACCTGCAACTGCCCAACATTACACTTAAGGAAGTTGAAGAAAGCCCCATGCTTTGGGAGCCGCTGCGCTTTCTGGAATCGTGCCCGTCGTCCGACGGTGCTTGCGCCATGGTTATTGCTAATGAAGAACTGGCGGAGCAATCTTCGAAAAAGCCAGCCTGGATTCGCGGTACAGCCATGCGCTCCGAACCTACCATGTACGCTGGCCGCGAGCAGGTGAATCCTCAGGCGGGTATTGATTGCGCGAAAGACGTCTACCAGCAGGCGGGTATCACCAACCCGCGCAAAGATCTCGACTGCGCAGAGGTTTACGTGCCATTTTCTTGGTACGAGCCTATGTGGTTGGAAAACCTGGGTTTTGCCGACGTTGGCGAAGGCTGGAAGGTAACCATGGAAGGGGCGACATCTTTAGATGACAAAGGTGACATCCCGTGGAACTGTTCCGGTGGTGTATTATCTTCAAACCCGATTGGTGCTTCTGGAATGATACGTTTTGCAGAAGCAGCCAGGCAGGTTCGTGGCGACGCCGGCAATCACCAGGTTGACGGTGCGAAACTGGCACTGGGGCATGCCTACGGAGGCGGGGCCCAGTTCTTCGCCATGTGGGTAGTCGGTTCAGAAAAGGCCTGATAAACAAGGCGTAACCCTAACCGGCCACAGATTGTGGCCGGTGTCATAAGACGGGAATGGAAAAATGCAATTTAACCTAGCTGACATGTTTGAAGTGGTTGCGGACACAGTGCCGGAGCGGGAAGCGCTGGTCTGCGGTTCACATCGCACAACCTTTGCTGAGCTCGAGAAACGCGCAAACCGTATGGCGCATTACCTCGCCGCCCAAGGTGTTAAGGCCGGTGACCACGTTGGCCTCTATATGTACAACTGCAACGAGTACATGGAAGCCATGATGGCTTGTTTCAAAATTCGTGCAGTGCCAATCAACGTGAACTATCGCTACGTTAAAGATGAGTTGCTGTATATTTTCGATAACGCGGATATGGTTGCCTGCGTACACCATCGCGAATTTGCGCCTCACATCGCCGAGATTCGCAGTGCCGCGCCGGACCTGAAAACTTTTATTGCAGTGGATGATGACAGTGGCGCGGATCTGAACACGATTGCGTCGATTGAGTACGAGTCTGCGATGCAGGGGCAGAGCGAGGACCGCGATTTCGGTGAGCGCTCGGCTGATGACTATTTTATTCTCTACACCGGCGGCACCACTGGCATGCCCAAAGGCGTGATGTGGCCACACAAAAATGTCTTCTTTGCTGCTATGGGCGGGGGTGGACACTTCTCGCCTAACGGTCCCTGTGAAAAGCCAGAAGACATTGCTACTCGCGTGGCAGAAAACCCTCTGTGCGGCATCGCACTTGCGCCTTTGATGCACGGTGCGTCCTGGTGGTACGCCTGTATTCAGCTGCTAGCCGGTAACAAGCTGGTGTTGAATGATCAGAAGTCGCTGAACGGCGAACATGTCTGGTCAGTCTGTGAGCGTGAGAAAGTCAATGCTGTCCAGATTGTAGGGGATGCAATGGCGATTCCTCTGCTGGACTCCCTTGAAGCTAATCCCGATCGTTGGGACCTCGGCTCAATATTCAATGTGGGATCTGGCGGTGCAGTATTTTCCGAAGCGAAGCAGAACGGCTTCCGTAAGCATTTCCCCAATGTCTTTATCACCAACAGCTTCGGCTCTTCAGAATCCGGGCAAATGGGAATGGACAACGGCGAGAAAAAATCTGAAGCCGGGCTTGGCAACGTCACACGCTCCGAATTTATGGACGTAATCGTTGAGGAAGAAAATCCGCCACGTCATGCAAAACTTGGCGAGAAGGGTATTTTCGCACGTTCAGGATATATTCCCGCGGGCTACTACAACGACCCGGAGAAAAC
>JBFKDP010000377.1:0-3867 GCA_041619575.1 Litorivivens sp.
AATGATGACCTGTTCGCTGCGGGTTAGCGGGTCGACCGCTGCCTTATGCAGGTTGAGTGTGCGGGTATAGCTGCCGTCTTCAAACTGTTGCTTGCGCCAGTGCAGGTCCTCGCTGTCGACAAACTCGGTGAAGAGTGTATGCCAGGGGTCACCCAAATCCTTGAGTCTCGAACCGGTAATTTCGTCGCCGGGAATACCTGACAGCTCAAACATAGCTCGGTTCCACATCAGAATTTCACCGTCGGCACCCAGTGAGCACAGGCCAATGGGGAGTTCGTCGAGCGTCTGGCGGTGATAGCGCCGCAAGTTGTCCAGGTCGGCCGCCAAGCCCGTCAGGTGGGTGTTGTAGAGTTCGAGGCGGCTTTCAATGAAGGTGATGTCTTCACTGGTCGACTGCTGGTCGACGACATAGGGCAATTGCTGGTCGACAATGCTTTTGGCAACACCGGGGCCCATCAAGGCTGACAGGTTGATTTCAATGCGGTCGCGCAGTCGTCGCAAGGCGTACGGGCGTTTTTCATCGGGGTTGAGGCCCAGTTCTTCGAGCGCTTTGCTCACTTCTCGCTGTGACACATTATCGCCCAAGGCATAGGCGAGCCGGTGCTGCATTTCCGCAGCGTCCTGCAGGTCCAGCATTTGTCGTGCAGGCCTGTTGAGGTCATCCAGTGTGCACACCTCGGCGGCAACGCGCTCTTCCTGTCGGGTCGGGGTAAGCAGTGATACCCCGATAAACACAAACGCATTGGCGCTGATCGAGAGCGCCATGACGGCTACCCAATTGAGCGACTCGGGCAGTTCGCCAACATAGAAAGAGGGTATCCAGTTGGGGTCGACCAAATTTACTAGCGGCGCGAGTGCACCCGCCGCCCACACCAACAGGCCGGCCGTCAGGCCGGCAATAAAGCCCATGCTGTTGGCGCGTGGCCAGTACAGCACCGCCAGCACACCTGGAAAAAACTGCATACAGCCCGAGACGGCTGCAATGCCCAATTCGCTCAGGGTGTGAGGGTCGGGAATCAGGTAGTAGAAACCGTAACCGCACAGAATGATGATCAGAATCAGCGCCCGACGCGTCCACAGCAGCCACGAATAGATATCGGTTTTGCCATCGGGCTGGTACAGGGGTAATACCAAGTGATTCAAACTCATGGAAGCAAGGGCCAGGGTGGCAACAATGATGGCGCCGCTGGCGGCAGACAAACCGCCGATAAAGACAACCTGCGATAACCAGCGCTGGCCGCTTTCAAGACCGATGGCCAAGGAGTAATAGTCAGCGCTTGTTGTTAGCTGTAAGGCCTCACCCGCCCAAAGCAGGGGAAACACAGGCAGACTAATGAGCAGCAAATAAAGAGGAACTGCCCAGCTGGCAATGCGGAGGTTGCGCGGTTGCGGATTTTCGGCAAACAACAGGTGAAAAAAATGCGGCATGCACACAGCGGCGGCAAAAAACATAACCAGCATCATGCGTGTGCTGTCGCCGGCGGCCGGGCGGTTCAGTGCTTCGACCAGTTCGTCCTGCTGCGACAGCCATAGCTGCATGCCAGCGAAATCGCCGAAAACGAACGTTACAGCACCAACGGCGGCAGCCAGGAGAGCAAGCAGTTTGACCACCGATTCAAAGGCGATGGCGGTGACCAGGCCACGATGACTTTCCCGTGAGCTCAAGTGGCGCGAGCCAAACAGGATGGTAAAAACGCTGATGACTACACAAAACAGCAGTGCCAGCGCATCTCGCTGATGCCGCCCTACGTCACTGCTCGTGTCCATGTTAGTGAGTACCAGCATCGACTCCGATACTGCCTGTATCTGCAGGGTAAGCAAGGGCAGCATCGCCAGCAGCATAAAGATGGTGACCAGCGAGCCCGCCCACTGGCTGCGAAAGCGAAAAGTCAGCAGGTCGGCCAAAGAGTTAAGTCGATAGGAGCGGCAGATACGCATGAGTGGCGACAGCAACAGGGGCGATACGATAAATACCGTGGCGATCCCCAAGTAGTAGTTCATGTAGCTGTAGCCGTAATTCTGGGCTAATTCGACAATGCCGTAGATGCCGAAGGCGCTGACAAAGACAGCCAGCGACAGCACGTAGGTAGCCGGATGATCGATAATTGCGGCGGGTATCAGCTCGCGTTCAGCGGCGTAGGCGATGGCAAATAAAAATGACAGATAGACAGTGCCCAGCACAAACAGACTGCTGAAATCAAAGCTCATCCTGGGGAGCATCCTGTTGGCTGATATAGACAAAAATGACGACACCCAGCCAGATCAGGTGGGGGCGATACCAAGCTATGCTGCCATTAAGCAGCCATTGCTCCAGGGACGGAGTAAAGAGAAAAAAAACCGAGAACAGAAGAATCAGCGACGAATGAATCGGCATGGGCATAACCTGAAAAGAACACAGGCATGGTACTTGAGAGCTTCAGTTCTTGTAAAACACCGATTGCGCTAATCCCATAACGGCAGGAAGCCTGCTGCGATCCCAGTGCGCAATTCCCCAGTTCAGTACTTTATCGACGCTGGTGCTTTGCTGGGGGGGCGGGGCAGGCTGGTGCAGAAAGCGCAGGGCCAGCAGGAGGTTTTCACAGGCGCGACTGTCGTCGACGGCAGCGGCAAAGGTTTGCTTGCTCAACTTGTGGCCATCGTCGCCGAGGATCACGGGAAAATGGAGGTAGCTGATGGCTGGTAGCTCCAATAAGGTCTGCAAATAAACCTGGCGTGGCGTGGACACCCAGAGATCGGACCCGCGGACTATGTGGCTGATACGCTGAAAGGCATCGTCGACTACCACGGCCAGCTGATAAGCGTAGTGTCCGTCGCGTCGTTTAAGGGTGAAATCGCCAACTTCGGTTCGCAGATTCTGGCTTAGCGGGGACTGCAGCAGATCGCTGACGGTCAGTTCGCGCTCGGGTACACGTAAGCGGATCGCGTAATCGGCAGGATCGACAGGAGCTACACAGTTTCCCTGATGCAAGCCATGATTGTCCCGTAACTGCCGCCGCGAGCAGCTGCACTTGAAAGCATGCCCGGCTGCAAGGAGTGAGCTCAGGGCTTCTTCATAGGCCTCGTGGCGAGTGCACTGTTCCAATACGTCCCCATCCCAACGCAGCCCGTGGTGCAGCAGGGTATCGAGAATGCGCTTATCCGCGCCGGCTATTTCGCGCGGTGGATCGATATTCTCCATACGTACCAGCCACCGGCCATTCACCGCGCGCGCATCCAGAAAACTGGCCAGTGCGCCAATCAGCGATCCGATATGCAAGGGGCCTGTCGGAGAGGGAGCGAAACGACCAATATAGGGAGGGGAGCCGGTCGGAGTCATCGAGGGGCTAGGAGGGCGGCGGTGATACCGCCCGGGCTATCAGCCGTGTTCCTGCTTTTCCTTGATTTCGTCGAGTGTTTTACAGTCGATACACAGGCTCGCGGTTGGGCGGGCTTCCAGTCGCTTGATGCCGATTTCGACGCCACAAGTGTCACAGAAACCGTAATCGTCGTTATCAATCAGGTTCAAGGTCGAGTCGATCTTCTTAATCAGCTTGCGCTCGCGATCGCGGGTGCGTAGCTCCAGACTGAATTCCTCTTCCTGAGTGGCGCGGTCAGCGGGGTCGGGAAAGTTCGCGGCCTCGTCCTTCATGTGGGTTACAGTGCGGTCAACTTCTTCCATCAGCTCAGACTTCCATTTGAGCAGAATGCCGCGGAAATGATCCTTTTGCTGGTCGTTCATATACTCCTCGCCCTTTTTTGCTTTATAGGGCTCGAAGTTTTTGAACACTCCCGCTTCTTTTTGCTTTGCTGGCATTGATTCAATCTCTCCATCAACGACTGGATGAGCGCCGTCACAGTGCTTGGCAACTGTCACCCCCGGCGCTAAAG
>JBFKDP010000378.1:0-3728 GCA_041619575.1 Litorivivens sp.
ATGTGTCGGAGTGTAGCTCAGCTTGGTAGAGCACTGTCTTCGGGAGGCAGGGGTCGGAGGTTCAAATCCTCTCACTCCGACCAATTTTATGTAGCCTAAAAAACCCTAGCCCATATACGGGGGATGGCACTCATCGGACCCGATTAACAATTCCGTCCCAGCCACAATGGGTCAGCTTTCGCTGGTCGACAATTCTCAACGTTTTTAAAACCATACGCTGGCTGTAATAGCAGGCGCTAACCCATTAGCGATGTAACAGCGTTTATCGAAGCCTACTTGCAATAAATACGTGAGAATCGTTTCGGCTGACAATTACCCTGCAAAAAAAGCCCCCAAACCCGGAAGAGCTTGGGGGCAAAAGTTGCGCCCTTTGGTAGCGGCTCCAACCAGCTTTGCCGAGTGGCAATTTCAGCTATGATTAGTACTCATAACGAAATTCGAGACCATAGGTGCGCGGCTCACCATAGAAGTGGAAGAAAGTGCCTAAGGAAGAACCCACTGAGGCAGCACCGGGACGGTAGCGCTCGTCCGTCGCATTTTTAACAAATGCGGCGACAGAGGTTCTGTAATCAAGGCTTGCCCAACTAAAGCGCAGATCAACCAGTGTTTTTGACGGATCACCCGAGAGATCGGGATCTCGCTCATAAGCCTCGAATGAACCGCGGTCTAGCCCCAGGTATATCTCACTTTTGTAAGACGCATCGATTCGTGGTGTAAAGGAACCGATACTGGTGTCCCAGGTGTACTGCACACCGAGTGAATATGTTTCCTCCGGTGACACCGGAAAGGGCTCATCGGTGCGATCCACAACAAGTGTGTTACCCAGGGAGGCTTGCAACAAATCTCGGTCACTAAACTCCGTAAAGGTGTAGTCGTTGTAGCTGGCCGAGAAGTTGACCAATAGATTGGGCGAAGGAATCCACTGGATTTCTATTTCAGTCCCTTCAATCTCGGAATTACCCGCATTGTCGAAGACAACGGCAAGGTTCTCCGCAGAATCGGTCTGCACTTGAATCAACTGTTGGTTGGTGAACTCCATTGCGTAAATTGCGCCATTGATCCGCAGTGAACGCTGCAGCGCTTCAATCTTGTAACCAAACTCGAGGTTTTTGACTTCTTCAGGCTCAACCTGCTGCAGACCATCCTCTACTCGCGGCTCAAAAAAGCCAGACTTAAAGCCGTCACTGTAGGTCGTGTAGAGCGTCACGCTGGACAAGAAGCCATCACCAAGATCAGGAATCGTGTACGACAGTGAGGCCATGGGCGTTACCTTGCTGAAGGTCTTCTGCTTGGTCTCATCCAAAAACGGCGTGTCGTTCATAGGAAAATCATCAATTCCATCGCCATTTGCATCAGGGAACAGTGCCGCGACCCTGCCAACCGGATCAAGCGCCCAAGGCAGATTCGACTGGCACACCCCTGGCAGTGACGGCCCCAGACAGACGGTTGCCAGGCCCGCGCTGATCATGCGATTTTCAATGGCGGTGGTATCTGCCTGTGTTAGAACCAAATTTGACTCACGCTTCTCAGATGTCCAGCGCAAACCCAGCGTCAGCTCCAACTGCGGGGTAATATCGAAAGAACCCTGTACATACGCCGCCAAGGTATTGTTGGTCAGATCAAACTCATTTTGCTGAATGGGATTACCGGTTACAGCACCGACAAAGGGGATACCCGGCACAAGGGGTTGCGTCGGTTCTTGACCGGCTCCAAGTTCAAGTATCGTCTGCTGATCCAGACCACCGAAACCAGACACCAGGGTGAAGGGCTCGTAGTTCTCTTCCAGCATGTAGAACAGACCGCCGGTATACCGCAGACGCTCATCGAAGAAGCCACCGCTGAACTGCAGTTCTGCGCTGAATGATTTCTGTTCACTCACACCGTGATTATGGGATTCAGACCAGTTACCGGGGCCACCATCCTGATCACTGGTGACCAGTGCGCCTTTTTCAGCTTTCCGCGCACCGAACACCCCTTTAAGCTGATGGTTAGGGCTATAAAACCACTCCACTGTCGTTCCAAACAGCGCCTGCTGCTGGTCCCAATTGAGATTCGGGTAGGCACCGGTATTGCTCTTAAGATCGCCCAGTCGCTCTGCCGAGTTTGATTCACAGTTCTCGCGGTAGGCTGTTGGCTGACTGGGGTTGGTGTCACCCGGCCACATCAGGTACAGGCCTTTCAAAAACAGGGCCTGGTCGTTGTTGATCAGACAGTTGTTATGTTCAAGCGTATCGTCGCGATCGCTAAGAAATAGCAGCGTATCCATGGTGATACTGTCGCTGGCATGCCAACGGGTCTGAAACAGTGCGGCGAGACGATCGACAGAGCCACCTTTCTGCCCAGAGACAACATCTTCGGTAAAGCCATCACGCCGACGATTGTTAAGCGCAACACGCACAGAAAAATCATCCGTCACCGGTTGCGTCCACGCGGCACGCAGGGTTTGCGCCCCCAGGCTGCCCAGCGTTACATCCACGTAGCCCTCCTGAGTATCGCCCGGTTTGGCGAGGGTCAGAACCATAGCACCGCCGGTGGTGTTCTTGCCGAACAATGTGCCTTGCGGACCACGCAGTACCTGTACGTTTTCGATATCCACTGTGTCCAGCAACTGACTGTCCGAGCGGGGAATAAACAGGTCATCAAGATAAACCCCTACCGTGGGGTCAACACGCGCAAAACCAGAGCGCTGCCCAACGCCACGAATGTATATTTGGCTGGCACGCCCCTGGCTGATTTCCAGACTCGGTACGCTTTTAGTAAGCTCGCTGGTGTTCGCGATTCCGCGCTGACGCATGGCATCACCGGAGAGTGCCGAAACGGCAACCGGTGCGGTCTGCAGGCTTTCTTCACGACGACGAGCCGTCACCACCACTTCTTCGAGTACAGAGCGTTGCACTGAACGCTTTGCAGGCTGAGACACTGCCGGGGCATCTGGCCCCTCGATTGCCGTTGACTCCTGCGCAAGCGCTGCACTGACACAAAAAGACGCACTTGCCCACGCAGTAATGGGCAGCACAATTCTTCTACGGATGCTGAATTTACCTGTAATCATAACGACCAACTTCTTATTTTCTGGTTTGATATTGACGGCGCGCAGTTTACGGAATTCACATCGCTCCTATTGGTTACGGTCTAGTAATCTTAAGCGCACTTATTTTGTGCGCTTTTTAGTCAGTCAATGTTCGTTAGCTCAACCAAAGCACAAGCCCGCGCGACGCGGCCCTGTGACACAGACAGAGCTTTTTCTGGATGCCGCTACGCGAAACAGCGAACAGCATTCGAAGCGCGTAATTTCACAGCACTTTCTAGAGCTGCAATCAGAAGCCCAGCTGCTATACTCCACCTCGCTTGAGCCAATCGTTTTCCGATCGATACAAGGATCATTCATGAAAATTGAAACACTTGCCGTACGCGCCGGATTCCATGTCGACCCCACTACCAATGCGGTTGTAACACCGATCTACCAGACGACCTCCTACGCCTTTGACAACACACAGCATGGCGCAGACCTCTTTGACCTAAAGGTGCCCGGCAACATTTATACGCGCATCATGAACCCTACCAACGCCGTTCTTGAGGAACGCGTAGCCGCGATGGAAGGTGGCGTCGGAGCGCTGGCCGTTGCTTCCGGCATGGCGGCCATCGAATATGCGTTGGAAACCATTTGTGAAGTGGGCGATAACATTGTTACCACCAGCAAGCTCTACGGTGGCACCTATAATTTTTTC
>JBFKDP010000379.1:0-3728 GCA_041619575.1 Litorivivens sp.
ACATTGAAGAAGATCAACGTCGCAGCAACGCCCTGCTCAACTACACGGGCGCCCTCTCCGACGGCAGTTGGTCTGTGAGCCTGATGGCCTACGACAATCGATGGAACAGCGCTGACCAAATCCCCCTGCGCGCAGTGACACAGCATCGCATCGACGAATTGGGCTCCATTGATACGACCTTAGGCGGGGAATCCTCACGCTACAGCCTGAGCGGTCACTGGACCCAAAAGGGCCTTAAGGTAAGCCTCTACGCCGCCCGCTACGAACTGCAACTATGGTCTAACTTCACCTATTTTCTGGACGAGCCCGTCAACGGCGACCAATTTGAACAGGTGGACCAACGCTGGCTGTACGGCGGCGAAATCTCCCAAACGTGGGAGCTTGAAGGCTTTATCAGACCCCTCAATCTGCGCACCGGCCTGCAATGGCGCTATGACGATATTGATGAAGTTGGGCTGTACCATACCCGGGCGCGTCAACATCTGGGAGTAACCCGTGCCGACCGTGTGAAAGAAAGCAGCAGCGGCGTCTTTACCGAGCTTGAAATCCTGTTGAGCAGCGCCCTGCGCGCCACACTGGGAGCGCGCTTTGATTACTATGATTTTGAGGTGAGTAACCGAGCTGGCACAAACCGCCAAGGGGTCAATCTGGATGCCAACAGCGGCGAGGCCAACGATAGCAAGACTTCCCTCAAAGCGAGCATTGCCTATACCCTCACTGACCATTGGGAAGCCTACGCCGCCATCGGCGACGGCTTTCACTCCAACGATGCCCGCGGCACCACCATAGCCGTGGACCCTGCAGATGGCTCTCAAGTTCAGACTGTCGACCCGCTAGTGGCTTCGCTGGGGTACGAGATCGGCGTACTGGGCACCCTTGCAGAGCGCGCCGATCTTTCCCTCGCGGTGTGGGCGCTGGAACTCGACAGCGAACTGCTCTTTGTGGGTGATGCTGGGGCGACTGAGGCCAGTGAAGGTTCCAAACGCTGGGGCGCAGAAGCAACGCTGCACATTCAACTGAGCGACTTTTGGCTGGCGGATCTTGAATACGCGTGGACAGACGCGACATTTACCCGCGCAACAGGCGGCGGACGGGAAATCCCCGGCGCTATCGAAGAAGTGGCTCAGGCGGGTTTGAGTTTTAGGCAACCTCAGGGCTGGTTTGGCAGCCTGCGAGCGCGCTACTTTGGCGAACGCCCATTGGTGGAAGACGGTTCAGTCAGCTCTGACGACAGCCTTGTCTTTAACGCGCTGTTCGGCCGCAGTTTCGGTAACTGGTCACTGGAGCTGGAAGTGCTAAACCTGCTCGACAGCGACGACCACGATATCGACTACTTCTACCCTTCCCAACTGGCGGGTGAAGCAAGCGCCGTCGAAGACATCCACTTTCACCCGCTGGAACCGCGCACTGCCCGCCTGACAGTGAACCTGGCGCTATAACCGCAGGCTAGGCCTGATGCAGCCCAAGTGCCTTCTGCGTTTTCTTGCTCAGGCCCTGCACGACGAGTCGATGAGATTC
This sequence comes from Litorivivens sp., assembly GCA_041619575.1. GTDB lineage: Bacteria > Pseudomonadota > Gammaproteobacteria > Pseudomonadales > Spongiibacteraceae > Litorivivens. The sequence goes on from JBFKDP010000379.1 coordinate 1,519, forward strand.
ACACAGGTAGTAGCGCAGGGCCTCGTCCCGCTTTGCGCTCCCGTCGGTCTGCTGAATCCACTGCATGCAGGCAGGCTCTCACAGTAGGTATTGAAGTCTTCGTAGGTCAAGGCTGATCCACCGCGTGTACATCAGCTCGCGGGGAGAAACTGCACAATGCCGGAACCGTTATCCAAGAGAATCTGCAACTGCGCATCGCTCAGGCCCTGCTCGGCATTAAAGTCATAGATTTTGTAGATTCTGGGCGTAAAGCTCACGCGCCGAAATACCCGTTCAAAATTGTCGCGATACTCCGCACTACCCGGTTCCAGCCAACGCGCCTCACCCCTCAGCCAACGGCTTTTATGCTTGAATTCCATCGGCCAGGGCTCACGGTAATTACGCCACCATTGGCGATTCCGGGTTTCCGTCAGGCATATCAGAATCTCATCACCAAATTTGGTGTAGGCAACTGGCGTTTCAAAGGTCTTGCCGGATTTGCGCCCCGTGAAACGAATCAGCGCCACACTGGGACTCAGTATCCAGTGCAGCGGCGAGCGCAGCAAAGGCTTGACCAGAAAATTCATTTTGATGGCAGTATCAGAATATTTATTAGCCATTATTGTTTATCAACCAGCGTAAGTTTTGTCATACAGACGGTAACCGACGGCGAGGAGAAGGCAGATACTTCCTGGCACAGCCAGCGCCGAGAATCCCAGTGTGGCAAAGAGCAAAGCGCCGCAGGTGCCACCCAGTATAAAGCCACCAATAATCAGGGCAAATAACAATGCCTTGCGCTTATCAAAACCCCGACCCCGCAGGGCCTCGCCTAACATAATACCCAGATCAGTAAAGATTCCCGTCAGGTGGGTGGTGCGAATAACAGCGCCGCTGTAGGTGGTTGCCAACGCATTTTGTAAACCACAGGCCGCCGAAGCCGCATAGTGACCATTGTAGGAACCGCGCCCCAACCAGTAGAGCGCCGCAAATATCAACAGGGACTCGACCAATAAGGCCGTGTCGTAGTGGCGGCCCAGCTTGAGTGTAGTGCCGTGCAACAAAAAACCGGAGAACGCCGCCCCTACAAAAAAGGCCAACAGAATCCCACCCATATGCAAAGTAGCCTCAAGGGGATTATTCAACACCCCAGCCCCCAGCAAGGTCGCGGTACCAGACACATGTGACACACTCTGGTGTTCAAAACCCAAGAGCCCCACCGCATTGATACAGCCGGCCGTGAAGGCCAGCACAAATGCGCCGTACTCAATCCATTTAGGGAGTCTTGAAATCACCTTAGCTACTCATTACACAGTGCCGATCAACGGTTACCTTACAAACTCTACCGCAGACGGCCTGACAAAGCAGTGCTTAGGCATAATTTAAGAGGGGGACCTTGCGCATGCCTGCCGAACCCGTTCTGCAGGTATTGCGAGCTGCTCAATCAAATACCGCTGAAAGGCTGGCTCATAGGGCTGTTCAGCAAGCGCCTTTTCCATACAAAGCAGCCATGCATTTTTTGCGTCAACGTCAATCGGCAAGTGCCGGTGTACAGAGGGAATACTGATACTACCAAAATGCTCGGCATACAGCCGGGGGCCGCCTAACCAGCCCGACAGAAAGTAGGCCAGCTTCTTTCTGGAAAGCTCAAGATTCGCAGGGTGCATGTCCAGCACAACCTTCGCTTCCGGCAGAGTTTCCATATGTCGGTAAAATGCATCTACCAGACGGGTAATGCCGGGCAGCTCTCCTGCTGATCGGTATGAGCAATCGCCCACGCCGTAGTGTTCCGCTTCGCTACTCATGTTCTATTTCCACGTCGTAATAGCAAGCCGCTGACAAAGCGCACGGCTCGCTCATCGATTGAGCAACCATTCCAGCGCTGCCCGCGCAACGGCTGTACCGCACAACGCCACTAACACGCGCGTATTTATTTTGGAGCCTCAGGCGCAAGGAAAAATATGTCGCGGTGATTGGCCCCATTAGGCGATACCAAATTTCCGCTTAAGCTGACGATGCCGATGCTCAAAGAAAAATCTCACTATTTTGTTTGTGAGCCACCCAGCCAACCGAGGTTCAAAAGATAGCTCATCAGTTAATGTATGGCCGTTTTCACAAGGAGAAATGTGCCTTGCGTGCGTCCATGTGCGCATGGAACCCATACCTGATTTTTCAACAAAACCCACCGTTGGATCTAATTCTTCTAGTGCGAAATCTGAATAATCGAACGGAAT
>JBFKDP010000380.1:0-3706 GCA_041619575.1 Litorivivens sp.
AACATTCTGACGAGCGTCGAGCGCAACTCACTCAATACCGGGTCGAGCTTGCTATCAGCAAACAGATGCTGCGTTGACTGGCTGATTGCCTGGCCCCAATCAGAGTCCAACTGGATCAGGGGATAGTCCAGACTGCGACGATCAAAATAGAGACAACTCACCGGTTGATTGAAATGGAGCTCGCGGCCAAAGACCTCTTCCAGCAGCTGGGTGTCTTCGGGTTCGGGATAGCTGAAGTGGGCACGCAGCACCGGTATGGGTCGAACGCACAGGGAACCTACAATCATTGCTGAGGTTGTCAGCAGCTCATCAGACTGAAAGCGCCAGTGGGGCTCGGGCTGCCACAGGGGCACCCAATCCAGCCGGATTAGATCGCCCTCGCGACGAATCAGGACTTCCCCAATATCGCCAGCAAAACGCAGCACACTGGGCATCAGGTTCAGGTACTCCCGAAACGTATCGCAGACGCTGCAAGTATAAAGCTGCAAATTGAGGCGATTGATGTAGTCGATACGACCGGCGTATATACCTAGGTCAGCCGTAGTCTGCTCAGCCGCCAAGGCATAGAAACTGTGCAAGGCCGCGACCGGGTGCCGGGCTTCGGCCTCCTGCAATGCCTCACCGGAGAGCCCCGCTTGCGCGAGCAGGGAGTCCACGGGCGCGCCCAGCGCGCGCGCAGCCTGCACAACACCATTGATGCTGGTACTGTTGACCGTCCACGCGGGGTTCAGCTGCTGTTGGTCGCTGGATTTGCCGGAAGCATTCATGAATATGTCTTATTAAAATGCAGGCAGACAGTTTACGCCAGAGCGGGTGATCTCTGCACCCGACGCCCGCCGTAATTACGCCGTCAGCCACTCCTCGATGGCCGACAGCACCGCGGCTGGATCTTCCTGGGGCAGCATATGGCCCGCCCCGGCGATGGTCAGCGGCGTGATATTGGCGGGCAAACGACGGCAATGTCGCTTAAAGTCAGACTCAGGGTGCAGATAGGAGTGTTCCGCACGCAATATCAGCGTCGGCAGCCGCAACTTATGCACAACCGGCCACAACGCCGCGGTATGCTGAAAATTCCAGGCCTCCCACTCACGATCATAAACAAGTTCATAGGACTTTCCGCCCGGCGCGAGACCCGCCTCAGCATAGTCCGTCAGTGCCTGTTCAGTAAAACGCTTGTAAACCGACTTACCCCGCAAAAAGCGCGCAAATTGCTCGGGCCCGGTCCACTGATAGCGACGATTGCGCGTACGCGTTACAAGGTCCATCTTTTTTGCGAGGTTCGGCAACAAACGCATCGCTAACGGCATCCACCGCCCCGGAATTGTCGCCGGATCAATGAGAATCAGGCGCTCGAACAGATCGGGGCGTTTCATCGCTGCCAGTGCCGATACCGTACCGCCAATCGAGTGACCTATGCTCGTAAAGCGCAATGCTTCGGCTGTTTGCTCAGATCGGCGGGCCTCCAGAAAGGCAATCAGATCATCCGCATGACTGGCCCAGGTAAAACCCTGCTTAGGGGGTGATGTCTCCGGCCAGGCTCCGCGATTGTCAAAGGCCAGTATTGACCGACTCTCAGACAGCGGCTCCAGCAAAAAACGGTAGCTTCCCACCGGGAAACCATTCGCGGCCAGAAATACTGTACTGGCTGGCTCAGCCCCACCGAAAACCCGCCATCTTGGCGATTCCGAGCCCGTCGCGACTCCCTGTTGATCCACGCCTCTACCCCGTCCAGCAATAACAGCTGGCATGGTACACATAAAATCCGACTTGGGAACTAATTCACATGCTTATTTAAGACATTGATAAGACTGATGTTTCACTGAATACTTATGCGTGGCGTTTTGACCGCGCTTCAGATAAAGTCAGCTCGTACGCGGCGTGCGACATATCAGTGCACACCGTGAGAACAATAAACGGGGAGAACAGCATGAAGAAGTATACTTCGCTGGCGGCGGCAATAGCCGCACTGTCAACCGGCCTGCAGCCCAATGCAGGGTTGGCACAGCAACGAGAGCTTGTCATGGAAGAAGTTGTCGTTACCGCAAGGAAGCGTTCGGAAACCCTACAAGACGTACCCTTTTCCATTGCCGCAATGACCGAGTCGCGTATGCGCAACAGCGGCGCCACCAATCTCGAATCCATGTCGGCCAACATTGCCGGCATCACGGTGCAGAACCTCGGCCCCGGTCAGAGCCAGGTTGCTATTCGCGGCGTATCAGCTGGCCAGATTGTCCGCGACCAGCCCGGCGTCAAGGAGCAGGTCGGCGTCTACTTTGACGAATCGGTGATCTCACTGTCACTGTTCACACCCGACTTGGACTTTTACGACACCAAGCGCATCGAAGTGCTGCGTGGCCCCCAAGGCACATTGTTTGGCTCGGGCTCGCTCTCAGGCACCATCCGCTATATCAGCAACGAACCCGAATTCGACACGGCCAGCGGCTCACTTGAAGTGGGCGGCAGCAGCGTTAACGAAGGCGAAACCGGCTGGAGTCTAAAAGGCCACCTGAACACGCCTATCAGTGAAAATGTGGCCATGCGCACCGTGGTCTATCAGGAACGCTTTGCAGGGTACATCGATGCTCTGCAGCCCAATCCGGCCACCAACCAACCAGGCGGCGAAACAAAAGAAGACGTCAATGATGGTAAGCGTCGCGGTTTCCGCGTGGCCCTGAAAATTGAGCCTAGCGACAACCTCAGCCTGACGCCGCGTGTGGTCTGGCAGGAAGTCGACATGAACGGCTTCAACCGCCAAGATACTTTCAATATTCTTGCCAACCCCTTCACGACAACGCGTCCGGCCGTCACCCTTGATGAGCTGGAGCAATATACGCAGTTGGAAGAGAAATTTGTCGACAGCTTTCGCATGTCTGACCTGACCCTGAACTACAGCTTTAACGAGATGATCTTCACCTCGGTCACCTCCTACACCGACCGTGAAATTTTTGTGCGGCGCGACGCGACTGCACTGACCGGCAGTGTCACTGGCGACAGCTTTGGCGAGAATGAATCTGTCTATACTCTGGATGCCCCACTCGATGACACCACCGAAGTGGACATGTGGACTCAGGAATTCAGGCTGGCTTCTGACAATGCTGAGAAACTGCAGTGGGTTGTAGGTGCCTTTTACAGCGACACCAAACGAAAATATGATCAATCTCTACTGGTAGCCGGGTTTGAAGATAACCAGTCAAATTCACCCGGCAGGCTGCCCAATGACCCGGCCAGCAAGGATGAACTCTACTACTCTGACATTCCCTATGAACTGAAACAAACAGCAGTTTTCGGTGAGGCCTCTTACGACTTGACCGAGCGCCTAAACCTGACACTTGGTGCCCGCTGGTACGACTACGAGGAAAAGCGCGTATTTACCTCCAGCGGTATCTTCGCCCACCTGGGATCCGCGAACTTTGCCAACTGGTATATTCCGGGCGAAACGCAAGCCAATGGTCTGTCGCCAAGGGTGCTGGCACGCTACGATCTGAACGACAACGTAATGCTAAACGCTCAGGTTTCAAAAGGCTTTCGGCTCGGTGGTATCAGTGACCCTCTCAACGCGGGGCTTTGCGGAGCGGACTTAGCCAGGTTCAGCCCGCTTGCCGGCGAATTTGATGACGAAACGGTCATCAACTACGAGGCGGGTGCCAAAATTACGCTCGATAACGGCGCTGGCACCTTCAATGTTTCAGCCTTCTATAATGATATC
>JBFKDP010000381.1:0-3688 GCA_041619575.1 Litorivivens sp.
AACGCTATCCACTCGGCCCGGCAGCTCGAAAGCCAAGGCCGAGTGCTGCGGCGATTGGGCCCGACCCGAAAAGCGGCGTTTGGCGGCATAGGACGATTGCTTTTCCAGTGTATAGCTCAGCACCGGGTGGCGGTATTCGCCTTCTGCAAAAGCGCTTGACGCTGCAAAAAGGACCAGCAACAAAAAGATATACGGTGATGATTCTCTTACAGACATGGCAAATATTCGACCTACGACCCATTAACAGCAATGGTAGCAATTAAAACAAGACTGGACAGTCCAGTCTAGCTTTATTAAAGTCTCGTCATCAGCCACAACGCACAAGGTTTCTGCAGTGTCGCAAGCTCGGGTTTCAACCAGCGCCGTCCTGGAAAAGGCCACCCCTGGCCGCAATAAAGATGAAGAAAAAGGCCAGCAGATTCTGGCGGCTGCGGGTCAGCTATTTTTGAGCGAAGGCTACGGCTCTGTCAGCATGGAGCAAATCGCCAAGGCGGCCGGGGTGTCTAAACAAACTGTCTACAGCCACTTTGGCAACAAAGAGGCGCTATTTTCCGCTGCTGTTGCACAAAAATGCGAAGATTACGAAATCGGTCACGCTGCGGATGACGATAAGCGCCCTGTTCGGGAATACCTGCGGGAATTTATCCAGCACTTCAGCGACCTCGTAACCTCTGATGCCGGTATCGCCATCAACCGGGTCTGCATAGCAGAGGCGGATAAACGTTCGACACTGTCCGAGCTATTCTGGAAGGCTGGACCACTACCCATCATGCAAAGCCTGAGCAGCTACCTTGAAAGCCAGGTCAGAAAAGGCAGGCTGCGCATCGACAATATCCATTTCGCTGCGGATCAACTGCTTTTTATGGTGAAGTCAGACGTGCATATGCGGGGTGTTTTTGGCTTACAGACAGACGAGGCTCAGGAGGAATTGCCGGCCTATCTCGATAGCTGCCTGGATGTCTTCATGAAGGCTTACGGCGCAGACGACGAGTCAGGTTCTCAATCTTAGATCCCGGATTTGAGTTTTGTAGCGATTTCAGCCTTGCCAGCGCCTCACGGTACTGGGACTGGCCGACAGGTTCGTAATAGCTGCGGTAGAAGGCATCTGTAACCGCCTGCAACCACTGGGCGTACTCCGGCAACTCCGCGCCTACCCGCCGCGCATAATCCCGAGGGGCCTCCCCTTCTGCCCGCGGGAATCCCTTTGCCGCCAGCAAATCAATACAACGCTTGTATGCCTGCACGGGTGGCGGTTCAATTTTTCGCTTCGGCCAACCAATCGTCATTAACCCCGCGGCAATCATCGGTAGGGCCAGGGCAAGGAGCAAAATCAAAGCAAAGCGCTGATTGTCGATATTGCCAAACAGATTGCTGATTATGTCCCACTGGCGGTTAGCATCGTAATTGACAATCCACTTCACCCATTGATATTCGGCCCGATCCATTAGCAGTCTGAGCTGTGCAATAAAGCGAAAGCCCTGCATTTTTCGCAGCGAGATCAAATCGTCAGCCAGATATCCCGGCTCGCCGGCAAGGGCCATATCAGCACCAAGTTCAATACGCATGGGAGCCACCCAAGCCGTTGGATCTACCCTCACCCAGCCCTGACCTTCCAGCCAGACTTCAGCCCAAGCGTGAGCGTCGGACTGGTGCACCAAAAGATAATTGCCGCCCTCATTGAGCTCGCCGCCCTGATAGCCGACAACCACTCGCGCGGGCAAACCCGCGGCACGCATCATAAACACAAAACTACCGGCGTAGTGCTCACAGAAGCCGCGCAACGAGCCAAACAAAAAATCGTCAATACTGTTCCGCCCCAATTTGGGCGGTTCCAGCGTATAGACAAAGGGACGCTCCTTGTAGAAGCGCTCCGCGCGGGCTATGCGCTCCGCCGGAGGGAATTCTCGCCAGCCGCGCACAAGACTCTGCACACGCGGGTTATAGTCTCGCGGGATTTGCAGGTTGCTGTAGCGAATATACGAATCCAGTGGCGCGTCTAGACGACTTTCGGGATAACTCGTTGCCTCATAGCGCACGCGCCCAATCATCGGTGAACTGGGCAGCAGTTGGTAGCGGGCATCTTGGATAAGGCCTTCGCGCTCCACACGGGCGAGTGGGATGGCAAGCAACCATTCGTGGACACCGTGCTCAAGAATTACCTCGTAATGATAGGCCGGCCCCTGTACTTCGGGTGCAATCTTACTGCGCCGATCAAGGCGGTTGCGCGACCATTCACGCCCATCAAAATCTTCCAGTGTCAGGCCGCGCCAGTAGAGCTGGGAACGCTCTGGCAGCTCGCTATCAAAGCTGACCCGAAAGGCCAGTGCCGTCGAGCGACTCAGCTTGGAAATATCGCCCGGCGACATCCGGTCGCTCATACCTGTACGCCCGCCCTCCCCCGGCAAGGGCACCGTCCACAAGGGGCCGAATCGCGGAAAGACCACAAAGATGACGAGCATTAGCGGAATCGACTGGGCGAATACCTTGGTGGTCGTCCACAACATGGGACGAACGGCCACCCGCGGCCGAAATAGCGATTGCTGGGCAAGCAACAAAACCACCATTTGCACCAGCGCAATTGCAACCGTCGAAATCGAAGTACTGAAGATAAAGCCACAGGCGACAATAAAATACGACAGCATCAGCAGCAGCCAGTGGTCGCGAACGGTTTTAAGCTCAAGCAATTTTAAGGTAAAAGCAGTAATCAGCAGCGCAACCTGCGGTTCCAGTGCCAGCGCGGTACGGTATTCAAACGCGATCCCGATAATGGCCACGATGGACAAGCCCCAGGTCACTGTGCGCGGCGGAAACTGCCAGTCCCCCCGGTAGATACGCCAGTACCAGAATGCCGACAGGCCCCAAACCAGCGCCGTCCAGACGGGTAGGATGTCGAGGCGAGGAATAATAACCACCAATTGCGCGGCAAATAGCCAGATCAGGGAATGTCGCGTCAAGAAGCTTTCGTTCATGTTGCGCCTTCCAGCTCAAAGAGCGCCAGCGCTTTCAGGCAACGCTGTGTGTGACGCTCGCCCTTAGCCGGCGCAATTTCCTGTCCCGGCAGTCGTAAGCCAAAAGGCAGTCCGCGTTTGTCACAGTCAAGCAGCCAGGCACACAGGCCACTCAGCCGTGCTTCGGTGCCCAGACTGGGCAGCTTTTGCCAATCCAGCCAGATTTCGCGCTCGAGGGACTGGGAATGATCCATGATCAACAACCGCTGCCCCTTGGCGTAGGCACGCCAATATGCGCGCCGCAGTGAATCACCCGGCTGATACTCGTGGAAACCGGCAAAATCATCGCCCCAAGGCTCCGCGAGCGCGGACTCACCATCAGCCTCCCCCGGCGCAGCAGGCAGATCACCAGGCCATGTCGGTGCAGGGTAAACCAGAGCGCGCCAATCCAATGCCACCCAGCTCCAGGTTCTCAGCAAGCCCAGTGGAAAATGCGACTCCAGCCGAATACGCGGCGGCCTGAACAGGCCGCGATACTCAGCAAGATGGCGCAGAGTGAGAGTGCGCTCTTCCTCCGGTTCTAACCAAACCGTTTGCATTCCCTCATCGGGCCAGCCGACCTGGACTGCCACCCGCTCCCGGCGATGACTGCGAAGATATAATTGAAAGCTGGCAATTTCGCCGGCGAAGGCTGGCGAAGCCACTCCGGCCTGTATTTCGAGGCCGGAAAAATTGCCGTA
>JBFKDP010000382.1:0-3658 GCA_041619575.1 Litorivivens sp.
TAGTAGGGCACCAGTTGCGCAAGTTCCGGCGGCAATTGCGGCATTTACATGACCAATTGTTGGTAGACCATACCGTTGGTTCCGCGCTTGTAGCAGGTAGTGGGCAAGGTCGCCGATTGCTCTTTGGTCGACGGGATATCGGGCAGACCCTCAGAGATGTCTTCAAGGCCGACCTTTGGCAGGATGGATTCATCCTCCACGGATTGCTGTCGCTCCTGTAACGCAAGCGCCTGGTCAATGATTGCCTGTGTTTGCTCCGCGTCGAGGCTGGCTTGAACCTTGGCGAGCCTTGCTTTTTCTGCAGCCAGTCGCTTTGCACTCAGTTCTGTGTCGGGTGCCATGTGCAGGGTGACCCGATGCGGGTTGTCCAGCAACATTCGTCGAGCGAGTTGCTTGATATAGTCTGGTTCGGTAATTTTGCTGCGAACCGTCGCGATAGCCGGCTCCATGTCGAGCAAGGCAATCGGGTCACCCCGGTGGGTAGCGCTGCCCAGCGCCGTCAAAAGCAGGTGCAGACCGTATGGGTAGCCATCACCGGAAATTTCGCGTTGGGTCAATTCTAGCTGATTGAGCATCGCTTCCAGTTGCTCATAAGCGACACCGTTCTCTGCAACATTGGTAATTGTGTCGAGTACCAGCTTTTCCACCGCATCAATAGTGTGTTCTTCGCAACCTTCCAGTCCGCAGACAAAGACCAGTTCTTTCAGGGAATCTTCGATACCGCACAAGGGCGAAGGCGAGTTGCCGAGTGAGCTGGTTTCCAGTGCCTGCTGCAGGGGCGAGGCGCTGTTGTCGAGCAAGACATTGGTCAGCAGTTGTGCCTCGAGCATGTTCTCCAGATCAGTGCTGCTACCGAGCAGCCAGCCGATGACAACATGGTGCTTGTGCTGCGCGTCATCCTCGTTGAAGGGGTAGGACTCCAGCGCTTTGATGGGGGCAGCGAAGCGCGGCTCGCTACCGACTTCAATTTTGTCGTTCAGTGCGTCAAATCGCTTGAGAGCTAGCTCTTCAAACTGGTTTTGGTGCTCACTTGCCGGAATGTCGCCAAAGGTCAAAAATATTGCATTACTGGGGTGATAGTGGCTGCGGTAGAAATCCACCAGCTGCTCGTAGCTCAGGTCCGGAATATTTTCAGGATCGCCGCCACTGTTGTGGTGGTAGGTTGTGGTCGGAAACAAGTGCTTGCAGATTGCCTGCCACAGCTGGCTGGGTACCGAACTCATGGCGCCCTTCATTTCATTAAAAACGACACCCTTGAACTCCAGCTCGCTGGAGGGATCTTTGGGGTCGCGAAATTCCAGACGGTGGCCTTCCTGGGCAAAGTCCAGTGGGTCCAGTCGCGAAAAAAACACGGCATCCAGGTAGACCTCTAGCAGGTTCTGGAAATCCTTGCGGTTCTGGCTCGCAAAGGGGTAGGCGGTCCAGTCGGAGCTGGTAAAGGCGTTCATAAAGGTGTTCAGCGAACGTCGTATCATCATAAAGAAGGGGTCGCGCACCGGGTAGCGTTCGCTACCGCACAGGGCCGTGTGCTCCAGAATATGAGCCACTCCAGTCGAGTCTTCCGGAACGGTACGCAGCGCAACCATAAAGACATTTTCCGGGTTGTCCGCCGCCAAGTGATAATGCACAGCCCCGGTCTTTCTATGCTCGTATTCTTCGATATCCAGGTTAAGTGAGGCAATGCTGTGCTTGCGCAGTAGCGTGAAAGCGGGGTGGTCCTGTACGGCGGTTTGCATCTGGTGAGTCGTCTCCTGAATGCCTGGGTGAAGAGCGACAGCTTATAAGAAATCCAGGCTGCTGGCGAACAGGATCAAGGGGCGTTTGCGCTAGAGGTGGCTGTCTCGGGGAGTGACAGGCGAATTCGGTATATTCGCGGCCAGTATTTTCCGGTAACCAGCCAGCTGTCGCTGTCCGGGTCATAGGCAATGCCGTTCAGTACATCCATCCCCTTGCCACGCATCGCGGCGGGAAAAAGGCTACCGAGATCGTATATTTTGAGCACTTCACCCGTGGCCGCGTCGATAGCCAGCACCCGGTCGGTTTGCCACTGGTTGGCCATAATCAGCCCCCGGTGCCATTCCAGCTCGTTAAGGTAGGGCATGGCCTGGCCAGCGTGGTGAACTTTCAGCCGGCGGAGTTCCTTAAAGGTCGAAGGATCAAGAAAGCGCAGGGTAGCGCTACCGTCGCTCATAATGAGGTGGTGGTCGTCGTGGGTGAGACCCCAGCCTTCGCCCGGGTAGTGCAGGCGTTTTTTAAAGGCGAGGGTGTAGGGGTCGAACAGCAGTGCTTCGCCACTCTTCCAAGTCAAGAGGTAGAGCGTTTCCTGAAAGATCGTGATGCCTTCGGCAAAGTAGCGTTTGGGCAGCGCGAGCTGACGGTGGCCGCCGCGCAGGTCACCATAGATCAAAAAAGACTTGCCATATTGGCCGCTGCTCTCGTACAACATCTTTTCATGCAAGAGCAGCCCTTGGGTAAATCCGCCGCTGTAGTGGGGGTAACTTGCCAGCACAGTGTAGTCCCGCGCGGCAACCAGGCCGGCAGACAGCAGGCATAGAGCAAAAAATAGCGGACGTAATCGTTTGGCGTAGTTCACGGTACAACAGTTTGAGGATGATACTGGATTGTGTGGGCATTGCGGCTTGAGCGCAAGCTGGCGTAGGTGATTCCAGAGATGTGCACAAGTGGCTAAGGGTTCAAGTTAAAACTGAGACGGGCTTCCTTGTTTCTGGGCTGTCGGTGGGATTTGATGGTAGACACGCAATGCAGTCAGGGGGTGTCTATGCTGCAGATTTTTGCCGACCGCGTCGTTTCGATGCTTGAGAAGTTAGGCCCAGTGCAAAAGCGGCCCTTATTTGGTGGTTCGGGGCTTTTTTATGGCAACACAATGTTTGCCATTGCTGTTAACGACGAACTTTTCTTCAAAGCCGATGCCGAAACCCGCCCTCAGTTTGAGGCACGCGGCCTCCAGCGCTTCTCCTATCAAAAGCAGGGGCAAACCTTCTTTCTCGATTACTTTCACGCACCTGCCGAGGTCTTCAGCCGCGACGCCATAATGGTCCAGTGGGCGCGTGAGGCATTGCTGGCAGCTGAGCGTGTACATTCTGCCCACGCGGCCTGAAAAGCTGTGCGTTGAATTCAGGATGCGAGTGTTAGGCGGTGATTTCCTCAACGCGGTTTTCATCTGCCAGCCGTTGCCGCTCTTTGGCACTGACCAGCTTTAGCCAATCCTCTTGGATCAGGTACATGGCGGGCACCAACAGTAGATTCACAAAGGTCGCCAGCAATACACCAAAGGCCAGTGAAGTCGCCAAGGGGACAAACATAAACGTTGATAGGTCGTGATTGGCAATCAGTGGCAATAAGCCCACAAAGGTCGTCAAACTGGTCAGTACAATCGGGCGAAATCTTACTTCCCCGGCCTCAACCGCAGCATCAAATACATTGACGCCTTCCGAGCGCTGTCGATTGATGTAATCCACCAGCACAATCGCGTTGTTGACCACAATACCGGCTAACATGATTAACCCCAGAAACACCATAATGTTCATTGGAATCCCCGCCAGCCACAGCACCAGCACCACCCCGATCAGCGCGAAGGGAACGGTGAAGAGGATGACGGAGGGATGGAGGAAGGACTCGAACTGCGAGGCCATCACGA
>JBFKDP010000383.1:0-3656 GCA_041619575.1 Litorivivens sp.
ACTGTGCCGTTCAGAGCATCGCCTTCCACCTTCACTTTAAAGGCCAGTTTGATATTCATGGGCTTGGTCAGCTTGCAAACCCAGGTTGCGGTATCGCCTTCCACTTTGCCTTCCTGAATTACGATGATGCCGATAGGAGAGGTAATCTCGCCGACCAGTTCGCCACCATTGACAGTGGTTTTCATTTTGCCGTTCTGGGCGCCCATGGGGGTGTTCAGAACGATGTCCCAGTTTCCTTCAAAGCTCATACGTGTATCCTCAGGCTCACTGTTATTGGAATGGATCAGCCGTTTTGCGGCAGTGTGTCTTAAGCTGTCCCGTGGCCACTCAAGTGGCACCAAATGGGCACGGCTGAATCATATATCAGCTACACGCACGTCAGTTGTACCCATCTGGAAACAATCTGTTTCCACTCTCCAATAGGAAGTCCGGTCGGGTTTCATTAAAGTTGCATGAACTAATTTATAGCTCCGTGCGTCGCCCTGAAAGATCGGTAATATAGGGGCGTCCGCTGTTGTCATCGAGATAAGTAGATGTTGGGGATAAGAATATGAATAGCCAACCAATAACAGGTAATCGGAGCGTCGGTTTTGGTGCTGCAATGGCGCTCTCGGCCGCTTTGCTTCCCGTCGAATCCAATGCAAGGGAAGGCGGCGCTACTGCGCAGCATCGCGGGGTGCTGGAAGAGGTCATCGTCACGGCCCGCAAGCGCAGTGAAAACATTCAGGAAACACCGGTAGCTGTTACCGCGCTTAGCGGCTTTGAATTGCGCGAGCGCGGCGTTGTGAATGCGCGCGAGCTGGCCAAATTTGTGCCCAGCCTGCAGATTGTGGAAGGGCAGAGCAACCAGATATTCCTGCGGGGGGTGGGGCAATTGTCCGGACTGGTGCGGCAAAATCCGTCTGTTAGTGCTTATCTCGATGGTGTTTTTATCCCCCGCGCCGACGGGCAGTTACTGGATACCGTCGACGTAGAGAATATACAGGTTCTACGCGGCCCACAGGGCACCCTGTTCGGCAAGAACAATACGGGCGGGGCGCTGGTGTTCAGCCTGCAAAAGCCGGGCGATGAGCGTGAGGGTTATATTGAAGCGGGCCTTGGCAATTACAATTTCACCCAGGCGAAAATGGGCTACACACTGCCGATCACTGATAGTTTTTCCACCCGTTATACCCTGAGTACCCAGCGCCGCGACGGTTATCTGGAAGATGTGTCTACCTCGAACAACAGTTCTCTGGATCGCTGGGCCGGGATTGCGCAGTCGCGCTGGACGGCTTTTGAACAACTCACTGTGGACGGACTGCTGTACTACGGAGAGGTGGAGGAGCGAACCCCCTCCTACAACTGCCGGGTTATTTCCGATGACGCCTTGCTGGCCAATAGCCTCGGGTTGCTGTGGGCGGGAGATACCAACCCGCGTGAGCCACGCGCTTACCGGGAAAATTGCGAGGCGAATTCGCGGGAAAACCTGCCGGATCTTCATACCAATCAGGGGCCGAGTCAGCGCCAGAACAAGGAGGTTAATACCCTGATGTTGGGTCTGACCTTTAATTGGGATTTCGAATCCGGCCACAATGCTAAGGTCATTCTGGGGCACCGTGATGCGGCAAAATATGGGCCGAGATCGGCCAGTGACGAAGGCGGCCCCGCGAACTACCTGCGCGGTTTCACGCTGGGCAAGGGTGAGCAACAGTCCACGACGCTGGAATTGCAGTTTGGTGGCAGCGCATTCGGAGACAGGCTGGACTACACGCTCGGAGCCTTTGCCCAGGATGAATTCAAGTCGGAAAACTTTCATACCGGTAATGCGATTGTCGGGCTGGAAGCGACCTCACTGGCGGCTCTCGCGGCAGGTATTCAACCGAACAACGGGCTGGTTTTGCCGACCGGCACCGTGCCCATCGTGGGCCCCTTTCTGACACCGGATCGGGTGCAAAGCTTTGATATCAATGAAACGACTTTTGCTGCCTTTTTCCAGGCGACCTGGCATATCACGGATAACCTGGAGTTTACCTTTGGGGGGCGCTATACCGAGGCCAATACCGACTCCGAACTGGCTACCCGCGCAACCGATATCGCAGCGTTTAATGCCATTCTTGGCGGTGACCTGCGCTTCACCACGCTGGAACCAGAGCAGGGGCTGCATCTTTACAACGCCGGTACCTGGCTGGACGATCCCGTGGCCATTGCCAATAGTCTTTTTAACGACCCGGACGGTGACAGTATCAACACGCCGCTGGGCCCGGCGCGGATGGACGCGGCAAAGGCGACCTTTTCCGAGTTCACCCCCATGGCCTCGGTCTCCTATTTAATGGATGAGTCCTTCCTGGAAGATTCCCTTTTTGATAGCGTGTTGACCTATCTGACCTGGAGCAATGGCTTTAAATCGGGCTTTCTCGAGCCCAAGGGCGCCGATGGTCTGGTGGTCGTGCAGCCGGAGTTGCTGGAGAACCTGGAGCTCGGTTTTAAAATCGATGCCTTCGACAAAACGGTGCGCCTGAATCTGGCGTTCTACAGCATGGATTTCGAGAACATGCAGCTCATCACCGTCGGTGTGGATTCCAGCAACTCGCTGGTGGTGACCTCCACCAATGCCGGTCAGTCCGAAATTACCGGCGGTGAAATGGAGCTCAGCTGGCTGCCTACACCGGACTTACTGCTGTCACTCAGCTATAGTAATAACCACTACCGTTTTCTGGAGTACAGCGAATTTGATTTGCTGGACCTGATTCTCGGGCGCCAGACAGTTGTTGATCGCAGCGATGAGACCTTCCCGAAATCGCCTGAACAGACCTTCTCGTTCGGTATGCAGTACACGTGGCATTTGGGGCTTGGCCGCGTCAGTGCCCGTGCGGATGTGAGTTTTACAGACGAGATTTACCACGGCTTTGATAACGGTGCCTGGGATGCCCGTAAAACCAATCCCGATGCGGTGATGGCCGATGCCTACACGATTACCGATTTCCGGCTCACCTGGGAGAACCGAGAGGGCAGCCTGTCAGCGGCGGCGTGGGTTAAAAACGCCACCGACGAACGCTATCTGAACGGCTGGAGCGCCGCTGCAGATTCAGTGGGCAACTTTGTGGAAATCGTGGGTGCGCCGAGAATGTTTGGTGTGGAAGTGCGTCAGGTTTTCTGACGCATTGGGGGTACAGGGTATTTCTCTAGGTGTTAGTTGGGTATGAATCGTAGTCGCGTTCGCGAGCTTCCACATACAATTGAGGCGAGCCAGAGGTTTATCCTGCAGAATGCGATTATGTTGTAGAGCCCAATTTCGAATGGTGCTTCAGGAGGGCGATTTTCAAAACCGTCACAGATCGTCACAGAAGCCCAAAAACAACAGGCATTAAAAAAGGCCGATCAGTAAGCTACTGATCGGCCTTTAGTTTTTTGGTAGCGGGGGCTGGATTTGAACCAACGACGGTTATGAGAATGATTATTATAGACCATATAATATGGTCTAATTTTGTTATTTACGTCGTAAAATGCCATGATAATGGAAGTTTTTGCCATGTCAGATAATTCGAATAAGGTAATTCAACGACAATGGAACCGTCGAAAGATTGGCACAATTCACCAGTTGACCCGCCGACCTTAAGGCTCCCCGAAGGGTTTGGCGGAATATCGCAATGGGCACTCACCAATGGTGTACATGA
>JBFKDP010000384.1:0-3644 GCA_041619575.1 Litorivivens sp.
ATAAGAAGCCTTCTGATGGCTCGATTTATATGTTTGCCGGTGTTGATAACGTCCGCTTCAAGCGCCAGGTTGTGCCGGGCGATCAACTGGTGATGAAGGTCGACTACGTGTCAGACAAGCGCGGTATCTGGAAATTTGAGTGCCGCTCTTATGTTGATGATCAGCTTGCCTGTACCGCGACCATTCTTTGTGCGGACAGGGCTCGCTGATGATTGACCCACGTGCCATCATAGACCCTTCGGCCAAAATCGGCGCGAACGTAGAAATTGGCCCATGGACCATTGTTGGCCCCAATGTTGAGATTGGTGATGACTGCGTTATTGCCTCTCACGTGGTGTTGAAAGGGCCTACCCGCATGGGTAAGGCGAATAAAATCTACCAGTTTTCGACGGTGGGTGACGATACGCCCGATTTAAAATACCGTGGCGAAGAAACGACTCTGGTAATTGGCGACCACAATGTCATCCGGGAGGGCGTGACCATTCACCGCGGTACCGTGCAGGATCGAGGTGAGACGACGATTGGCGATCACAACTTGTTGATGGCCTATGCCCATGTCGGGCACGATTCAGTCGTTGGTAATCACTGCATTATGGTGAATAATTCGGCACTGGCTGGCCACGTGGTGTTGGGGGACTGGACCATCCTTAGTGGATTCTCGCTGGTTCATCAGTACTGCAAGCTCGGCGCTCACAGTTTTATGGGCATGGGCGCTGCTGTGGGTAAGGATATTCCGGCCTATGTGACGGTAACCGGCAACCCGGGCGAGCCCAAGGGTATTAATGTCGAAGGTTTGAAGCGACGCGGATTCAGTAGTGAAGCTATTACCGAAATTCGGCGCGCGTATAAGCTCCTGTACCGTCAGGGTTTAACCGTCGATGAAGCCCTGCAGCGCATGGCTGAGATGGCTGAACGGATGCCTGAGGTCGCGCTGTTTGTAGAGTCCATCCAACAGTCAAAGCGTGGTATCGTTCGCTGATAGCGAAGATAACAGTAACCCCGTCCGACAAGGCTTTATTCCCTATGGCAAAGCGAGCACTGCGCATCGGTATGGTCGCTGGCGAAGCGTCTGGCGACATACTGGGCGCGGGCCTGATGTCGGCGCTGACTACACTGGCCCAGTCAAAACAGTGCGATATCCACTTTGAGGGTGTAGGCGGTCCGCGCATGCTGGAGCGCGGTTTCACCAGCCACTATCCGATGGATCGCCTGTCGGTTATGGGCTTCACCGAGCCACTTAAGCGCTTGCCTGAATTGCTGGCGATGCGCAAATCCTTGAAAGCGCGCTTTGCACAAAGCTGTGACCTGTTTATTGGCATCGATTCTCCCGATTTCACTCTGAATATTGAAGCTGCCATGCGCGAGCAAGGGATGAAAACCGTGCACTACGTCAGCCCCTCTGTGTGGGCTTGGCGACGGGGCCGAATCAAAACGATTTCGCGCGCGGTTGATCTGATGTTAACGCTGCTGCCCTTTGAGGCCGACTTTTATGTAGAGCATCAGGTGCCGGTCAGATTTGTTGGGCATCCACTAGCCGATGAGCTTCCCCTCGATGATCAGCGCGAGAGCGCTCGCGCAGCCTTGGGGCTGCAGCCGTTTGCAAAGGTGCTTGCGGTACTTCCGGGCAGTCGTGGCGGAGAAGTAAACCATCTGGCACCGGCGTTTCTGGATACTGTGGATTGGCTGCACCGGGAAGAGCCTGAGTTGCAGTGCATAGTGCCTGCCGCCAATGCCGAGCGCCGCACACAGTTGGAGAGCATACTCGCCGGGCGTACTAGCCGCGTGCGCATTATTGATGGCCAGTCGCGGGAGGTTATGGCCGCGTCGGATGCGGTGCTGATGGCATCGGGTACTACCTCGCTTGAAGCGATGCTGTTTAAACGGCCGATGGTTGTGGCCTATCGCACGGGTGGTGTCACTTATGCCATTCTGTCGCGGCTAGTTAAAACGCCCTATATCTCTCTGCCCAACTTGCTGGCCGGCGAAGCACTCGTACCGGAAATTATTCAGGATGAGGTACGCGCCGACGTCCTGGGGCCGCTGCTGCTTGAGCGCTTGCGCGGTGGTCCGACCGTGGACCAGCTCAAGGCACGTTTCTTCGAGATACATCAGGCGATTGCACTGCGGGCCAGTGAAAGCGCCGCACAGGCGGTTTGGGAGTTATTGGAGCCCATCAATGGCTGATTTGTTTGACGCTTTTGAGTATCCGAAACTGACGGCCGGTGTTGATGAAGTCGGGCGCGGCCCCTTGGCGGGTGATGTGGTGACCGCTGCGGTCATTTTGGACCCCGAACGACCTATAGCCGGGCTGGATGATTCGAAGAAGTTGACCGAGAAAAAGCGCCTGCTCCTTGCGGACGAAATCCGTGGCAAGGCCTTGAGTTTCAGCATTGCCCGGGCATCTATTCAAGAGATCGATAGCCTGAATATCCTTCAGGCCAGCCTACTGGCGATGAAACGAGCCGTCGAAAGCCTGTCAGTACAGCCTCTCTATGTTTTGGTCGATGGCAATCGCCTGCCTAAGTGGAGCTACCCCGCCAGTGCCGAGGTAAAGGGAGACAGTCGCCACGCCTGCATTGCCGCAGCGTCTATCCTCGCCAAGGTTACTCGCGATGCTGAGATGGATGCCCTTGCCATTGATTACCCGCAATATGGCTTTGCAAAACACAAAGGCTATCCTACTCGCGACCATCTGCAAGCTTTGCGAGATCACGGCGTGACGCCATTTCACCGGCAATCATATGCGCCTGTGCGAAAGATTATTGAGGAGGCTGAGCTGTGACCAGCTTTGTACATCTGCGTGTCCATTCTGAATATTCCCTGTCAGATGGCATCGTACGCATCAAGCCTCTGGTTAAGGCGGTGTCCGAGCTGGGTATGCCTGCGGTTGCCCTGACCGACCGTTCAAATTTCTTTGCCCTAATTAAATTTCATAAGGCCTGTTACGGCGCCGGTATCAAACCTATCTATGGCGCTGATTTTCAGCTGCGTGATGACGAAGACCCGGAACACGTTAGCCAGTTAGTGCTGCTGGCGCGTAACAATGCCGGCTACAGCAATCTACGCCTGCTGATTTCCCTGGCATACCAGGAAGGGCAGCAGCAGGCGAAACCCTATCTCCATCGGCAGTGGTTAAGCGAGCATAACGAAGGTCTGATTGTACTTTCGGGTGGTCGCGAAGGGGATGTCGGTCAGTACTTGCTGGCAGGGAAACCTGAGCAGGCCAAAGCTTGTCTGCAGCGTTGGCAAGCGCAATTCCCTGGCAATTATTATCTTGAGCTGCAGCGCACCAGTCGAGAGTATGAAGAGGACTACCTCCACGCGGCGGTCGCGCTGGCGGCAGAGTGCAACTGCCCGGTGGTGGCCACTAATGACGTGCAGTTTCTCAAGTCTGATGAGTTTGAAGCGCACGAAACCCGCGTTTGCATTGCCGATGGGCGTACGCTCGATGACCCCAGGCGGCCCCGGCGCTACAGTGACCAGCAGTACCTGCGTTCGCCGGAGGAAATGGCCGAGCTTTTTTCCGATATCCCCGAGGCCCTGGAGAACACGGTAGAAATAGCCAAGCGCTGCAACGTAGAGATAGAACTTGGAAAATACTATCTGCCGGAGTATCCGATTCCCGAGGGCATGACCCAGGACGA
>JBFKDP010000385.1:0-3643 GCA_041619575.1 Litorivivens sp.
CTGTGAAGCCCCTCGCTGATAGGGACAATATCAGCGACCTGTTGCCGCGCCTGCGGCTGTGATTTGGCGAGCTGCTCTGAACGCATATTCCGATACTGGCTTTTTTCACAATGACCCCGTCAGCCAGTAACGGCTTTCCGAACCCGGTCGGAGGGGAGAAACGTCTTAAAGACGCTGATTCTACGTTATGAGGGGCGGAAGTGTAGCGACAAAAGCGGTCAAAATCTAGTCACTATACGGTTGGTCAGGGAGGTATCGCCAAAAGTCTTGGCCATAATATTCGCCACCAGAATGGAGGCACCCCTGGGATTCAGGTGGTCGTCGTCGAGATACAAGAGATTCGTCGACTGATTAGCTACACATCGCTCGTCAACTTCATCGCAGAAAATTTCCTCCGGACGGATCCGCACCAGATTCTCGCGCTCCCCCAAGCTGTCGAACGCTTGGGCAACCGACCCTATACGCTCCCGGTACCGCGACAAGTCTATGGCAATGTCGCCCATTTCGCCCGTTTTCAGCAATTGCTTGAACTGATAGTGTGGAACATGCCAGCCCATTTCCGGGAGCGGATAAACCAATACCACCTTTTTACCCGCCTTCAGCAGCGCTTCAAGCGGTCTCAGGAAAGTTTCAATAATTAGCGCTTCCTGTGACTCATTGGTAGCGGCGGTTTGTTGTGTCAGTTCGTACCACCATTGACGCCCCGTCTCCACGCCACCGCGCCCATTATCGTACCCCCCCCGATCCAGGAAGTATGGGTACCGGCCAATAACAATCACACCTTCGATATCGTTTTGCAGCGCTCTCGTCATGATCCGCGCATTGTGCTGTTCACAGCTATTCTTGTAGTCCCCGACTAGACCACTGCCAAGCGCTAGCGCGCAGGCATTTTGAAAAATTGCGTAACCACCCAGCGTGCTCGTGCGAAAAGCCTCGTCAAGAGCCCCAGAAATGGACGCTGCATGGCTATCACCAACCAGAAGCCACTCCGGATCGGCCTCTGGACTCCCGATGCGACAGGGCTCCTTTTCCAGCACCTCATAACACGCAACACCATCAGCCCTGCGCGACGAGTCGATTAGGTATGACGGCTGGTAATAGGCGCGCACCACCTCTGGCAGACGCGTGTCAACGCCATCCTTACGGTCAACATAATCCGCGACGTAATACAGCGGCAACGTACTTACCAAAAGCCCGCGCCAAAATACCTTCGTTGGAACTATCGCGGCTCGTCGGAACGGCTTTTCGACCAGCTGATAGGTCACGACTGACAACACCACGGCACCAACAGTCAACGCAAAATAATCGTAGCCACTGAGCGCATTAACCGACTGCCAGCGACCAAAAGCGAAAAATAGTTGGTGCCAGAGGTAAAGCGAGTAGGAAATGGTACCCACCAAGACCATAGGCCGTAAGCTCAACAGGCGACTCATCACGCTCTGCTCATTCGCAAACGCGATAAAGCACAGCCCGCCCAGCACAGGAACGGCAGTAATAGCACCCGGATGGAGCCAATGCATCGAGCCTGTGGCAAATACCACAGCAGTCAGTAAGGCACCGCCATCAGCTACCCAGCGATGCCCTGCTGATGGCACTAAACTACGCAAGCGCTCAACATTTAATGCCAAGAGCGACCCTGCGGCAAACTCCCACATACGGGACATCGGCAGATAAAAGGTCTGCTGAACGTTTTTCTGAACACCCCACAACGCAGCCCCAAATGACAGCGCCAGCATGCAGAGAAGCAAGGTGTGAATATTGGCGTAGCGGTACTTGGGCAGCAACCGAAAGACCACGAAACATAGGGGAATGATGAGGTAATACTGCTGCTCCAGCCCGAGAGTCCAGAGGTGCATAAAGGGCTGAAGCTCCATACCGGCATCAAAATAGCCGGAGCTGGAGCTGGCAAAGAAGATATTGCCGGCAAAACCCAAAATCCAGAGCGCACTTTCTGCCAACGACTCGTACTCGGCCGCCGGCAGCACCGAATAGCCATAGATCATGCCGACAGCCAACACGACGTAGAGCATGGGCATGATACGTCGGGCACGACGCTCATAGAATTGAACTACCGAAAAACGCCCCGACTTGATATCGGCCTGAATAATCAGCCCCATCAGATAGCCGCTCAGCACAAAGAAGATATCTACTGCAAAGTAGCCACCCTCAAACGCAGCAACCTCAGCATGAAAAACAATAACCAAGAGCACCATAAGCCCCCGGAGCCCCTCCAGCTCCGGTCGAAATCTGATGCTACTGCTGCTATTCCCTGTCAACAGGACGCGCCCTCACTGCACAAGTGGCACTACGCCCACATATGCAGAATTACCAAAATGGAAGATTGAGATGATGATGGGCGAATGGTATCGAAGCACCCCTAAGAAGCAAGCGCCCAGCCGTGAATATTTACTATTTTGGGGCGTTTATCACAGAAACAACGCCTCTCAAAAGGTCAGCGCGACCCCGCTGGCTGGTACTTGCGCAGGTATTTGCGGCGCAATTTCTCGCCCTGCTGACGAATGCGCAGGAGCTCACTGCGCCTGGACGCAAGAATATTCCTAAGCGGCCTGTCGTAATAAACCGCTAGAAAACGATAAAAGTCCCGCTCTGTCATGCCGACATGGACAGCAGATGAGTACAGCGCTGCCAGATCCTTGCAGCGCCACCGAGAAGGTACGCGCGGGCGGATCTGAGCGCGATGAAGATCAATCAGCGCCAGGTTCGCCTTCTCGAGGTCGCCACCACGCAACAGAAAATGGCACAAGTACAAATCCCGATGATTCACACCCAAGGCGTGCATGCGCCCTACCTGCCCGGCGACACGCCGGATCAGCCTCCGCTTTACCGCCGGAGGGGGCGGCGCACTCCCCCAGTCCGCGGTCACATCCTCCAGGCTGGGTGCGTCGGCGATTTCCTCGGTAATCAGGAACGAACGCCTCGTTGCTGGGTTGCGACCACGCCGCCCAAAACCCGCCGCCACCATCGTATCGACACCATGTGAACCCAAAAGCTCAATCGCAGCCAGCTCATTATCGGCCCCCAAAATAGGCAGACGCATCGCCATCAGGTTTTTGGCGATTTCCCGCCAACCAACACCTTTGTGGAATTTCAGAAAGTAGCCCCGCCCGCCGCGCTCAAAGCGCAGTGTGGTGCGATCAGGCATGGCGCGATACACGTCGCCATCTAGACTTTCGACAAATGCGAATTCATCGCCTGCAACACCCAATTCGGGAGCCAGCCAAGCTGTGGGCTTTCCAGAGTTGCTCAAAGATTAATCCTGCTAGATACTCAAGGGGTCGAATCTGCGCCTTACTGCGCAAAAACAGGGCGAAATTATAGGCAACTTCCACTAGAATATGCAGCCCAAAACTCAGCAAACGACACGGTACCTCAAAAGCATGACGGTAGACAGCTTTCTCCAAAAGGCCTGGTCGGAATCCGGCCCCAAGGTAATCAGCGGATTTTCTCGCCCTCTTTACCACAATATTGCCGGGCTGCTGCACGGTCGCAAATACGACAAAAAGGCCTATGGCGGCATGATTCGCCACACCGAAGCCGGCATGCTCACTCAGTGGGCCTCGGAAATTCCGCAAGGCGGCGTGGTCGTAGAAATTGGCTGCTATGGCGGACTGTCCACCAGCTA
>JBFKDP010000386.1:0-3642 GCA_041619575.1 Litorivivens sp.
ATATATGAAAAAATCACAAATATCAAAGGCGCATTTAGTACAAAACTGCTGTATGTTTCTGCTCGCCGTTTAGAGGGCAATGCCCAGATGTTTCGCCTGGTGATGAGCGATATTGACGGGGCCCGTGAAAAGGTTCTGCTGGAGCAGCGTGAACCGATACTGACCCCGACTTGGGCGCCCAACGGCAAGCTGATTTCGTATGTGTCGTTTGAGACAACGCGACCCGGTGTATATCTGCATAATCTGGAAACAGGTCAACGTATCCAGTTAACGAATTACCCCGGCATTAACGGCAGTCCGGCCTGGTCACCCGACGGCAAGTCTATCGCGATGGTGCTGTCGAAGGATGGCAACCCCGAGATCTATGTGATGGATATCAAGACGCAAGTATTGCGTCGGGTAACCAATCACTTTGCGATTGATACCGAGCCGGACTGGATGGAAGACAGTCGCTCACTGATATTCACCTCTGATCGCGGTGGCAAACCGCAGATCTACAAGGTTGATATCGTGACCGGGCGGGTGCAGCGCCTGACATTCGAGGGCGACTACAATGCCCGCGGGCGGATGCTGGCCGGTGGCGAAGGCATTGTTATGGTGCATCGCGTGGACGGGAAATTTCACATTGCAGTGCAGGATTTGAAAAGAGGGCGCTTGTCGATTTTGACGGAAACCAGCCTGGATGAATCACCCAGTATGGCTCCGAACAACAGCATCCTTTTATATGCGACCAAACATAATGGTCGCGGTGTATTGGCGGCGGTGTCGATTGACGGAAATGTCCGCTATCGACTGCCTTCCGAGTATGGCGATGTCAGAGAGCCGGCTTGGTCGCCCTTTTTACGGTAAATGTTGGCTACTTCACGACTTATCGTTGACAGTAGTCGCAAAGCATCACATTCTGTCGAACTATACAAATGTGGTATTGTCTAGGCAGTAACATTCGCAAAAGGTAGAGGAAATCCATGAAGATCAAGAAATTACAGATGTTGGGTGTGGTGTTTTCAGCAGTGCTTCTGGCTGCTTGTTCCAGCACCGATGTTGAAGAGGGTGGAGAAGTTGATAACGGCCAGTCACTGTCCGGTTTTGACGGATCAGTCAGTGGTCAGAACAATGCAGCCAATCAGAAGCCCGTTGTTGAAGAAAAGCCGATGGTTCAGTTGGAAACGGTTTTCTACTTCGAATTCGATTCATCTAACCTGACAGCTCAAGCGCGCCAGGATTTGGATGCTCAAATCGAACGTCTGCGTGATTCAGTGGGCACTATCCGTCTGGAAGGCCATGCTGACGAGCGCGGTACTCGCGAGTACAACATCGCCCTGGGTGAGCGTCGTGCACAAGCCGTTGCTGACTACATGGTGCTGAACGGTATTTCTCGCTACCGCATTGAAACCGTTAGCTACGGTGAAGAGCGTCCGCTGTCTTTTGGTCAAGGCGAATCAGCCTGGGCTGAGAACCGCCGCGTTGAACTGAAGTAAGTTATCGTTAGCGCAGTATGCATATAAAAAAACTCTTTGTGCCGGCAGCAGCGATGCTGTCGGCACAGCTTCTTTGGGCACAGGCACCAATATTTGATGCCAGTCGGCCTTCGCGTGAAGAACCTCCCCGAGCTGCTCAGCAGCAAGCTCCCAGCGAACAAAATCTCCAGATGGAAATGTATCAGCAACTCCAGACCCTGCAGCAGGAAGTCATGGAATTGCGCGGTATTGTTGAAGAGCAGGGGCACCAGCTCCGTACGCTCAAACAGCAGAGTCTGGATCGCTATATTGAGCTTGATCGGCGTATAGCTTCAGGAGGTGGTGGATCTGCTAAGCCGGCGAAAAGCTCGTCGTCTTCGTCGGGGTCATCCAGTGCCAGCGGTGCAGTGCCGCTCGAAGAGATCGATGCCTATCGGGGGGCTTACGAACTTGTTAAAGCCAAGAAATTCCCCGAGGCGATCGCCAGTTTTGACCAGTTTCTGGAAAAGTACCCCAACGGAACCTACGCCCCCAATGCCTTGTATTGGAGTGGTGAGCTTCAGCTGGTAAGTACGCCGCGAGACCTCAAAGCCGCACAGGTAGCCTTCTCCACACTGCTTGAGAAGTATCCAAGCCACAGTAAGGTGCCGGATGCGATGTACAAGCTGGGTAAGGTTTACTATCTCTCGGGTGACAAGCCTGCCTCCAAGAAGCTGTTAAATGAGCTGATCCAGAAACACGGCGACAGCAATCGCTCGGCGATTAAATTCGCCAGGCAATTCCTGCAAGACAATTTCTGACGATCAGGTATCATTCCCCTCCCTGATACTTTTTAATCCCGGCCCAGGCCGGGATTTTGCTTATGACTGAGTCTGACAACAGCCTGCGTATTACCGAAATCTTTTATTCGCTGCAGGGCGAATCACTGACAGTGGGACTGCCCACGGTTTTTGTGCGCCTGACGGGCTGCCCCCTGCGCTGCGGATACTGTGATACTGAATATGCATTTCATGGGGGCGAGCGTCGGAGCCAGGTCGATATTCTTGAGCAGGTCGCATCCTACTCCCCCCACTATGTCTGCGTGACCGGCGGCGAGCCTTTGGCGCAGCCGGCCTGTATTCCCCTGCTTGAAGCGCTGTGCGACGCCGGCTATGAGGTCTCACTGGAAACCAGCGGTGCCATGCCGATTGGTGCTGTGGACGCTCGTGTGGCTCGGATTGTGGATATCAAGACGCCGGACTCGGCCGAGTGTGACAAGAACCTGTGGGATAACATCGAATTGCTCACTGCCCGCGATCAGGTGAAGTTTGTCTTGTGTTCGCGCAGTGACTACGACTGGGCCAAGTTTCAGCTCGATAGTCGGCAGCTTAACAGGCGGGCGGGACAGGTACTATTTTCCCCCAGTTTTGGGCAGCTCAATGCCACCGATCTGGCAGACTGGATAGTAGAGGATAATTTACCGGTGCGTTTTCAATTGCAGCTGCACAAGCTGCTCTGGAACGACGAGCCGGGGCGGTAAGTGATGATGAGTACGAACAAGGCAGTGGTATTGGTTTCCGGCGGGCTCGATTCCGCCACCGTATTGGCGATGGCGCGGGCAGAGGGCTATGAGTGTTATGCGCTGGCCTTTGATTACGGTCAGCGGCACCGCGCAGAATTGCAGGCTGCCCGCCGAGTTGCCGAATCGACTGGGGCCAGCGAGTACAAAGTTATTCCGCTGGACCTGACAGCCATTGGCGGTTCGGCGCTGACTGACGACAATATTGCAGTGCCTGACCACAGCGATGCGCCGGGCATTCCCGTGACCTACGTGCCAGCGCGCAATACTGTCTTTCTGTCGATCGCATTAGGGTGGGCAGAGGTGCTGGGCGCCAACAGTATTTTTATTGGCGTCAATGCGGTGGATTACTCGGGTTACCCGGATTGTCGCCCGGATTTTATCCAGGCTTTTGAAAATCTGGCCAATCTGGCGACCAAAGCCGGCGTAGAAGGTCAGGCCCTGAAAGTTCGCACGCCACTCATTGATTTGAGCAAGGCCGATATTATCCGCAAGGGTATGGCCCTCGGTGTTGATTATGCCGAGACGGTTTCGTGCTATCAGGCTGATGATGAGGGCCGAGCCTGCGGGCGCTGTGACAGCTGCTTTCTGCGCCAGCAGGGCTTTGAATCAGCAGGCATAGCGGAC
>JBFKDP010000387.1:0-3622 GCA_041619575.1 Litorivivens sp.
CGGACGGTCTTCGCCGTCATGGTCGAAGAGATTGGACGACAATCCAAGTGCACCGGCCGACAAGGCCTCGTCAAGCATGACCGCCATACTTTCAATCTCGGCGGGCGTCGCTGCTCGATCCCAGGCTTCCAGACCCATCACTGCCAGACGCAGGGCTATGTGCCCACAAAAGGCCGCATAATTGGTCGGCAGCTTGACGTTGCGCACCATGGAATCTTTATATTCAGGCCAACTGCGCCAATCCCAGGGCAGTTCACTGAAGAAGGGTTTTTCCGGAATATCCTCAAAGAAGGAAAAGATACCCACAACCTCACGACGAACGGCTTCTTCATCCGATATCGGTGCAACACTGAAACCGCAGTTGCCCATAATGGTAGTGGTGACCCCAAAGCCAGGCAGAGGATCCAGTTCGGAGTCCCACCACATGGCCCCATCAAAGTGGGTGTGGGTTTCGATAAAGCCTGGGGCAACGATGCAGCCGTGGGCATCGAAGGTTGTTTCACCCTCCTGCGCATCCAGCTTGTCACCAATTTCCGCAATCAGGCCATCGCGAACACGAATATCACCCTGAAAGGACTGGCGACCACTGCCGTCCACAATCGTGCCGCCTTGAATTACCCAATTATGATTTTTATCTTCCATGCAAAGCGCCTCTTCGATAGGTAGTTGTGAGCTTATTGATTATGAGGATTCAAGTTATCCAGCAAATCCGTATTACAGGACATTAATAGCATTCACGGCGCTAGGGGTATTATGATATTCGCGAATACCTGGACTATATTACTGCAATGGCCGATATCCGAAATGTTGCAATGGTTCTCTACCAGGCGATAAGCGGCGCCGCTGTCGACGAAAAACTGGTGCAAGAGGCAACAGAATATTTCGCAAACACCGAGTCACCGGTTGATCCGGATACCTTTCGGCGCCTCTTCGCCCATATCCGCACCCACCTCTCAGACCAGCAGGAGCTCACTTCCTTAGCCAAGCGATGGCAGGCCCGGCTTGCCGGTCGGCAGCAATTTCATGACGTGGAAGAAGCGAACGCTTTTCACAAGGAATACGTTGCCGCGCTGGATATGGACAAACTCATTACCGAGTCTGTAACAGCGGGTTTTGCCAAACGCAACGCGGGGACGGCTTTCGACTACGAACTCTCCCAACCGACCAAGGTGACCGGCTGGACACTGTTGTATACCACTGGGGGCAGTGCTGTATTGCGGGCAGGTCTTCGCGAGCACCGCGTAACTGCAAATCAGGCACTACTGTTTTCACCCAATGCGGTCTACCGCTTAAAACGCGAGGCAAAGAGTCCGTCCTGGAGTCATTTCTATGCTGTCTTCCAGCCTCTCCCAACCTGGCGCCCCCATCTCGACTGGCCCAAAGTCGCGCCGCACGTGGGTGGTTTTACTATTGATAGCGCACACCAGGATAAACTTCAGGCGCTGTTTCAATCCCTGCTGGATTGCTTCAGCGATGCACTGCCGCTGCGGCATGAGTTGGCCTATAACCTGATGGAACAATTGGTATTGCGCTGCGCGGGCTTGATGTACGAAATACCACGCCCCCATGTCGATGAGCGCATTGCCAAGGTTCAGGCATATATCGACGAGCACTACCGAGAAGCCTTTTCACTGGCTGACATAGCGCAGACCTTTCATTTATCCCCTTCGCGACTTTCCGCTTTGTTTAAAGAGGAAACCGGGATGACGGTATTTGGCTGGCGCGATGAAAAGCGGATGATACGCGCCGCTCAGTTGCTGCGAGGAACAGACCAGCGCATTGCCCAGATTAGCGAGGCCATCGGCATCAGCGATCCGGCCTATTTTACCCGCCTGTTTCATCGTCTAGTGGGCACGACGCCGCGCGATTACCGCAATGGCCGCGCAGAAGCGCTGGGAACAAATTGATCAGGCGTCGAGCTGACGCTTTTTGTAGTCGCGATATTCAACCGGGGTCATGCCGGTCCAGCGCTTGAATGCCCGATAGAAAGTACTGGGTTCAGAAAATCCGGTCAGATAGACAACATCCGCAACGCTTTCCTCGGTGCGTGACAGCAGACGTTTGGCGAGATAGCAACGGTAGTCAGACAGTACCTGATTAAAGCTGGTGTCGGCCTCAGCCAGTCGTGAGCGCAGTACTCGCTGACTGAGTCCCAAGCGGTCTGCTATATCACCCAGTTCCGGTTGACCGCGCTCCAGAATCTCGGCAATTGCGGTTCTCACATCGATGACAATATCCTGTTTCTGCAACCGGGCGAGGCGTTCGTTCGCCAACTGCTCGTGTAGTTTCAGCAGTTCAGGCTCAGCATGACTGGAAGGTTGCTCCAGAACATCGGCGGAAAAATACAGTCCCGGCGCGCTTTGTTCAAAGGCCACTTCACAGCCATAAATACCTTCATACTCCTTAAGCGGAGCGCCTGCTTGGTGGACGAAATCTATACGCTGCGGGATGAAGTGATTCTGGGTCAAAGCCTTAAAGTAGCGGATCAGGTAGTGCATGCAGGACTCGGATAAATGCCGCAGTTCCATGGAATCGGGGTGCGCAAACTCAACCCGCAGGCAGGCTTCATCGCCCTCAACCAATAGCTGCCAGTCCGAGGCATCTGACACCAAACGCTGAAAATCCAGCGTGCGGCGCATACCGTGGCCAAAGGTCGGACTGCTGAGAAACAGGTATTCCCAAACCTGCCCTTTTTGCAGGGACATTTTCTCTGCGAGGTGAAGACCAATCAAGGGGTCGCCGCTGACCTCCTCAACCACCCGCCAGAACTTGTGTTGAGCCGCATGGGGGTAGCGAGCCTGCCTGTTTTGCAACAGCTCCGGAGTAATCTGGCAATGCTCAGCAATCAGCTCGACGTCCAGGCCGAGCTCCACCATGGCGGGGTAGACTAGCTGGACGATAAAAGATGAGTCTTGAAGATCTAAAGCTGATTCCGTCATTCTGGTTTTTCGTTATAACGTGATGTGATTGTGCCAGTGAATGGGCGGCAATCCAAACGCTATTGACCCCAGCGCCAGCAGATCTAACATTCTAGGCAAATTACCCAGTACGGCAAACTTCTCTATACTGCGCAAAACGGGAGATCCACGATGTTAAACGAGCTTCATTTTCAGCGACCACCATCCATGCCTGGCCTACTCCTCAGAGCGGCGATCACGCGCAAACCATCGGCTATGGCACCTGTGCCTTCATTAACAGCTCAACTTGAGGAGCTGTCGATCGACGCACAGCATCTGGCTCGCTACAGTAAGGTCTGTGGTTTTGATACCGATAGCGATTACCTGCCCGCAACTTACCCACATATGCCTGCCTTCAGCTTGCAGATGGAGATGCTGCTGCATAAAAGCTTCCCCTTTTCCCCCATTGGTATGGTGCATACCCGCAACAGTATCAGCCAGTTTCGACCGATTCACCGGGAAGAGAAACTGGCACTGAGCTGCGCAGTGAGCGACAGTCGCACAACAGAAATCGGTCTCGAGGTTGATATCACCACCGAGGCGACAATCAAGGGTGAGAAAGTCTGGAGCGAACTAACCACGGTGCTAAAGCGAGGCAAGACATCGGTTAAACCCGCCAAAGGCCCGAAAAAACACGCACCCATGCAGGACTTTGCCGAGCGCGA
>JBFKDP010000388.1:0-3618 GCA_041619575.1 Litorivivens sp.
CTGCTGCATGCCGGCATAAACAGCCGCGGAGGCTT
This sequence comes from Litorivivens sp., assembly GCA_041619575.1. Taxonomy (GTDB): domain Bacteria; phylum Pseudomonadota; class Gammaproteobacteria; order Pseudomonadales; family Spongiibacteraceae; genus Litorivivens. The sequence continues at coordinate 36 of JBFKDP010000388.1, forward strand.
CTTTTCCGCAGCCGATCCTAATCAGTTTGCCGCAGAATTGTCTGCGGTTTTGAACACCATTGCGATAGAGTCCAGTTCTTCGGCAACCGCCATTACGGCCAACTCGACCCGACTGGATACGGGTCTATTGATCTATCAGGCCCGTTTTGATTCCCAGTACTGGTCGTCCAATATTCTGGCCTTTGATATTAACGAGAATGGATCGATTAAAAGCACCGTCTGGGACACCGACAATGCCGGTACATTTAAATCACCGGCTTCGCGCAATGTCTTCACGCCAGTCGGCACTCTTGGTGCCATCACAACGCTGGGTATCAATTTACGCGACACGCTATGGGATAGTCTGAGTACCTATCAACAAAATGCACTCAAAGGTTCGGGCGACGTTTCCGAAGGTAAAAATGTGCTGAACTGGTTGCGTGGAGACCGAAGCAATGAAAGCGAATCCGGCTTGCGCATAAGAGACAAGATACTGGGGGATATCGTCAATTCTAACCCCGTGTTTGTCGGCTCCGATGAAGATTTCGGTTTTACCTCCCTGTTCGGCACCGAGGGTGCAAGCTATAGCGATTTTCTATCTACAGACTCCGGCAAAAAGAATCGACGCAGCATGCTCTATGTCGGGTCAAACGGCGGAATGCTCCACGGCTTTGATGCCTTAACCGGCAAGGAGATATTTGGTTTTGTACCGCTGGGGGTCTACGACAACCTCAACTACCTGGCAAAAAATGACTACGTACACCGCTACTATGTTGATGGCACACCACGCGCTACTGACGCCTACTTGAACGGTGCATGGAGGACGGTATTGGTGGGCGCCACCGGCGCTGGCGGCAAATCAGTTTTTGCACTCGACGTCACTGACCCCGACAATATGGGGCCCAACAAATTTCTCTGGGAATTCAGCACCGATGCAAGCAGTGTCGACAAGCTGGGCGTCGCCATGAGTGCGCCAACGATTATCCGCGTAAAAGCCGGTGACCGGTGGGTCGCCATATTCGGAAATGGCTACGAGTCAGGCGATACCGTGAAACTGATGATAGTCGACTTGGAAAACGGACAGCTTATCAAAGCGATTGACACCGAAACCAGCGGCGCAAGCAATGGACTGGCAACAGTCGTGCCCGTCGATATCAATGACGACCGTATCACCGATGTAGTATTTGGTGGTGACCTGCAAGGTAATCTCTGGAAGTTTGACCTCAGCGGCAACAACACCAGCCAGTGGGACATTGCCTACAAACGCGGCAACCAACCACAACCCCTGTTCACCGCCGTGGACCGCGACGGGAACGTCCAGCCCATTACTTCACGGCCTGCTGTTGCCAAACACGAAAGCAGCGGCTTGATGATTTACTTTGGGACCGGGCAATACTTTGAAGTTGGCGATGATATCGTCCCCGCCAATCCGCAAGTGCAGACTTTTTACGGCATTCGGGATGATGGCAATACGGTTACCCGCAATCAGCTACTTGAGCAAACAATTACTTTTGAAGGCTTTGCCAATCTGCAGAATGACCCGACCAACACGAATGATGACACGCGAACAGGACAGGAAGTGCGCGTTGTCACCAACAATGGTTTTGGCTCACCCACCAGCCATGGCTGGAAACTGGATTTGATTCCGCCCTCACCGGCAGCGGCAGAAGGCGAGCGCGTCGTTTCAAAAGCCATCGTACGCTCCGGACGGATCATCTTCAGCACCAGCATACCCGACCCCGATCCCTGCGGTTTCGGTGGTACCGGATGGTTAATGGAATTGGACGCAGCGACGGGCAGCCGACTCGATTTCTCCGCCTTTGACCTGAATGATGATGTCCTGTTTACTGAAGGCGACTACGTCGAAGTGAATGGTCAGTGGGTTCCTGTCAGTGGACTGGGTCAAGACGAAATGATTCAGACCCCCGGCATTGTTGCCGCAGGCGACGTGGAATATAAATTTACCTCAGGGTCTAGCGGTAAAATAGGCGTCACCCGCGAAAAAGGCTCAGACACAAGCTCAGGCCGACAGTCTTGGCGGCAAGTGAAATAAGCATAACAACATTAAGGATCACAAAGGATGATGACCAGGCAACAAGGCTTTACCCTTATCGAACTGATGATTGTGGTCGTGGTGGTGGCAATACTGGCCAGTATTGCCGTTCCCGCATACCAGGAGCAAATCGCGAAAGCTAAACGCGCCGATGCCGTTGCTGCACTGACAACCGCAGCTCAAGCGCTTGAGCGTTATTACACATCCAATGGCCGCTACCTTGATGCCAATGGCGATCTTGCCGCCGTGTTTCCTACCGCAGTGCCGGAAAGTGGCACCGCCTACTACAACATCACATCAACCGCAGCGGCCAACAATTCATTTACCCTTCGGGCAACTCGCACCGGCTCCATGTCGGGTGACCGCTGTGGCAATCTGCAACTTAATTCTGCCGGTGCAAGAACCCTGCACGACAACGCATCGGGCACTGATGTTGCTGATTGCTGGCGTCGTTAAACCACTCTGAAAGCTGTGATGGTTGATGCTTAGCTCAACCATCGCTCCATTACCTCCAACCAGAGAGAACCCACACTCTTAACCCTTCGTGCTTGACATTCTTGACAAACCCGTTAGATTCCACAGCAGGACGATACTTTTGCATGGATAGGGTTTGAGCACGTACGCTGATAGGAATATCAGGTTTGTCTCAAGAGTATTAACAGCACGCGCATTAATACTCAAATGCCCGCAAGATAAAAAACCGATCGACGATCGGTTTTTACGGCGCGCTTATGACCTCCCCTGATAGTAATTCACGCGCACTGAGCAATACCCTGCCAAACCTGGGTGAGCTTGAACTATCGATATTGAATTTGCTGTGGGATTCACAGCAATCCGCGCTGTCTGCCAAAGAGGTTTTCTCCCTGCTTGAAACCAGCAGCCTGAATACCGTTCAGTCTGCGCTTGAGCGTCTTTTCCGAAAGTCCCTACTCACGCGCACAAAACACAGACACGCCTACCTGTACAGCCCCCAACTGCGCAGACACGAATTGACCTCCGCCATCATCGGCTCAGTAATAGAGCGACTCCAGGTGGGCAGCCTCGAACCCGTATTGAACAGTTTTGTCGATTTTGCCGAAGGCATTGACGACTACACACTGACTCGACTTGAAACAATGATTCAGGAACGCAGAAAAGCAAGGCTAGGCGACGATGATTGAATTTATCCCCGGCATTCTCTTTACCTGGGCGGCCGTCTGGCTGCTGTATGCATTTACCATCAATCTACTTTACCCGCTGGTCAGACCCTTTCTGTTTTCATTGCGCCCGGCATCGGCGAGCACCTTTTTACTGGCCTGGATTACATTGCCCGCTGTCACCGCCATGTTCAGCTGCTTTTTATTGTTCGCGCCAACATTGAGCATGCTGATGTCCGACGCCCACTGCGCCTACGGCGGCTGCCGTATCATAACAAACACCACCATACTGGTAGGGCTACCGGCAGCCATTATTGGCTTTTGGCTGAGCTTGAGCGGTCTGACCATCGCGCTCAAATATTGGCTCCCCGCACAGAAATTAATTCAGCAGCTAAAGTTTACGGGCACGAACAAA
>JBFKDP010000389.1:0-3602 GCA_041619575.1 Litorivivens sp.
AAATACTCTGTCAACTGTACTCGCCCATCAATCTCTAGGCCCTGCGTGGTCGCACTCGCCGCATTACCCACATTAAAACCAAGCGTGCCGTCGAAAATACTGACCTGAAGATCGTCATAGGTGGTACGGAACAGAGCCGCATTCAGTTCAGCGGAGCCATGAAAAAGCGAGGCCTTGAAACCCAACTCTATGCTGGTGGCTTCTTCATCTTCATATTCAAACGCGCCAACCAGTACCGGCCTGTCAGGTCTGGCAGGATTGACCGGCGATGCACCCGGCGGCAGAGGCACGGGCTCAGCGCTGGGTGAGGCGTTGGAACGCGCATCGAAGCCCCCCGCTTTGAAGCCCCTGTTTACCGTTGCATAAAGCATCATGTCCGGGGTGATATCCCACTGCATATTGAGCTGAGGTGAAAAGTGGGACTCAGTGCGCTTACCCGATAGGTTGTGCCGCTCAGAACCAAAGCTGACCGCAGAGACGGTATCCGTCTCCCCAAAGGGCCGCTCGTTATAGTTTAGGTCGGCAAAGGTTAGCGAACGCGAACCTTCCTTCCTCTCATAGTTGTAGCGCCCCCCTGCCGTCACGCGAAACGCCTCTGATATATTCCAGGTCGCTTGCAGGAAGGCTGAATACATATCCGACTCACTGTTAAAATGCCGGGGCGAGGTCAAATCGGCAATAGCGTTTCCGGCATCGCCAATACCCGCAATTTCTTCCGGCGAACCGCCAAGCGGGTTCGGATCGATATCCCCTCTGGCACCGCCCTCTGTGGCATCAGCAGCGTTCAGCAACTGCACGATCAGATCCGAATCGACGATAATGCTGTCGTAGAAATAGAGATCCGTTTTTTGATAGTAGACGCCGCCAAGGTATTCCATGGTGTCGCCAACCGGGGACATCCAGCGAAATTCCTGACTGAACTGGTCGTACTCTTCAGCCAGCTCAAGTTTAAAGCCCTCGGCTCCGGTAAAGTCACAATCACAAAAATCATCGTACTCGTAGGCCATAAATCCTGTGATAGAGGTGAAGTTGTGCTCGTCGCGTACCCAGTCGAGGGAAATGGTAATATTGGAGGTGTCGTTATGGCTGAAATCACCGTTTGAAGAACGCTTGTAGTCCTGCGTGTTGTTAAGCACGGAAGGATCACTGTCGATATTGATGACCTGCCCGGTTGGATCCTCTGTGTCGTATAAAATCTCTGCGTGGGTGCGCCCGGTAAACAGGGGATTGTCATCTGTGGAAGGTGAATCATCAATGATTTCCACCTGCCGTCCTGTCACGTCAAACTTGCCGACTTCGGCTTTAAACCCCAGCAGCAGGTTTTCGCTAATATCCCAGTCGAGGCGAAACCGCAGCGTTGCCTCGTCATAGTTTGGCTCGTCGCGGTCGAGTGTCAGATTTTCTATATACCCACCGTATTTCCGCAAGCGGCCAGTAAAACGGTAAGCAAGCGTGTCACTGATCGGCCCCGACACAGTCAAGTCTACAACTCGCTCGTCAAACTCAGGTTCGTACAAAGCACGGAATGACCCCTCGAACTCCTCCGTCGGGCGCTCCGTAACGATGCTGATGGCACCGGCAACACTATTCTTCCCATAGAGAATATTCTGCGGACCACGCAATACTTCGACCCGAGCCAGATCCAGAAAGGGGGCGCGGGCCAGTTGGGCGCGGCCGTAGTAAATACCATCCACGTACATACCAACGGATTGTTCAAAGCCTTGATTCACGCCCGAGCCGATACCCCGAATGTAGAGTGAAGTCCCAATGCCGGTTTCCGTCATGGTGAGATTGGGTATGTAGGCCTGGAGATCTTCCATTTTATTGATGCCTGCCGACAGCATTTTTTCGCCAGACACGGCGCTGACCGATACCGGCACATCCTGCAAAGATTGCTCCCGATGCTGGGCAGTCACGTAAACTTCTTCGAGAATAAATTTATCGGCCTGGGTGACAGGGGCCATCAGCATGACTCCCACCCCCATTGCGGGCGCAGCAGTTTTCCAGGAAAGCTTACGCACTGTCACACTCATCGTATTTCAGGCCTCGCATTATGATTATTATGTCCTGTCAGGAGCTTATCGCCCCACCATTGTCGGGATCAATCTTTTCTTGCGCATGGCGCACGGGCAACTAGCACTTGGTAACACACAAATCCGAGAACAAGCCGCTTACCAACGGTAGCTAACCTGCAAGGCATAAGTTCGTGGCGGGTTAACAAAGCCGTGATGCGTTGCCGCTTCTGTAATCGTGTACGCCGTCGGCGCGTCGACCCCGTAGACGATAATCAGCTCATCTGTCAGATTCTTGCCGAGCAATGCTACTTCCCAGTCTCCGCCCAAATCAGACAGTGACAGCCGAGCGTTATAGACCTCATAGCCATCCTGCTTGATGCGGTCATCCAGATTCGGCGAAGGGTGATAGTCGTCGGTAAACACAACGTCGAAGTTGGCTCGGAACATCAGGCTATCAAATACCGAATTTTCATAGGCAAGCAAAATATTCCCCGAATAGTCCGCGACATACTGATTGGTTTTACCGCTGTAGTCGCAGTTGATACCGTTGGGTTGGTCCGGGACCTGGCCCTGAATACAGGTGCCCGCCTTGTGGTCGAGAAATTCAAAGTCGAGAAAGGCCAGCCCCGCCGATAAAATCCAGTGTTCTGACAGGCCGATTCGCCCATCCAGCTCCAACCCCTGTGAGATTGCACTGGCGGCATTACCCACATTGAAGCCGAGCGTACCGTCAAATACGCTGACCTGCAGGTTATCGAATTCTGTTCTGAACAACGCGGCATTCAACTCAGCAGCGCCGTCCAGCAAGGTTGATTTCATACCCAACTCGTAACTTTGCGACTCTTCCTCTTCGTATTCAAAACTACCGATCAGTACCGTCTGATTGGCCGATACGGCATTGGGATTTCTCGGCGTTGGTTCAGCACTCGGTGATGCATTGGAGCGGGCATCAAAGCCACCGGATTTAAAACCCTTACTCGCAGTAAAATAAGCCATGGCATCGGGCGAGAAATCCCACTGGATATTCAGCGACGGCGCAAATTGCGTTTCTGTGCGCTCGCCCTTCAGATCGTGACGCTCCGCAGCAAAACTGATTGCCGCAGCTGTGTCAGACTCACCAATGGGCCGAATGGTGCCGTCAGGAAATGCAAATTCCAGTTTGCGATCCCCTTTCTTGTTTTCCCAGGTAAATCGGCCACCCAAAGACACACGTAGCTCTTCGCTGGCTGTCCAGGTCGCCTGCAGGAAAGCCGAGGCGATCTTGGAATTACTGTTGAAATCTCTGGGGGAGCGGAAGTTACGAATGGCGTTACCGGCATCACCAATCCCCGCGATTTCCTCAGGAGAACCGCCGAGCGGGTCCGGATCGACATCACCACGAGCACCGCCTTCAGTTGCGTCCGCTGCATTGATCAAAGACGGCACGATATCGCTGTCTACGCGAATGGAGTCGTAGAAGTAGAGCTCGCTGTAGTGCAGGTATATACCGCCGATATATTCCAGAGCCTCACCACCGGGAGAAATCCAACGAAACTCCTGACTGATTTGTTTGTAATCTTCTTCGAAGTTGACCTGAAACAGCTCACC
>JBFKDP010000390.1:0-3602 GCA_041619575.1 Litorivivens sp.
GCAAAGAAAAACGACGCCAGCGGTGCCAGATCGCTGAAGGTCTCTATCCGGGCCTGTGCATACGGCAGTATTTCCAGCAGGCGCTCTCGGTTGAACGCCCAGCTCTGCAAGCGATCTGCCAGCTGCTCCAGCGAGAGGTCTTCGCGGATCCACATGCCATTGAGCCAGGACAACTTCTCAACGTCGAAAATTGGTCCTCCGAGGCTCACGCGGGAGATATCAAAAGCCTCGATCATATCTTTCAGACTAAACTTTTCCCGCTCATCAGGCATGGACCAGCCCATTCGCCCAAGGTAATTCAACAGCGCCTCGGGCAGGTATCCCATTTTCTGGTAGTACAAAATACTCGTCGGGTTCTTGCGCTTACTCAGCTTGCTCTTATCTGGGTTTCGCAGCAGGGGCAAATGGCAGAGTACCGGCATATCCCAACCAAAGTACTGGTATAACAGCTTGTGTTTAGGGGCAGAGTTTATCCACTCCTCTCCGCGAATAACGTGAGTGATGCCCATCAAATGGTCATCCACCACGTTGGCCAGGTGATAGGTGGGCATGCCGTCGGATTTAAGCAGAATCTGGGCGTCCACCTGCCCCCACTCCAGCTCAACATCGCCGCGGAGCATATCCTGGACCACACAGCGGCCATCATCTTCCGGCACGCTCATTCGTACCACATAGGGCTCACCGGCGGCTTCGCGGCGCGCGTGCTCATCGTCAGATAATTTCAGATCGCTCGGTTTGAGAGCCGTATGTTGACCAGATGCCCGTCGAGCTTCGCGAAGCTCATCCAGCTCAGCAGCTGTGCGATAACACTTGAAAGCATGTCCATTGGCCAATAGCTGCTCTACATGCTGGCGATAGACATCGCTGCGTTCACTCTGGCGATAGGGGCCGCAATCACCACCGACATCGGGGCCTTCATCCCAGTCGAGTCCCAGCCAGCGCAGGGAATCGAGAATGGCCTGCTCGGACTCTGCGGTGGAGCGCTGCTGATCAGTGTCTTCAACCCGCAGCAGAAACTGACCGCCATTAGCCTTGGCAAAGCAGTAGTTAAACAAGGCAATATACGCGGTACCGACATGAGGGTCACCGGTGGGCGAAGGAGCTACTCGGGTTCGTACAACAGTCATAATGAATCCTGAAGGCGTTTTTCATACAATAGACGGCTCAGCGCCGAAAGGCGGCCATTATACGTGTTCGAACTCATCAACTCATCCGGAAAACTCTCTGTGACTGTTTCAAAGCTCAACCGGCGATTCTGTATCGCGCCCATGATGGACTGGTCTGACCGCCACTGCCGCGTATTCTGGCGTCAGCTCAGCCGTGACGCGCTGCTGTATACGGAGATGGTAACCACCGGAGCCTTGCTTCACGCGGAGCCCGCGCGCTTTCTGGATTATGATGAATGCGAGCACCCCCTCGCCTTGCAACTTGGCGGCAGTGATCCTTCCGATCTGGCTGCCTGCGCTAAAATGGCCGAACAGTGGCGCTATGATGAAGTAAACCTCAATTGTGGCTGCCCCTCGGACCGGGTTCAGAATGGCCGCTTTGGGGCCTGTCTGATGGGTGAAGCAGCAACGGTCGCGGCCTCTGTCAGCGCCATGCGCGCTGCCTGCAGCCTGCCCGTAACGGTCAAGCACCGAACTGGAATAGATGATCTCGATAGCTACGCTTTTTTATGTGATTTTGTTGGTCAGGTAGCAGATGCCGGCTGCGAGGTATTTATTGTTCACGCTCGCAAAGCTTGGTTAAGCGGCCTGAGTCCAAAGGAAAACCGGGAAATCCCCCCGCTGGAATACGACAAGGTCTACCAGCTGAAAAAGGATTTCCCTCAGCTGGAAATTATAATCAACGGCGGTATTCACGCCGTAGACGATGCGCTTGAGCACTTGGAGCATGTGGACGGTGTCATGATGGGACGCAGAGCCTACCAGAATCCCGCGCTGCTGCGCGATGTCGACCTCCTGTTCTATGCGGGACAAGAGGGCCCTGAGGCGCAAGCCGCACTGACGGCACTCTTCCCTTACATCGAACAGCAACTGCAGAAAGGCTCGCGCCTTAATCACATCACCCGCCATGTTCTTGGCCTGTTTAATGGTCAACCCGGTGCCAAACAGTTCCGGAGACATCTGTCAGAAAACGCGCACAAGCCCGGTGCCGGGCTATCGGTACTCAAAGAAGCGCTTTCGTGTCTAAACAAACATGACAATTTGCAGGTACACTCTCAGTAGCAATTAACGTTTCATTGGACAATCATGACTAACAAACTTGAGCAATTGAGAAAATTCAGCGACGTCGTCGCGGACACTGGCGACATTGAAGCAATCCGCCGTTTTAAGCCACTCGACGCTACAACCAATCCTTCGCTCCTGCTCAAAGCCGCCGCCCTGCCCGACTACCAGGCGTTGATCAAACAGCATGCCGCCAGCGTCAAGGCGAGCAGCAGCGAAGACGAACTACGCACGGCGATTAACAAACTGGCTGTCGACATCGGCAGTGAAATTGCAAACATTGTTCCCGGACGGGTTTCGACTGAAATAGACGCACACCTCTCCTTTAATACCGAGGCAACCCTAAATCAGGCCCGCGAGATCATGTCGCTCTACACCGACAAGGGTATCGGCTCAGAGAAAGTGTTGATCAAAATTGCGTCAACCTGGGAAGGGATAGCAGCGGCGCATCAACTTGAAAAAGAAGGCATTCAATGCAATCTGACGCTGCTATTTGGCTTCGCTCAGGCTCGCGCCTGTGCTGATGCCGGGGTCACGCTGATTTCACCCTTTGTTGGTCGTATTTACGACTGGTACAAAGCACAGGGTGAAGCACAGAAAAACGCCAATGATGATCGGGGCGTCCAGTCAGTCAAACGCATCTTCAACTACTACAAACACCACGACTACAAGACCATTGTCATGGGTGCCAGCTTCCGTAACACCGGACAGATTGAAGCGCTGGCCGGGTGCGATAGGCTCACAATCAGCCCGGCACTGCTGGAGGAATTGAGCCTGAACAAGGCCGAACTCTATCAGAACCTGTTTGCTGACAAGGCGCGGTCCAGCGACAAGAGTGAAATCATCGGAGAAGCCGACTTTCGTTTTGAACTCAACGATGACGCGATGGCCACCGAAAAGTTGGCGGAAGGTATTCGTCTGTTTGCAGCAGATCAGCGCAAACTCCAGCAACTGCTTGTGGACATGGCCTGATGCTCAAAAAACTGCAAGCTTTTTTTACCGAGCAACTATCACCTCACAATGACAGCAGCGACGAGCATCGCCTGCAGTTGGCTAGTGCCGCTCTACTAATCGAACTCTCCAAGGCAGACTTCGATCAAGGTGACGTTGAACTGGAGACCATTCGTTCACTGTTGGCAAAAGAGCATGACGTCAGCGAGGCAGAAATAAGAGAACTGATGGCGCTAGCTGAAGAACAGTTTGAGGAAGACAATGCCTATCACCCCTATACCAGCCTGATCAACGAGCACTACACACCTGAACAGAAAATACAGTTGCTGGAAACGCTCTGGCAGGTAGCCATTGCCGACGGTGAAATTTCAAAATATGAGGATCACTTGATTCGCAAAATCTCAGACCTGATTTATGTCCCGC
>JBFKDP010000391.1:0-3595 GCA_041619575.1 Litorivivens sp.
GACAGATGGGAATGGACAACGGCGAGAAGAAATCTGAAGCCGGCCTTGGCAATGTGACTCGCTCCGAGTTTATGGACGTAATCGTCGAGGAAGAAAATCCCCCTCGTCATGCAAAACTGGGCGAGAAGGGAATCTTTGCACGTTCAGGGTATATTCCCGCGGGCTACTACAACGACCCGGAGAAAACCGCCAAGACCTTTATTGAAGTGGAAGGCAAGACCTGGCTGCTGACAGGTGACGAAGCCAAGCTGGAAGAAGATGGTTCAATCACCGTTTATGGCAGGGGTTCTAACTGTATAAACAGCGGCGGTGAGAAAATATTTCCTGAAGAAGTCGAGAATGCATTGAAAGCACACGAAGGTATATTCGATGCCTTGGTAGTAGCGACGCCGGACGAGCGCTGGGGTAGCAAGGTAACTGCTGTTGTACAGGTGCGCGACGGTGTTGCGTTGACACTGGCGGATGTGCAGGAACATTGCCGCAATCATATTGCGGGCTACAAGGTGCCGCGCGCGCTGCATATTATCGACAGCGTTCCGCGAGCGCCAAGCGGCAAGCCGGACTACAAGACAGCGAAGGCCTATGCGCTGGAAGGGAAGGGCGAAGTAGCTTAAAGACGGTCGGATGTCTGACGTCTGCTGCTAAGCTACTATTTGCAGCATAGCACCGCGTAGCGGTGCTCGCGTCTAGCGTCAGATGTTTGACCTCCGACTCTACAAAAGACATCGGAGCCTCTACCTGCTCCAGACCAACTTACGGAGAATCTCAAATGGCTGAACTCGATATCAGCACAAAAAACTGCATCATCGAACAGGAAGGCAAAACCCTGATTGTTACTCTGAATCGGCCTGAAGCCAAAAATGCTTTCAGCCCGGAAATGCTCTTGGGTATGTACAAAGCTTGGCGCCTGCTGGACGAAGATGACTCCCTGATGTGTGCGATTCTTACTGCCAACGGCGATACCTTTTGCGCAGGCATGGACCTAAAGGCCGGTGCCGATGGCAACCAGAAGAGTACAGAAGAGTTTATGGAGCTGATGGGCAAGGTGCCCAATGTACACTGGCAGGCTCTCTTGCGTGACAACCGTCCAAACAAGCCGATTATTTTGGCTGTTGAAGGTTACGCATTGGCTGGTGGCACCGAAATTCTAGCGGGTACGGATATTCGTGTAGGTGCTGAAGATTCAATCTATGGTGTCACTGAGGTAGCTCGCGGTCTCTATCCGATGGCAGGGTCCAGTATTCGGCTGCCGCGCCAGATTCCCTATTGCCTTGCCGCAGAAATCGTATTGCTGGGTCGGCATATTACCTCCAAGGAAGCTTTGGAGTGGGGGCTAATTAACCGTGTCGTGCCCAAGGGTGAGGCGCTCAATGAAGCCAAGAAAATTGCAGAGCAAATTGGTCAGACAGGGCCGCTGGCTCTGAAAGCTATTACTCGCTCTCTGCGTGAGTTGCAGACAGATATTGCCGAAGATGAGGCAATGCTGAAATCTGATGAGCTCGCCGGTCCTGTGTTTGCGTCGAAGGATGCGAAAGAGGGCATGCGAGCCTTCAAGGAAAAGCGCCCGGCAGTGTTTACCGGCGAGTAATCGCTTGTCTCGCAAGTAATGATTTAAACGCCTGTTTCGTGAGAGACAGGCGTTTTTTTATTGAAGACAGAAAAGGAGAATTCACCATGGCCGGCCCCTTAAGTGGTGTAACGATTATTGAGATGGCGGGAATTGGACCCGGGCCTTATGCGGGTATGCTGCTCGCTGATATGGGAGCCGACGTTATCCGGATTGACCGGGCTGCTGGGCAGACGAACCCTACGGATGTGACCTCACGAGGCAAGCGCAGTATTGCGCTCAATTTGAAAAATCCGGAGTCGGTCGAATTGGTCTTGAAGCTCGTTGAGTCCGCTGACGCCTTGTTCGAAGGTTTCCGCCCGGGCGTGATGGAAAAACTCGGGCTCGGGCCGGATGAGTGCCTGGCGCGTAATCAGGGCTTGGTCTACGGGCGAATGACAGGTTGGGGGCAGAGCGGACCGCTGTCGCAGGCCGCAGGGCATGACATCAACTATATCGCTGTCACGGGTGCGTTGGATGCGATTGGCCGTCGTGAGGGTGGGCCGGTACCGCCACTGAATCTGGTAGGTGACTATGGTGGTGGCTCTCTCTTTCTGGTGACGGGTTTGTTGGCAGCGATGCTTGAGGCGAAGTCTTCAGGTAAGGGGCAGGTCGTCGACGCGGCGATCAGCGACGGTGTGATTTCATTAATGGCGCCGACTCAGGCCTACCTGGATGCTGGAAACTGGGAGCTTGGTAGGCAGTCCAATTGGCTTGATGGTGGCGCACATTTTTACGATACCTATGAATGTGCGGATGGGCGCTATGTCTCTATTGGCTCGCTTGAACCGCAGTTCTACGCATTGTTGGCGGAGAAGCTTGAGATCGATCTCGGCGATGGCGGCTACACACATCTGTTTGAAAAGGACAAGTGGTCTGTCTATAAAGAAAAAATTGCCGCGAAAATCAGGACTAAAACACGTGACGAATGGTGTGGCATAATGGAAGGCACTGATGTCTGCTTCGCGCCGGTACTCGATATGCGAGAGGCTATGCAGCACCCACACAATGTCGCCCGCGACAGCTATATAGAGCTTGAAGGCGTACGACAGTCTGCGCCAGCGCCCAGATTCTCCCGCACGCCGTCGGTGGTTGAAGCGGGCCCATGCGCAGCAGGCGCGGCGGCTGATGGCATTTTGATCGACGCTGGTTTGAGTCAGCAGGAAATCAACGATTTGAAAAAGGCAGGAGTTATTGCCAGTGAATGAGTCTGAACAACTTTCCTCTTCTGATGACGTTCGCATCAGTGATTTTCATGCACTGGTTCGGCAGCGCCGCTCAGTGCGGGCGTTTTCCTCAGAGCCTGTTTCCTCTGCGCTGTTGCAGTCTGTGTTTGAATCAGCTCAGTATGCGCCATCAAATTGTAATACTCAGCCTTGGCAGGCGGTTGTAGTCAGTGGCGAAGCCAAAGAGCGTTTGAAAAAACGAATCAGCGAGGATTTTCTCGCTGGCAAAATGACGATGGACTTTCCTTACGATGGAAAATACGAAGGTGTCTACAAAGATCGTCAATACGCCTCTGCAAAGGCTTTATACGATGCGCTGGGCATAGAACGCGAGGATAAGGCGGCCCGGGGTGAAGCTTTTTTGCGCAACTTTGAATTTTTCGGGGCGCCACATGTCGCGTTTCTGTTTTTGCACGAGTCTTTTGGTATTAGAGAGGCAGCCGATTTGGGCATGTACGCCCAAACCCTGATGCTCAGTCTGAGTGCGCATGGCTTGGCGAGTTGTCCGCAGACGGCTCTGAGTTTTTTCGCTGATCAGGTGCGTGAAGAGCTTAATGTACCGTCATCGCAGAAGCTGCTTTTCGGTATTTCATTTGGTGCCGAATCGCTTGGTCACCCTGCCAATAATTGTCGAACAGAACGGGCTGAAATCGATGCGGCCGTCAACTTTATAAATGATTAGCAGAGAATCTGATGTCTGAAACAATTTTGCAGGAACTGGACGACGACGGTGTATTACTGATTACACTGAATCGCCCGGCAA
>JBFKDP010000392.1:0-3593 GCA_041619575.1 Litorivivens sp.
CTTCTTGAATTCGCTGTTGTTCTTGATCAATGCGCAGGTTTGATAGCCATCCAGGCGCGGCATCATGATATCGACAAAGATGATATCCGGCTTGGAGTCGGCAATTTTTGCCAACGCATCAAAACCATCAGTCGCAGTAATTACCGCACAACCAACCTTGGTGAGCAAGGTTTCAGCGGTGCGACGAATGGTTTTACTGTCGTCAATCACCATGACCTTGAGATTCTGAAAGTTTGCTTCCATATGCCACCTTGACATCAGGCCGACCGCCTCAAGCAGGCCGACGATTTGTTATTGTTCCAGTTAGCTTTCCTGTTTAACATGGAATCCAGCTTTAATCCATAACTAGCCTGTATATTGGGGGAATTTGCTCGCGCCAAACTTGCCAGCAGCTCAATCTACACGTACTTTACTTGCCAGAGTTTTCACCCCAATGACGGCACCCCGGAACAAGAGCAGCAGACCACAAACAGTGGATTGCCCCGACCTGTAGATAGCGACTATGACAATCACACTCGGTGTGGTGATGGACCCCATTGACCGCATCACCTTCAAGAAAGACTCCACCCTGGCGATGCTATGGGCAGCCAGAGACCGCGGCTGGCGGCTCGTCTACATGACATGCGCCGATCTTTACCTCGCTGACGGCGAACCACTTGCCGTCACCAGAGAGCTGCAAGTATTTGATGACCCGAAACATTTCTACGAGATGGGCGAGCCGGAAGACATCCCGCTAAGCACACTCGATGTCATTCTGATGCGCAAAGACCCCCCATTCGACAACGAATTTCTCTATGCGACCCACCTGCTCGAGGCCGCAGAACAGCGCGGAACATTGGTCGTCAATCGCCCTCAGAGCCTGCGCGACTGCAACGAAAAGCTCTTCGCCACCCAGTTCCCGCAATGCATACCACCACAAATCGTTACCCGCAGTGCCGTTAAACTCCGCGAATTCCACCAAAAACACGGAGATATCATCCTGAAACCCCTGGACGGCATGGGCGGCTCATCCATTTTCCGGGTAGGCGCACAAGACCCGAATCTCGGGGTCATTATTGAAACCCTGACCCGTCACGGCGAAGAAACCGTGATGGCTCAGCGTTATCTGCCGGAAATCAGCGAAGGTGACAAGCGTATTCTGCTGATTGATGGTGAGGCCGTACCCTATTGCCTGGCTCGAGTACCCGCCAAGGGCGAAACCCGGGGCAATCTGGCTGCCGGTGGCACTGGACGCGCACAGCCCCTGAGTGCACGAGACCAATGGATCGCCGAGCAAGTAGCGCCTGTTGTCAGAGAAAAAGGGCTATTGTTTGTTGGTCTCGACGTTATCGGCGACTACCTGACAGAAATCAATGTCACCAGCCCCACTTGCATACGGGAGATCGATCGCGCCTTCGATACACGTATCGCCCATCGCCTGATGGACGTGATCGCAGACCGCCTGACGAATGGCGCTCCTGTGCAGAGCGCCGCACCCTGACCCATGAATATGACAGCTGACAGCGCACCTGCCCTGCCTCCTGACAAACTCGGCTTTTTCTTTTGTCTGGCCGCCGCTCTGCATGCCGCCGTCATTCTGGGAGTTGGTTTCAGTGAGGAGTTGAAACAGCGCTCGGCACCGCGACTCGAAATCACCCTGGCCAAGCACAAAAGCGTCAATAAGGACGAAGCCGACTTTCTTGCCCAAAACGATCAGGCAGGCAGCGGTTCGCTGGAAGAAAGGGCCCAGCTGACAACCGACAAGCTACGCCCTTTGCGCGACAGCATTCACTCCACCCCGGAAACGCTGGCGCTGGCTAAACGCCAGGTGCTCGCCGAAGATCGCAAGCTGCTCAGCACCAGCAGCCAAAGCGAGCTGCAGGCAGCCCTCCAGGACAAGAAAACCGAACAACCTCCTGAGCTCGTTGACGGCGCCTCCGAGGCTACCCAATTGAGTCGGGAAATTGCCAGCCTGCAGGCCAAATTGGACATTCAGAGACAAGCCTACGCCAAGCGCCCCCGGATTCGAACGCTATCGTCAACTTCGACCAAAGCTGCGGTAGAGGCAGAGTATTTGCACCAATGGCGCACCGAAATCGAGACCATTGGCAACAATAACTACCCGGAAGGGGCCAGGCGGCAGGGCATTGAGGGCTCCCTTAGACTCATGGTGGCACTGTTGCCAGACGGCAGCGTGCGCGAAGTCGAGATCTTACAGAAATCGGGCCACCCACTCCTGGACGCTGCTGCACTGCGAATTGTGCGCCTGGCCGCACCTTTTGCCCCTTTCCCCGCCGAATTGCGAAAGAGGGTAGACGTGCTGGAGATTATCCGCACATGGCGCTTTGAACAGAGCACCCTCACCTCCGAGGGCTGACGCCGCTTGTGTTCCTGCACGGCTGCGCCATAATCCATTTATGAGTCAAAACAGCCTGAAAAATCATTTTTTGCTGGCCACCCCCAGCCTCGGCGGCGGCTTTTTCGCCAACAGCCTGACTTACCTCTGCGAGCACAGCCAGGAAGGGGCGATGGGTATCGTGATCAATCACCCGCTGGATGTGCGCGTCGACGAAATCTTTGATCAGCTGTCGCTAAAAAATGACCGCCACACCCACAATGAGCCAGTACTGGCCGGCGGCCCCTTGCACACCGACCGCGGCTTTGTCCTGCATCACCATGTTCAAGGCCAGCAGTGGCAGTCGACCCTTGAAGTCAGCAGCGAGATCCGGTTGACCACCTCGCTGGATATTCTCGATGCCATCGCCCAAGATCAAGGCCCGCAACGCAGCCTGATTGCACTGGGCTATGCCGGCTGGGCACCGGGACAGCTCGAAGATGAACTGGAAGACAACGCCTGGCTGACGGTGCCCGCCGACGAACACATCCTGTTTGCCGTGCCCCACCATAAAAAACTGGACGCCGCACTCAAAAAACTGGGCATCACACTGGACCAGTTATCCCCTCACAGTGGCCACGCGTGAGCAGCAATGCGCGCACCGTGCTGGGCTTTGACTACGGCACCCGATGGATTGGCGTCGCCAGCGGACAGACCTTACTCGGCACTGCCAGCGCCCTCCAGGCTCTAAAGGCCCGCGACGGCATTCCGGACTGGAATCAGATAGAGCGCTTGCTGGACGAATGGCAACCTGACGTGGTCGTGGTGGGCTTACCACTGAACATGGATGGCAGCGCCTCCGAACTGAGCACGCGTGCCAGCAAATTCGGGCGCCGGCTCAATGGCCGATTTGGCGTTCAGGTCGAGTATTGGGATGAGCGCCTGAGCAGCTTTGAGGCCAAGGGCGCGATCATGGAAAAAAAGCACAGCAAGAACTTCAAGCGCGAGGCGGTTGACAGCCTGAGCGCGCAGTTGATTCTCGAATCCTGGATGCGCAGCCAGCCCGCCTAACGCCCGAGCGGCCCGCTTTTGCCGAGCCCATCGTCGTCTTCCATCATGGTAAGCCCCTTCGACATCTCACTGAGCTTGTCAGAATCAGCTCCACCCATTTTTATCATCAGACGCAGATCGTTGGGCGAATCAGCGTGGGCCAGGGCATCCTCGTAAGTGATCTGCCCTTCTTTGTAGAGTTCGTACAGAGCCTGATCAAAGGTCTGCA
>JBFKDP010000393.1:0-3586 GCA_041619575.1 Litorivivens sp.
GCCGCCGCGGCCTGAATGCGCGCCTCAGTGGCATGAGCGTATTTTGGCTGAGATGCCGGAGATTTGCCTGACTCTGCTGATTGGGCGGTATGCCCAGCGACGCTATCTGCCTGATGCCAAAGCCAATTTAACGGAAACTGTACGCGCGTTTGGCGACTACGGGCCGGGGATTATGCCGCTGCCGCACCCGTCCCCCAGAAATCAGCTCTGGTTAAAGAAAAACCCCTGGTTTGAGCGGGACGTGGTTCGGGAACTGCGGCGCCGGGTCAGGGCGCTGCAGCAGGCTTAGAGGCTTTTTTATCCAAGTATTCCTGATGGATTGCCGACACAAAGGCCTCTACCCCGTGAATGACATGCAGGCTGCGCCGCGAATACCACAACTCGAAGGCGTGCTGGGCGTAACTTAACTCCGCGAAGCCTACCCGTGTGCCCTCAATGGCACTGAGGGCTTGGTAGAGTGCGCGAGATTCTTCCACCGGCGCCAGTGTATCGCCGTTGCCGTGTATCAGCAGTGTTGGCGGGGCGTCTTTGGACACGTGGAATATGGGGGAAGCGATTTCCCAGCGCTGGGGGTCTTCGTAGAGCCCGACTTTAAGAACCCGCTTGGCCAGAAGCTCTTCGAGCCCCTTGTGCTTGCGCTGGCCCATAGAATTGGTGAAGTCAAATATCCCGTAGAACGGTATTGCGCCCTGAACACGGGTATCTTTGTCTTCGAAGCCGGGCTGGAAAGTTGGATTGTTGGCGCTCAGTGCCAGCAGGGCGGAGAGGTGGCCTCCGGCCGACCCGCCAGTCGCAACGATAAAGTTGGGGTCGCCACCATACTCTGAAATATGCTCTTTGACCCAGACGAGCGCGCGTTTGCAGTCAATGATGTGGTCGGGAAATGTTGCTTCAGGGCTCAGTCGGTACTGGACGCTGACGCAAACCCAGCCCCGGCTGGCCAGTTGCCCCATTAAGGGCAGTGCCTGCTGATCCTTATTGCCGATAATCCACGCACCACCATGAATCTGGAGTAGCACCGGAGCATCGGGTGGCAGGGACTCGTGGTGGTAGATCTCTACTTTGAGCTTGGTATTGCCTTCGGTGTGGTAGGTGGTGTTTCGGACGCGCGTTACGCCGGGCACTTCAAATTTAAAGGGTTTGATCAGACGCCAGCCATCAACGCGCTCGGGGATGGTCCGCTTGCGGTCTTCAGGAATGCGGTCGGCATAGTTTTCACCTAGTGCCTGCTTAATACCACCTTCGACTTCCTGACGGGCATCGTCGGCTTGTGAATAGAATTGTGCCAGTGCCAGCCAGGATGCGCCGGCAATGAGTACGGCTGAGGCATCAATTAGCCCGGACAGCCCGCCGACGGCAATCATGCCAATCGCGATCAGGAACTCGATGGCGATAACGTGCAGCGGTAACTCGCCAACCAGTAAGCCGAAGGAGAAGCTGATGACCCCCATGAACTCCGGCTTGCCCCGCCAGGGGTGATAAACGTTCCAGGCGAGCCAGGCCCAGAAAAGCGAAAGCCACAACATAGTTTTTCCTGTTTTATTATTTCTTTTTGCTGGGTCTAGCTTATAACGTACTCGCTCATGGGCACACAATCAATTTTATCGAAATCAATAAAGCGCATGCAGCTTTCCATCATTATCTTTTCGCGCTCTTGCTGCAGCTCGGGCTTGCCCTCGGCATCGTAGAAGGCTGCTCGAGAGTGAATGGCTGCCTCGGGAAAGTTTTCCTCAACAATGGCATCACAGGGCGGGGCGTTCTCGGTCAAGGGCCGGGCCACAACATTCTGGCGATAGCCGAAGGTGGATTGTGTTTCGATGGCAACGCTGGTGTGGCTGCCGTGCCAGATATTGATCCATTGATCTAACGTCAGGCGCTCCGGTTTTTGTAGAAAGACCACCTGATTCATGCCGAACGTTCGTTCACCCTCTTTGGGGGGGTATTGCCGATTGACCAGCGGTTCGGACTCAGTCACCAGATAGCCGGCAAAGGTGCGCGTGTGCTTGGCGATTTCACGCTCGATGTAGCCTCTGTTTATGGCGGTTTCAACCCATAGCGACAAGATGCCATCGGCAGGGGGCTGGGTGCTCTCAATGCGGTAGTCTTTGGCTGCGGCCACGTCGCTGTCGTAGACGCAGACTTTCAGGTGTGCAATGTCATCGCGCTGCAGTGTCGGGCAAAGTCGCGAACGCAATACCTCCCGAAAATCATCGGCGGATTGTTGGTCATGTTTCCATAGTGCGTAGATGATTTTTTCCATGTGATCCTCTTGTTATGTCTTTAGGGGCGCCGCCATATCCTGGGTATTGAAGCATGGCGATTGCGCATTCCCCGTGCATTGCAGAGCATTCAGTATGTCTCCAATGCCGTCAGATTGTGCTTGCCTGGCTCGCTTTTATGCCCCTTTCCTGGGTGTAGTTCAAGAAGTTAATCCTGCGTACGCTCAATCAGGCAGCCGCGCTGTTCATGCTGGTGTATGGTTAATGTCAGCAGTGATGGGCCCAACATAATAATAAGGAGCACTGACGATGGGACGCTGGACACGATCAGAACTGGAAGAGGCTTTTGACACATTTCAGGCTGCAGCATTAAGGGGTGGGCAGACCGGCGATTGGTCGGACTGGGCCAATTGTTTTACCGAAGATGCGACCTATTTTGAGCACCACTATGGCCGTTTTTGGGGGCGAAAGCGGATTCACAGCTGGATAAGTAAAACGATGTCCGAGTTTCCCGCTAAACATATGACCTCTTTCCCGATTACCTGGTATTCGATTGACGAAGACAAGGGCTGGATTTTCTGTGAGGTAATGAACCGTATGGAAGATCTCGGTGATGGCAAAATTTACGAAGAACCCAATATCACCATTTTGCAGTATGCCGGCAAGGGGCTGTTCAAGCGCGAAGAGGATGCCTACAACCCCCATAATATGGGGGTGATGATTGGCGCCTGGCTCGAGGCAAGGAAATCCCTTGAGTCGGCAAAATAGCCGTGAGTAAACAGTGCAATGAGTGAAGAACTATATTCCCTGAAGCGCCGAGCCTTGCTGGGCGGGCTGGCAGCCGCCTCTCTCACCGCAGGCCCGGCCTCGGCAGCGCTGCGGCGAGGTGACATTCGCAGCTGGTATGCGAGTGCTGATGTGGTGGTGGTAGGCTCTGGTGTGGCCGGAACGGCTGCAGCCATTGAGGCCGCCGCTGCAGGCGCAAGCGTTGTGGTGCTGGAATCGCTGCCCAAGCTGGGTGGCTCTTCCGCCATGTCAGGTGGTGTGGTGTATGCGGGGGGTGGTACTGCACTTCAGAAAGCCTGCGGGGTAGACGACAGCATCGAAGCCATGCGGGACTATATTGTTGCCGCGAGTGGGCTCTATATCCAGCAAGAGAAGATCGATCTGTATTGCGAGCAGTCGCCTGAGCATTTTGACTGGTTGGTCAAGCAGGGCGTTCACTACGAAGCAAGCTTTACCAGCGAAAAGGGTTTACCCGGCACGACAGATTCGCTCTATTACTCAGGTTCCGAACAGGTTCACCAATACGCCAGAGATATCAAACCGGCACCGCGAGGGCACGTGCCCGGCCACAAGGGGTGGAC
>JBFKDP010000394.1:0-3581 GCA_041619575.1 Litorivivens sp.
GACACGCAAAAAGCCCAAGCTGACAACATTATTGCCTTCGGCTCAATGCTCAAAGACGACCTGCAAGCGGGCGATCATATGACCATTGATATGATTGCCGACACCGGCACCGTGATAAAACTCAATGGCACCACGCTGCTGGAAAGCGACGATCCCGAATTTTTCAACCTGCTGCTTTCTTGCTGGATTGGCGCCCGCCCACCCTCATCGGGCTTCAAGCAAGACATGCTGCAAATGCCCGACGGCGATCGCGGCGCCACACTCTTGACCAGCTTTGAAATTACAGCCCCCACTCAGACTCGCATCGCTGAAACCAAAAGCTGGGGGGGTGCAGTCTCACCGGCTCGCACAGCAGCTGCACCGGCGCCCGAACCCAAACCACAGGCCGCAGAACCCGCGCCAGAGCCCAGTGAAGACGCTGCAGAAAAAGCGCGCAAAGCCGCTGAAGCCGAGCGGGAGCGACTGGCCAAACTTGAACAGGAACGTCTGCGCAAGGAAGCCATCGCCAAGGCTGTTGCCGCCGCAGAAGCCAGAGCCAAGGCCGCAGCACGCAGCAAGGAACTGATTAACGAATACAGCACCTCCATGGTACGCGCCAGTTACCAATACGTGCGCTATCCCAAGCGCGCCCTCAAGCTGCAACAACAGGGCACCGTTCTGCTAGAGGTCATCATCGACCGCAACGGTGAACTGGTTTCCTCCAAAGTCATCCAGAGTTCCGGCTATTCCGCACTCGACGCGGCAGCCATCTCTGCAGTTGAGCGAACCGCTCCCTTCCCCACGGTTCCGGAAGGTATCGTCGGCAACCAGCTTGAATTTACCCTGCCCTTTACGTTTCAGATTTCCAGCTAGCGCGCAGCCGGTGTTATCGCCCGGCTTGCGAACCGCATGCTGGACAATCACGCAGTCGCACTCACGCGCCACAAATTACAGCTAGCTCATATTGATGATTCTCGCCTTCAAACTGGGCGTCATACTCGCTATCCTGAAAGGATAATAACCGCTGTAACCAACAGGAAGGCCAGCCATGTCAGTGAAAACCTACCCCGTCCCTGAAGCCTTTGCCGCAAGCGCTCATATCAACGCCGAACGCTACGACACCCTCTACCAACAGTCAGTAGAGCAGCCCGATACCTTCTGGGCAGAACAGGCCCGGGAATTTCTGAGCTGGGACCGCGAATGGGATAAAGTCTGCAGCGCTGACCTGGTCAGGGGCGATGCGCGCTGGTTTGAAGGTGGCCGCCTCAATGTCAGTGTCAACTGCATCGACCGCCATCTGCCAGAAAGGGCCGACCAGACGGCAATCATCTGGGAAGGCGACGACCCCGCCGACGCCAAAAACATCAGCTACCGCGAACTGCACGAAGCCGTTTGCCGACTGGCCAACGCCATGAAAGCGCGCGGTGTAGGTCGGGGCGACCGGGTCTGCATCTACATGCCCATGATCCCCGAAGCGGCCTACGCCATGCTGGCCTGTACCCGCATTGGCGCCATTCACTCAGTGGTGTTTGGCGGTTTCTCACCGGATGCCCTTAAAGACCGCATTAACGATTCTGCCTGCAAACTGGTGATTACCGCCGACGAAGGCGTGCGTGGCGGCAAAAACATTCCGCTCAAAGCCAATACCGACAAGGCACTGGCCAACTGCCCTTCCATCGAAACCTGCCTGGTGGTCAAACGCACTGGCGGCGACATTGACTGGCAGGAAGGCCGCGATGTCTGGTACCACGAAGCCACGGCCGCCGCAGACCAGCACTGCGAACCAGAAATGATGGAGGCCGAAGACCCGCTCTTTATCCTTTACACCTCCGGCTCCACCGGCAAACCCAAAGGCGTCATGCATACCACCGCCGGTTACCTGCTGCAGGCGGCCATGACCCACAAGTACACCTTTGACTACAAAGACGGCGACATCTACTGGTGCACCGCGGACGTAGGCTGGGTCACCGGCCACAGTTATATAGTCTACGGCCCGCTGACCAACGGCGCGATTACCCTGATGTTTGAAGGCATACCCAAATACCCTGATGCCTCGCGCCACTGGCAGGTCATCGACAAGCATCAGGTCAACATCTACTACACCGCGCCCACCGCCATACGCGCCCTGATGGGCGCCGGAAATGAATACGTTACCCGCACATCGCGGCAATCACTCAAGCTACTGGGCACCGTGGGCGAACCCATCAACCCCGAAGCCTGGGAATGGTACTACCACACCGTGGGCGAAGAGCGCTGCCCCATTGTCGACACCTGGTGGCAGACCGAAACCGGCGGCCAGATGCTGACTCCCCTGCCCGGCGCAACACCCCTCAAACCCGGCTCAGCCACCAAACCCTTTTTCGGCGTACAACCTGCACTACTGGATCAGGACGGCAATGAAATTGAGGGCGCCGGTGAAGGCTATCTCGTTATTAAAAAGAGCTGGCCCGGCCAGATCAGAACCGTGTATGGCGACCACCAGCGTTTGATTGATACCTACTTCAGCCAGTACCCCGGTTACTACTTTACCGGCGACGGCGCCCGCCGCGACGAAGACGGCTACTACTGGATTACCGGCCGCGTTGACGATGTGCTGAATGTGTCCGGTCACCGCATGGGTACCGCCGAAGTGGAAAGCGCACTGGTATTGCACGAAGCCGTGGCCGAAGCAGCCGTGGTGGGCTACCCCCACGACATCAAGGGTCAGGGCATCTACGCCTACGTTACCCTGATCAGCGGCAACAGTCCCAGCGATACGCTTAAAGACGAACTCATCCAACTGTGCGTCAAGGAAATTGGCCCCATCGCCAAACCGGACCTGATTCAATGGGCCCCGGGCCTACCTAAAACACGGTCAGGTAAAATCATGCGGCGCATACTGCGCAAAGTCGCGGCCAACGAACTGGACAATCTCGGTGACACTTCTACCCTGGCAGACCCCGCTGTGGTCGACGGTCTGATAGCCGATAGACTCAACCGCTGATTCGCGTAATACTGACAAAACGGCGGCCGGATGGACTCCGGCCCGACTGAGACAAACCAACAATAAAAAGGCCGCAACATGGACGTTGTCAAAACCCTGCGCCCCGGCAGACCGGGCACACACCGATTCCTCGACCACTGGGGCAACCGACTGGTGGCTGTGCGTTACCGCAAATCCCGACAAAAGCCCGTTCTATACACCACGATAGAGATCATCGTCGATGAACGAGCGGCTCCACAAAAAGGCACCCACACCAAGCCCTTCAACCGGCGAAACCAAGCGGTTGCATTACGCGTGGACTACCGGGAGCAGCACCTGCGGCAAACACTCAAAGCTGCGGGGGCGCGCTGGAGCCCGCAACTCAGGTTATGGCTGCTGCGCTACAACGACGCCGTGAAAATGGGGCTGGCGGACAGGATTGTTGAGGGGGCGGCTGAGGCGTGCCTGGATGTGGATATTGAGATAGAGATATAGACCGTTATGCCTAGAATCAACCACTACACCTACATATGGGCATGTCGTATATTTTGCTGTTAGGTGTAATCAGAGTTTCGGCTATGGAAGAAGAATTAGACAATTTAGCATTCAGATTTTTCAAACTGTTCGCCCAGTATGAATC
>JBFKDP010000395.1:0-3572 GCA_041619575.1 Litorivivens sp.
CGGCTTCGGCTATGAATACAACGACTTGCGACTGGACGACGGTACACGAGACGATGCCAGCGTATTGTTTACCGCCATTAAACTGACTCCTGCCATCGCCTTTGACCTCACTCCAAACCTGCGCGCTGGCGCCACACTGGGGATCAACTACACAGCGATCGAAGCGGATTTCCTGCCTAATACCTCATTGCTGAACAGCGGCGGCCAACCCTTTTTTGGAATGAAGTTTGAAGATTTCGATGCAATCAGCACCAATTTAACGCTCGGCCTGCAGTGGCAACCCAATGAGAAGCAAGTCGCCTCTCTGGTGTATTCCTCACCCACCGACATGAGCGTAGAGAACGGCTCGCTGTCGGTGAATATGCAAGCTGCCGGGCTTGGCACCATTGTCTACCGCGACGCCAAAATTAAAGACATGGGTGTTCCCCAGAAAATCGAATTGGGCTACAGCCACCAATTCGAGCGCCTGCGTGTAGCGCTGGAGCTAAGCTGGCTTGAATGGTCAGACAGCATGAGCAACACGGACGTAATAGCACGCAAGGCCAGTAACGGCTCAGCCCCCATTCGCATTACCTTTCCGCTGGACTTCCACGACCAATGGGTGATGTCGATAGGGCTGGACTACCGACTCAATGAGCGCACCCGGCTTCTGAGCGGTGTCAACCTCGCGCAAAACCCTGTACCAACTCGCAACCTTAACCCATTTAATGCGGTGATTTTTGAGGAGCATCTTTCTCTGGGTTTTGCCTATCGCCTGAGCCCAAAAGCTGAACTAGTGGCCGGTGTGGAATATCAGCCACCGATCAAGGAAGAATATAACAATGCAGCCATCCCCGTAGGCCGCTTTGCCAGTGAATCCAATGAAGGCGTGCTTCTGCACACCGAGATAAATTGGCGCTGGTAAAACCTCAATCGCTAGCTGTACTGGGAAAGCTCAATCGAACCACTTTCCCTCGCATACCTTCTACCTGATAAAACGGCATATTCGAGGTACTCGTCCAGAGATTGCCCGCCTCATAAATTTCCAGCTCGCGAGTAAAGCTCACTCGGGTTGGCAGTTGATAGGTATCAAACATTTCTGAACGCGGATCAAAGCGGATCATCGTGTCCGAGTTGGTGCCACATAACCATACACTGTCGTCTCGATGATCCACCGCAAGTGCATACACCATATCACCCGGACCGGTTGGCACTGTATAGGATTTGAACTCGCCGCTGTCGGGCGTGTATCGGTAGAACTCGCCACTGTTGTAGGACGGAATCCAAAGTACACCCTGACTGTCTGCCCGCATACGGCGAGGCCCGTAGAAAGGCGTATCAATCATGGTGATCTCTTCCGTTTCCGGATCAAGGAAACCGATTCGACGATTATTGAACTGGGTAAACCACACCTTGCCATCCGGCGTAATATCAATGCCATAGGGCACCGGGTTCATTTCCGCATCGGCGACGATGGCCTGTCCCTTAATACCCAAGAGGTTGCTGATCCAGACAATGGCCCGCATCCCACGTGCAATGGCCCACTGACTCCAAGTCCTCGTCGGCAGGTCGAAGACCGTAAAGGATTCCTTCGCCAGATCAAATTTGACTAAATGGTTGGTCATCGAGACCGTGTACCAAGCATTACCTTCGCTATCGAAGCGTATAGTATGCGGATACATTACCCGCTTTGGATGGTTGTAGGTTTTAAAGGTTTCGGATGCAGGGTCAAAACTGGCCAGACCACGTCCCGTAGACAGGGTGATCCAGAGCTTGCCCTTCGGCCCCACCTGCAAGCTATGGGGCGCCACCGTCGGAGTGTGGTGCAAGTAGCGCCTGCCACGCTCTGCCATGATGCCGAGGATACCGCCGGGTTCGAGACCATCAACAGGAAACGGCCACTCCCTAACCGAATTGGTCGTAGGATCGAGTTGAAACAGCTTGTCATTGATCCAGTCAACCGTATAAATATGGCCGTCGTGACCGACTACCATGTCGTGCAAAAAGGCGGTTTCATGACCAACTTCCCACTCAGTAATGATCACATCGCTGTTATATCGCGCGTTGGGATCATCGGGAAATTCACTTAAATCCAAATTGGCAAAATTATATATGGCGTTCAGGACACCCGGCGCCTCATCAAAGAGCTGCTGATTCATCACAGCCCCATACTCTCCCATCTGCAGGAACAGGGTCTGCCAGTCTTCTTCGCTGCGGGGAATACGGGTGGTACTGGACCCTTGCTGATGGCACATCGCACACTGGATCGCAAACTGGCCTCGCAGAGCATTCGACGAAAACTCGGCTCGAGCATACCAATCGCTCGCAGGCAACTCATGTACCCACTGCGATTTGGGCAGAGTTTTCAACGAGAAATCTCGCCGCAGGCGCTGGTCCTCACCGAGACTTACTCCATTCTCAAACAAGGTACTGTTACCCAGCCTACGCACCCTGAGGCTGTAATTACCCGGCTCCAGCCCATTTATCTGATAGTGTCCTTCACGACCGGTATAGACTGTGGTTGCTTTTTCCAGGGACAAATGGCGCAGCGTGATCTGCGCATGACGTAATGCACCCCCATCACTATCCAACACCCTGCCTGCAACTTCGGCCGCCCTGACACCCCCAGCCTGCAAGAGCAGCCAGGCAAGAACCCACACTTTTGCTTTATTCATCGCTAGTACCCGCCACCTTTATGCAACGTTTTGTTGCAATATAATCTAATACAATGCGTATATGCAACTTATAGTTGCATATACTAGAGGGAGCCCCTAAGATACAGTGATGACCAATCCGTTAACGACATCCGGAATAACCCGTTCAACGAGGTTGCACCCTTGAACAATGAAAGCTCACCCGCCAGAAAATCTCGCGGGCCCAGTGATAAAGTCACCGATCAACTCAAACAAGCCACCCTGCACATTCTTCGGCTGGAAGGCCCCTACGGGTTGAAAATGGAAGCAATTGCAGAGCGGGCGAGTGTCCACAAAACCACCCTGTATCGACGTTACGGCGATCCCCACGAACTGGTGAAAGCCATCATCCCGTCGATGGATCTAACCGCTGACGCCTTGCCTGATACCGGGTCATTGAAGACTGATATACAAGTCATGGTGAACAGTTTTGCGAGGCACTTTAAGGATCCGGATGTAGCCGCAGTGAACCGCTGGGTTGTGAGCCGGCGCTACCAGGACGAAGGCCTAGCGGAATGGATTGACCAGTACTGGCTGGAACACGCCAAACTCTATACGGTGATCCTCGACCGTGCAGAGGCGAGAGGCGAACACCCGAAGCGCGACGCTTTGCCACTGGCCATTGAGTTGATTGCGGGGCCCATGCTGATGCGAAGGCTCGTGACAGACATGCCCATAGACAGCAAGCTCATCGAAGAATTGAGCCCTATGATTTATGCCTTGCTGCGTGGCTTATAATGCGATAACGCGATATCGCGGTCTAACAACGATCAGTCGGCATTAACCAACTCTTTGTAGTCCTCTTCGATCGTTTCCAGAACCCCTTTTTCCACCAATACGTCTATTTCTTTTTCGCCGAGCCTCAACAATCGCGACGCCAGCTCTCGCGTATGTTGCCCC
>JBFKDP010000396.1:0-3570 GCA_041619575.1 Litorivivens sp.
AAACCAGTCAGAGATATCGCCATAGAACATAGCCTCATGCTTAACGCAGGCTTTAGTCGTAAGGAGGAGCAAAGCCATGGATTTAGCCAAATACGAAGCGCTCGGCAACGACGCCCATATCAGTGTGCGCAGCTATCGAAAAAACGGGGAGAGCGTCGACACCCCCGTATGGTATTGCCGCCTAGAAAATGACATTTACCTGCGCACCGTTCGCAGCAGCGCAAAGGTACGACGACTTGAAGCCCATGGCAAAGCGGCTTTCGCCCCCTGTCGCTGGAATGGTGAAGTGATCAGCAAATGGCAGAGCGCCAGAGTCGAAATTCTACCCGATGACGACCCATTGATTCCCGAACTCAATGCCAGAATGGATGCCTTCTATGGCAAATACCGGCTCGAGATGACGGAACTGATGAGGCAACTTGGCAAGCCCTTATGTTTCGTCAAGCTCAGCCCCGATCCTGTCAGTGAGTAATACTGAATAGACGCACGCACTATTTACCGATACCGTTACGACCATGACTGAATATACCGCCGTTGCGCTAACTACTTTTTTTGCCACCATCGGCCCCATTGATGTGGCGACTATGTTCGCTGCTTTCACAGTTGCAACGCCTAGAAAAGAACGCCGACGCCTGGCACTGAAAGCCTGCCTAGTTGCGCTAATTATTCTGGTGACATTCGCACTGATTGGCCGTTTTATGCTGGACAGTCTGGGAATCTCGCTCGCAGCCCTGCGCGCTGCAGGGGGTATTCTGCTGTTATTGATAGGCATTGATATGGTGTTCGCGCGCCACTCGGGTGCGACCGGCACAACCAGCGACGAAGACAATGAGGCTATTGAAAAGCACGATGTCGCGGTCTTCCCCCTTGCCACACCCTTAATTGCCGGGCCCGGCGCCATCGGCGCCACCCTACTGCTAATGGCTGAAGCCAATGGGGATCTGCTGCACCAAGCTATCATTATCTCATCGCTGGTGATTATTGTAGCGGTAACGTTTATCTCGATGTTGATGGCAGGCGAAATCAACCGATTTCTCGGCGTTACCGGCATTCAAGTGATTACCCGCGTCTTCGGCATCTTGCTGAGTGCACTGGCAGTGCAGTTCCTGTTTGACGGCATCGCGCAGAGCCAGATTTTTGGAGGTCATTAAGTGCAAAACTGGGATTTGCCCTCGCCATTTATCAACCAGTATGCGGTCAATGACTCTCACATCGACAACCTGAATCACGTCAACAACGCCGTGTATGTAGGCTGGTGCCAAGAAGCGGGCTGGGCGCACTCAGTTGCACTGGGTCTGGGCATCAAAGAATACCGGGAACTTGATACCGCCATGGCAATCAGGCATGCCGAGTACGACTACATCAACGCAGCCTACCTTGGCGATAGGCTGCTACTCGGCACCTGGCTTACTTTCAGTGACGGTCGCCTGCAGATGGAGAGGCGATTTCAGTTGCTGCGCGAGAATGACGGCGTCTGCCTGATGCGCGGGTGCTGGACCTTAGTGAGCATTTCAATGAGCACTGGCAAGCCGAAACGGATGCCCCCTGAATTTGTGTCACAGTACGGGCAGGCGATTGTCACCCTTGAAACGGACTCCGCCTGAAGTGCGGCCTTTGCCAGCCTCCCCCCGCCTACAAAGACACCGCTTCGCTCGCTTGTTCCCGGAGCATCTTAGCGAGACAAACTTCTGTGAGCCTTTCAATCTAACACCCCAAAGTGAAAAATTGCCTGAATCAATACTCCCCGGCCGACATCAGACTACAGCGTACTTATTTTTTAATTAACAGGCAGTTACAGATTTTCGGCAGATCTATCGGGTGCAAGCGGTTATACCCACCGCCAGCCAAAAGACTTGCATTTATATCACTCCTGTGAGCCAGATTATTATTTCCCCGTTTTATCAAGCTCTAAAGTTGTGAATACTTACATCCTTGTATACTATTTGTGCACACTCACACGGATTTGTGACTCTGTCGACACTTTGTTGAGCTAGTTGGTCGAGCCAAGTCACCGTGACACTCGGCCTGACAAGGCCCTCTTGCGCCCGTGAGCCGCGAACATGTCTGACATTCAAAGTAGAGTGAATAGAAGAGCTTAGGATAATGCGAGACCGATTTACCGTCACCATTACTGATTATCGCGGCGCACGCCA
This sequence comes from Litorivivens sp., assembly GCA_041619575.1. Taxonomy (GTDB): domain Bacteria; phylum Pseudomonadota; class Gammaproteobacteria; order Pseudomonadales; family Spongiibacteraceae; genus Litorivivens. The sequence continues at coordinate 2,154 of JBFKDP010000396.1, forward strand.
TTTCAACTTCAGCCAGTTGATGCGGCGCATGCTTGGCGCCTTTGGCACAGTCGTTACACTCGGCTTTATTGTCGGTGCACTGTCTATTTACATGCTGTCATCAAAAGTCGCAGCCCTAAATGCAGACCTGAGAACGCTCGAAGATTATCAGGCACACATCAAAAAACAAAATCAGGAACTCCTTCACAAGCAAAAAATGCTGCTTTCAGCGGTTGACGAGAAGGTGGAAGCACTCGGAAGAATGAGTGACGAACTCGGCGACCTGGAAATATTAATCGGCCTGAAACCTCAGCAGACGAGCACGATTGCCGAGCGTCTGGACACTGCCACACTCACCGCGCAACAAAAACGCGTCATGTTGCAGTCAATTCCTAGCGGCTATCCCCTGAAGGATACTCGTCTAACCAGCAAATTCGGTATGCGCATGCATCCAGTGCTCAACAAGAAGGCCCTGCACGGTGGGCTTGATATGAGCGCGGCAACCGGCACCCCGATTTACGCTACCGCCGATGGTGTTGTCGAATGGGCTGCCCCGCACAAGCGCAGCGGCCTGGGCAATATGATCAAGCTGAATCACAATTATGGCTTTAGCTCGACCTATGGCCATCTGAGCAAAATCTTGGTGCGCAGCGGCGACTATGTGCAACGCGGTGACCTAATTGGCCATACCGGCAACTCTGGAATGAGTGCAGCCCCCCACCTTCACTATGAAATTCGCTATCTCCATCGTAGGCTCGACCCGAAACCGTTTACGGAGTGGTCCTTTGAGAACTATGATGTACTCTTTGAGCGCGAGGCGAATATTCAATGGGATTCCTTGGCAGAGTCAGTAAGGAAGGCAGTCAGCAGCCCGGAACGACTGTTGTTGCAGGGTCAACCACAGTTGTCGGTGATCTCCAACTAGAAGATGACTTTCACCTAGATGGCAGCATGAATGGCACGCTGGCATCGCAGTGCAATGTCACCGTGGGTGTAGGCGGTCAATTTGAAGGCAGCATCACCGCCAAAAAGGTCGTGGTCAGCGGACTCTTCGAAGGCAGTATTGACGCCGACAGACTCGAGATAGTCAGCACTGGCCGAGTAAGCGGAGAAATCTGTGTCGGTGAGCTTGTGATTGAACCCGGCGGCCAATTCAATGGCAGCAGCCAGATCAAAGCCTCAGCCGACCAAGAGCCGCGTCGCCTCTCATGGTGACCGCCCTGGTCATGCTGCTGGGTGTGTCCGGCATCGTTTTCGCGCTCAGCAAGTACATGCTGCGGCAGCACGCGCGCCAGCGCGTCGAGTCGGTGATCCGGGTGCTGCTGATGCTGTGCTCCGGCGTGGCCATCGTCACCACCGTCGGCATCGTGCTGTCGGTGCTGTTCGAGGCGATCCGCTTTTTCGAGGCGATTCCGATCACCGATTTCATGTTCGGCAC
>JBFKDP010000397.1:0-3536 GCA_041619575.1 Litorivivens sp.
AACGATGGCGACGGCTGTAATTAGCAGCAGCACCAGCAATATCACATCAACGCCAAATAAGATTGTCTCCATGATAATTATCGCACTTGCTCGGAGGTGGATTCAGAGTCGTCGCCGTCTTTCGGCTTCATTCGGCCGTGCAGCGCTGACTTTGCCAGCGCATGGCTTGCTGTGGGACTGGTGATCATAATGAAAAGAAAAATAAGCAGCAGTTTAATCAGGGGTATTCCCCAGCCGGCAGTAATCATCAGCCCGAGAATGATCAGGGTTGCGGCCAGGGTATCGGTGACCCCGGCAGCGTGCATGCGCGTAAAAAAATCCGGAAAGCGAATGACGCCTATTCCACCGGTCAATATCAAAAAAGCGCCAGCCAGCAGACACAATTGGCCAAACACCTCCATCAAGCCTGTCATCGCGACTTCTCCGCAGTGCTATATTCGAAAAAGCGCAGAACCGCGATAACGCTGATGAAATTGATCAGTGCGTAGATAAGGGCAATATCGAGAAAATCTGGCCGACCAAACAGAAAGCCCATTACGGCGATCAGCAAAACCGTTTTTGTGCCAAACAGGTTAGTTGCCAGGATCCGGTCGTAAATGGTTGGCCCGAGGATGGCGCGGATAATAGCCATGAACATGACCACAAGCAGAGTAATTGCCACGAGAGTCAACACGGTTTATCGCTCCAGAGCGGTTGCCCGCTTGTCCATCTCGCCGCTTTCGAGTTCTGCGAGTCCGTCGCTGGTCAGGGCATGGACGAAAACTTTGTCGTCTTTTAGGTCCATTGCGACGGTACCCGGAGTCAGCGTGATCGAATTCGCATAAATCACTCTGCCGATATCGGAATGCTGGCTGAGTGGTATCCAGCGGGAGCAGGGGCTGATGGCCGGTCGAACCTGCCAGATGAGCTTAACGACGTCGATATTGCTGGCTATGATCTTTCCCACCAGCCACACATAGTAGGCAGGCAACTTTCGGCCAAACAGGTGCAGCGGTTGGGATTCGTGGTCAACCACATCCATACGGTGCGTCAGAAAAACAACAAAGGCAACCGACAACAGGCCTAATGCCAGTAGCAGCGGCGTATAATGGCCGGAGTTGATCAGCCAGAAGCCAGCCAGCATCAGGCTTATACTGATTATGTGTTTCATCGCTGCGGCTTTCGCTCCAATACTGTCATTTTTGTTAGAAAGTAAGCTAATTGGCGCACTTTACTAAGAGTAAGGGAAATACGCGTTCGGTGCTTGTGTCGTCAGCTGCCGTGTGATGGCCTAGTGTATTGTAAAGCGTGAGGCCGGGTCTAGGCGAATTTGACACCTTCCCTGAGCGAATGGCGGCATGATCGGGTAGCGCTTGAGGGAGAGTGCGGGGGGCGTCACGCTGCTAAAGTCACGTGTCAGCCGGGATTCTCTGGTTGCGCCTGATCTGGCGCCAGCGATTAAAGCCGCAGGATTGCGGAGACGCCATTTCACTGTGCGGCCATGAAGTCACAGAGATGACCTTCATCAGGCTTAGTAGCAGACGCTTCACGACCGTGGATTCCACTGATTACAATCGGTCGAGTCCCGCCAGGAGGTGGTCGTGGAGGGCATTGCCCGCGCGCGACAATGCGTTGGTTTTCGCGAGGGTAATATTGATGCGCGGGAGTTTAGGCAGGTAGGCCTGCGTCAGTGTCGTCACGTTGTCAGGTACCGCAGACGCTATCGACATCCCGATCGCGAGATCCATGCGGATGATGGAAAGGGTTGCCTGAAAGTTGTCATTCTCGAATTTACTCTCCCACTCAATGCCGGCGCTATTGAGCTCAGCGTGGGCGAGGGGTTTGAAAACGCACACCGTACTGGCAAGGGATAGTGGCAGTGGTTTTCGCGACACAGCTTGGCCGTTAATGGCGCCAATCCAGTACAATTGCTCCTTAAACAGCGTTTTTCCCATTTGCTGTTCGGGAAATTCTTGAAGTACTGCCAGATCCAGTTTGCCCGCGCGCAAACCGGTTTTGAGTACTTCGGTGGGCGAATACTGAAGGGTGATGGCAACCTGCGGAAATTGTTCGGCAAAGGAACGCAACAACTGTGCGACCAGTTCCGAGTTTGCCAGGTCGATGGGCAGGCCAAGGCTGACGGCACCCGCGCAGGCATCGCCTGCAAGATCGGCCAAAATGGCATCATTCAATGCCAGCAGTTGCTTCGCCTTCTGCAGCAGCAGTGCCCCCGCGTCCGTCAGGCTGATTCGGGTGTTGCCGCGCAGAACCAGAGGTTGCTCAAGCTCATCTTCCAGCTTCTTGATCTGCTGGCTGATTGCGCCCTGAGTCTGATGCAATACCCGCGCTGCGCGAGTCATATTCTCCAGCTCTGCTACGGTGACGAAGGTTCTGAGGCGTTGAATACTCAGGTTGTGCAGCATGTTGTCTGGCTATTACAAAATGTAATTGGTGTCATAAAAACAATTAGATTAATTTAATACAAGTGCCGTGCTAATTTCAAGCCTCTGGAAAGGAGGCATTGTTATGAGCCTATACCTGTTGACCTTTATTCTGGTCGCGACCATCACACCGGGTGCAGCAACCAGCATGGCCTTGGCTACCGGCGCGCAGCGGGGATTTTCTGCCAGCCTTCCTCTGCTTGGCGGCATGACGTTAGGGCTTGCGATAGTGGCCGGTCTAGCGGCGCTGGGCATCGGTCGCGTGCTAGCGGATTACCCGCTGGCTCATAAACTATGCGCGGTATTTGCCCTGGCGTACTGCCTTTACCTCGCTTGCCGCATAGCTCCGTCCGGTAGGCCGGACAACCTGGACGTGGAGCAAGCTCCGGGGTTTGTTACCGGTCTTCTTTTGAATCCGCTAAATCCCAAGGCCTGGGCGATGGCACTGGCTGCGGCTGCAGCCTTCGAAACCATGACAGGATCGGTGATCAGTCGTGCATTGTTGCTGGCCAGCCTGTTTGCGGGTGTGAGTTTCTGTTCGCTGACTATCTGGTGTCTGGGAGGCAGTCAACTGCGACGTATTGTGCGAACGCGCAAACAATGGCATTGGATTAATAGCCTGCTGGCGGTCGCGCTGTTGCTGACCTTGCTGCCAATGGTGAGGGAGCTGCTATGAGTAAGCGACTACTGAGTTTTGCGATCTTTGCCGGTGTTTTTATTCTGATCTGTTGGCCAGCCTGGCTCGGCTTGCGAGCCCCGGGGTCTGAGTCGGAGCTTGGTTCGCCAGCGCTTTCGGTACAGGATGGAGAAGGCGCCTTTCTGGTCTCTTCAACCTCGGGGGGTTCGGAAGTACGCTGCCCTGTCGACGTGTTGGATAAACGCTCTGACCGCCTTACGGTGAAAGTGGATGCCACTGCAGCCTCTTGCGCGCACTGGCGGTCGCGCGGGAAAGCCGTCAACACGGCACAGATGAATGCCCTGTGACACGGACGTCGTGGTCTTTTAGAATCGCCCTTCCTACAGGCATACAACAGGGAGTGTTCTCCGGTGCTGATTTCATGGGACGATTTTCAGAAAGTTGAGCTACGTGTGGGCACGATCGTTGATGTGCAGACC
>JBFKDP010000398.1:0-3527 GCA_041619575.1 Litorivivens sp.
GGCGTGAGCGAGGTTTCCCGGCGCAAGCGCCGATAGCCGACAACAAAGTGAATGGTATCGTCGACAACAATACCCAGCGCAATGGTAAAAACCAGCGCACCGCCCATATTGACCTCACCCACAAACAACCCGCAGAGCCCAAAGGCAAGTACTGCGGGCATCAGATTGGGAATCATGCAGAGTGTGCCAAGGATAAGCGAGCGAAAGGTCACAATCATGGTAAGACAGACAAACAGCGAAACGATGATGCAGCCAATCAGCATACTGCGAATATTTTCCTGACCAATATGTGCAAACATCAGGAAAGGGCTCGCAGCTTCAGCCTTTACAATGGCATTCTGATCCTGCAAAAACGCCATGGCGCGTTCGCTGAAGGCTATGCCAGCCACGCTGCTGATGGATCTCAGGTAGGCGGTGACCCTCAGCGCACTTTTGTCGAGGTTAACGCTGTCCTGCAAATCCAAGCCCGGCGGCACACTCGACTCATACACCAGCACATATTCAGCAGTAGCCCGAGGGTCTTCGGGAATGCGATACCAAGCCTCATCGTCGCCGTGCATGCTCTTGCTCAGACGTTTAACAACCCGCGAAAAGCTCGACACATGCAGCACATCTGGCTCCGCTTCCAACCATTCGACGAATTCCTCAACCTGATGGAGAAACTCCGGTGTGGTGACACTGTTGGGGCCTTCTCCACGCAGAGAAAATTCAACAAAGGCATAGCCTGCCAGATGCTTCTCTGCAAAATCGGCAGACTGACGAATGGGAGCATCCTCATAGAAGGCCTCCATCAGATCGTCGTCGGCAACATTGGTAAACGCCAGCGGCAAAAAGACGGCAATCATCAAAAAGCCAGCCGGCATATACCACCGGCTGGCGCGCGGGAAGACTGACTGCAACCAAGTGACCAGGCCCGTAACCGGCGCTCGCGCTGGCGCCTTGCCGGGAAACAGCAAAACGATGGCAGGCAACAAGGTCAGCGTTAACACCAGCGCTAGCCAGACCGAAAGGGCGGTCACTGTACCGAATTCCCGAAAAGGTGGCGACGCGCTGAAATTCATGGCGCCAAAACCGATCGATGTCGTCAGTGTGGTCAGAAAGAGCGGCTCAAGGTTTTTCTCAATGCTGTTTCGCATCGCGCCCCGTTTTTCATCCCCTGCCGCAAGCCGGCTGAAATACGCCGAAAGTACGTGAATGCAGTCGAGAATCGACAGCATGACCACCACGTAGAGGCTCGATATATTGATGGCGTTGAAACTGCCGTAGAGCAGGGAGGTCAGACCCGCAGCGGCCGCTACGGTCGCCAGCATGACAACAACGCTGCCGATGGTTGCCGCAACAGAGCGCAGTAGCAGCGCCATTAGCACAAGCAGCGCCAGCAGCATGCGGAACTCGACATTGGCCGCATCGTCGGTTGCGGTTTCTTCCAGTGCGTAGTCAACCGCTACCTGACCATTGAGGCGCAGCTTGAGCTGCGGGTAACGATCCTCAAAGTCCCGGGCAAGGGCTCGCGCTCGCTGCACCAATTCCTTTTTGGCACTAACGGATTCCTCTGCCCGGTCGAGATCAACGTATGCCGCCACCATGGTAACGCTGGCGCTATCGGAAATCAGAATGCCCCGCAGTTCCGACTCGGCCATGACAATCGCGCGCTTGCCTGCAAGTTCTTGTTCGCTGTATGTCAGGGGCTCATCAATCAGGTCTTCGACCCACAACTCGTCGCCCTCGGCCGAGGTATGCTGATAATTGCTCAGGGAGTTGACCCGCATAACATAGGGCAGACGCCATACCTCGCGCGTCAAGTCCTGCAGTGCGTGGAGATGCTCAGCCGTAAACAGCTCTCCCCCCAGTGACTCCACAATAAACAGCAGTGTCTGGGATTTGGTGAACTCCCGCTCGATACTTTCGTGCGCCAGCAGCTGCGGGTCGTCGTCATCGAAAAACACGCGGTAGTCCGTATCAAAAGACGGCTCAGCTGTCCCGGTCACAAGCCAGGCACAGAGTGCGAGTACAAGAATCGACGTTAGATAGCGCCACTTTAAAACAGCCGCCGAGAAGGCTTGCTTCATTATTATTGTTCCGTTTTGCCTTATTGCAGGTCAGTACAACACCCGATGCCCAGACGAGAGTCAAGCCTGCTGCGAACATTCAGCCGTCGAGACTAGTGAGGCAAACCCTCAACGCTAAATCATTTTGCGGCAAACCACGCTTTGAAAGCCTCGCCCACAAATTGGGTAAAGCAGTTCAGCCGGGTATTACCTCTCATATCCGGATGCGTCAGCAACCAGATATCCGTATCGAAGGATTTAGCGGGTGAAGCAATTTCCTCCAGTCCGCTGCCTGATTCGACAGGCAACAGCGCCAGACCCAGTCCGGCTCTGGCGAGCGCTGCTGCAGCGCGAAGTGAGCTCGCACGTGCACTGACGCTAAACCGCGGCAGTTGCTTATCAAGCCACTGGCAGGCTGGAATTTGCAGGAGCTTTCCCTCTGGTGCAATCAAGGGTGGCGTTGACGCATCCGGCAAGGTAGCACTCTCCTTCAGTTCGTCACACCACTGGGCAGTGCCGTAGAATCGCCATCCCATCTGCCCCAGACGTCGGCCAACCAGATAGTCCGGCGGCGAATTTGTTGCACGCAGAGCTACATCTGCCTCACGGCGCGCCAGATCGAAGTGCTCCTGATCAGCGCGCAGCTCAATGGTAATTTGTGGATACTGCTGGCAAAACTCAGCGATCAGATCCGGAACAAGCCAGTCGAGAAAAGTGTCCGGGCAGGTCAGCCTGATGGAGCCTTCGAGCAGGCTGTCGCTACCGGCAACATGACGCTCGACATCGTCCATGACGTTGGCCACTTGCTGAATCCTGCGGTAAAGCTGTTCGCCTATATCGGTCAGCTGGTACCGGTTTTCGATACGCTCAAACAGCCGCGCTTGCAGGCGTGCCTCTAATTGGTTGATGCGCCTGAATACCGTGGAATGATTTACGCTCAGCGTACGACTTGCTGCCGCCAATGAGCCTCCTTCGGCCACTGCGTGGAAATAGCGCATGTCATCCCAGTCTTTCAAAGTCGCGCTCCGGCAGGATCGTATCCGGGCAACTCTCCCCGATGGTGCGGTCGGTGAAAGTCGATCTCAGGACCCTTGGGGACAACGCCCGTGGGATTGATAGTCCTGTGACTCCCGTAGTAGTGGGTTTTGATATGCTCAAAATTTACGGTCTTGGCAATATCCGGCCACTGGTAGAGCTCGCGCGTGTAATCGGCTAGGGCGTTGAAATCCTCAAGTCGCTGCCGATTACATTTGAAGTGACCGTGATAAACCGCATCAAATCGGATCAATGTGGTAAACAGGCGCCAATCCGCCTCGCTAATTCGCTCACCGGCAAGAAAACGCTGCCGGGCCAGCTTACTTTCGAGCCAGTCCAGCGCCGCAAAGAGCTGGTCGTAGGCTTCCTCATAAGCATGTTGGGTCGTTGCAAACCCTGCGCGATATACACCGTTATTGATGTCGTCGTAAACGCGCTGGTTGA
>JBFKDP010000399.1:0-3516 GCA_041619575.1 Litorivivens sp.
CCTACCGGATGAAACACGTGAACTGGCATGGCAGGTCGTTCAGACCTTTAAAGATTTTGATTACGTCGTACTACCTTCCGGCTCCTGTGGCGGAATGATGCGGCATCACTACCCCACGCTATTCAAGGGCGACTCTCGACTCAGAACAGTAGAGAAATTCTGCGAGAATGTTTTCGAGATTACGACGTTTCTGAACATCGTTTTGAACTGGCAGCCTCCGACAAATGTCGACTTGTCGGATAAAACCGTCACCTACCATGACAGTTGCGCCGGTCTGCGTGAAATGAATATCAAGCAGCAACCACGAAAACTGCTGGAACAATGTGCCAAGGTCAGCGTGTCAGAAATGCAAGACACCAACGTTTGCTGTGGCTTTGGTGGCAGTTTCTGTATGAAGTTCCCCGACATAGCCTGCCGTATGGCCGACGACAAACTGGAAAACGCTCTGGCAACAGAAGCGGATTACCTGGTAGGTGGTGACGTTTCCTGCCTGCTGCATTTAGCAGGCCGCCATCAACGCACCGCTAGCGGAAAACCGATGGAAGTCCGGCATGTAACCGAGCTGCTAGCGGGTGAATTGGATAACGCACCCATCAATGCCCTTGTATCAGATCGAGGGGTTGGCGATGACCGTTGAAACCTTTATTGCCAAATCCTCAGAAGCCCTGGGTGACGTTAAACTGCGCAAGGCACTGGCCAAGGCTCAAACCGGCTTTGTCAGCAAACGAGCGGCCGCCATTGCCGAGTGCGATGATTTCCCCGCCCTGAAAAAACAAGCACGCGCTGCCCGGGATTACTCGCTGGATCACTTGCCCGATCTGCTGGAGCAGTTTGAAAGCAAGGTCAATGCCGCCGGTGGTACCGTGCACTGGGCGGAAACCCCGGAACAACTTCGCGAGATTGTTCTCGGTATCTGCAAAGAGCAAAACGCCCGCTATATCACCAAGGGCAAAAGCATGGTGTCCGAAGAGGTTCACCTGAACCAGGCGTTGGAAGATTCGGGTTATACCGTCGACGAAACCGATCTGGGTGAGTACATCATTCAATTGGCGGGCGAAACGCCCAGTCATATCGTTGCGCCTGCAGTGCATAAAACCCGTGAAGATATTCAAACCCTGTTTCGCGACAACCATCCCCTCGGCGATCGCTCACTGGAAGAAGTCGAACAGATTGTAAACGAAGCCCGCGAGGTGATTCGCGAACGCTTTATCCGCGCAGACGTGGGGATTACCGGCGCCAATATGCTGATCGCCGAAACGGGCCAAGCCGTGTTGGTGACCAATGAAGGCAATGGCGATCTGACTGCCAGTCTGCCCAAATGCCATATCGTCACCGCCAGTATTGAAAAGGTTGTCGCCAATACCGATCACGCCAGCGCTATTCTCCGTGTGCTAGGCCGTTCGGCCACTGGCCAACCGATTACGGCTTACACCTCGTTCTTTGCCGGAAAGAAACACGCCGAAGACAAAGACGGTCCGAAGCAGTTTCATGTGGTGCTGCTGGATAACGGTCGCAGCGAGATGCTGCACAACGAATTTCGCCCCATGCTGCGCTGTATCAAATGCGCGGCCTGTATGAACCACTGCCCTGTGTATCAAAATGTGGGCGGTCATGCCTATAGCGCGGTGTATCCCGGCCCGATGGGCTCGGTATTAACGCCTCTGCTGCGCGGACTGCCGCAGGATTATCAACTGCCCAACGCCAGCAGCGTATGCGGGCGTTGTGATGAAGTGTGCCCCGTAGAAATTCCACTGACTGATCTGATGCGAGAATTGCGCAACAAGGAAGAAGCCATTGGCGCGCTCGCAAAACTGATCGTAAAGTTGTACACACGACTGGCGTGTCATCCTTATCTCTATCGCTGGTTGACCAGTACTGGCGTCAGGGTATTGCGTCTGCTAGCCGGTAGTAAACCGTCGCTCAAGTCCTTCCCTCTGGCCGGCAACTGGACAAAACATAAAAACATACCCAAAGCCCCAGCAGGGTCATTTCAGAGCCAGTGGGCGCAACGGGAGAAATCACGGTGAGCGCAAAAAACCACATCATGCAAAGGCTCCGCCAACGCACCCACTCGGATCGTCCACGCATTCAGGTGGGGACCTTTCCGGCCCGGAAGATTACGCGCAATGTGGTCGATGAATTTGTGGCTCAAGCAGAATTATCCGGGGCAAAGGTGGTACAGCTAAACGCTGAAGAGCTAGAACGCAAAAAGAGCCAATTTCTAGATGAGGGTGCTACCGTAGTCAATGCTGCGCTCGCCATTGCTGAAACCGGGAGCGTGGCCCTGCGTAGTATCGACTCACCCAGTGCCAATAGCTATCTGTGCGATCATCTGGTGGTCTGCGTGGCAAGAGACAGCATCGTTGCGTTATTACATGAGGGTTTGGCCAAACTGACCACAGACGCCACACGCGCGCTGCACTTGATGACCGGCCCTTCCCGCACCGCCGACGTTGAGCAGACCATCCAGATCGGCGCGCATGGCCCGCGTCAGCTAACGATTGCTTTATATGGTTCTGGAGAAGCCTGTTAGGGATCAGATTTGCTCGATTGACTGAAGCCGCCTAGGCCATAGCCCGTCAGAGTCTGTACCGAATGGCTGGAATCAGGCGCGCAATGTGTTTGTAGCCGGTGGCGCATGTATGACCTCATCGCATGTGTTCATGCATTCGATTACGTATATGGCGCTACCAGCGCGAGAGGCCGATTATGGCGTGCAGAAATTACAGACCGGCGCTTTTTAAAATAGCGCCCTTTTAGGCTTTCTGGAGAAATGATGACGCTCTGGCCTTACCATTCTACTGGCATTCGACGGTGGACAACCGCCGCGCTTGCCGCACTCGCTATTCTGGCATCACTACCGGCACTCAGCTCTGATCAGGGACGCATACAGGTTGTCTCCAGCCGGGCGGACCTTGCCAGTGGCGGCGACGCCCTCGTCTCTGTCGAGCTACCAGATGGTGTTGACCGCTCTTCAATAACTGTGGAATTGAATGGACGGGCGATTACACCTCAATTTGCTAATCGCGAGAACGGTTTGTATATGGGGCTGGTCACCGGGCTCGACATAGGGACCAACTCGCTGGAGGCCTTCTGGGATGATGGCGGTCAATCCATCGTCATTACCAATCACCCCTCTGGTGGCCCAATATTTTCCGGGCCACAAGTCCAGCCATGGCTATGCAGCACGGAAGAAAGTGGTCTCGGCGCAGCGCACGACGAAGACTGTAGCGCGGCCACTAAAGTGTCCTATTTTTATCAGCCCAAAGATCAACCAGCGGGCGACTACAAACCCTACGATCCGAATACTCCGCCAACAAACGTTGCTACGACGGTAACCGACGAAGGTCACACGGTTCCTTTTATCATTCGTGTCGAGTTCGGTACGCTTAACCGTAGTATCTACACGCTGGCCGTACTGGCAGACCCCTCCAGTTCGTGGGAGCCCTGGTCGCCGCAAAAAGGCTGGAATGGCAAAGTATTTATACCTTTTGGTGGGGGATGTGGTACGCCCCA
>JBFKDP010000400.1:0-3510 GCA_041619575.1 Litorivivens sp.
CGCTTCTGCTGACAAGGGTTTTGCAACTAGCAGCGCATGGCCGCCACTGCAGGGGTCGCGGCGCACACCCAGTCGCAGTGGCAAATAATCGGCGCCTAGCCAGAAAGGTAGCACCTTGGCATCGGCAGAAAAGCTTGAACCGACGTAATCGAGGCCCTCCTCCAAGGCAAGCTGTTCAATGGCCTTTAGCAATTCTCGGCCGAGACCACGACGGCGATAGGCTTCATGCACCGCAATCCGGCTGACCCGAGCGCAGCGCTGCTTCAGAGCGTCTTCAAGCCCCATATGGTAGACCAACGACTGCGGCAGGAGGTGCCCCTGCAAACGCCTTTCACCCTGCTGGACTGGATCGAGCCACTCGTCATCAAGCCCCCCTTCTTCCAGTACCAAAGCTGCCGCCAGAACGTGCCCAGCGGCATTGCGTAATGCAAACACACGGCTGGACGGTGCATCGAGTAATTGCTGTAAATCAGCCGGGGTCGTTTGGTAGTGCGCAACGACCAGCAGGCCAAAGACTTCTCGCAGCAGATCTTCGCGCTGGAACAATACCAGCTTGTCCAGCTCGTCAAACGCCAATGGGTTTGCGTCGATGTCCGGATCGAAGGCCGCCTCTGCGTCCAGTAATAAGGCCCGGTTCAGCAATCCTTCGAGAGGATCCCCTTCATGCCAGCGAATGGGCTCTTGCAAGTCAAAGCGCTGCCACTGTGGCACCGTCTCATCCAGCACTGCACCAAAGCGAATATCAAATCCACGCCCTGAGCCTTCGTAGCCGTGGACCGTCGTCGCAAACACCACTCTGGAATAAGCGCTCAACATCTGTTCCAGCAGCGCAGGAGGGATTGCGGCGGCTTCGTCCACCAGCAGAATGCGGCCATCCGGTTTCTCTTGAAGAAGCTGATCCGGAGCCAGAAAACGCAAGCGACTTTCACCGTAGCCAAGCTCGCTTTTTTCGGGGAGTGACAGAGCCTCGCGTGCGTGCCTGAAAAAACTGGCGAGCGCCTCCCTGCGCGGCGCGGTAATCAGAATGTCGCCCTGATTTTCGAGCAGAAACTCCCCAGCGCAGAGCCCCAATAGGGCGGACTTACCCCGCCCTCGATCTGCCTTGAGCACCAGCGGTCGCCGCCGGTGCCCGTGCAACACACGGCGCACTTTCGCCATCGCCTGTAGCTGGTCTGCCGTGGGCAAACTGCTGTCACTCGCCATACCCAGCAATGAGAAGTCCGGTAGACACAGTCCTTCGCGCTGATTTAGCGCCGTCAGCTCCGGCAGTTCCTCCAGCGAACGCAAAAAATGCTGCCAAAACAGTTCGGGATAACCATCTGCGGTGCAAAAATAATCCGACCACTGGGCTGCCGGCGGCGCTAGCAAAAGGCAGAGACCACCGCGCCGCAAACATCCAGCAGCGGCGGCCAGGGTATTGACCTCAGGGCGCGTCCAGAGGTCGAACACCAACGTATCGCACTCCCCGCCTAATACACGGCGGCGCTCAGTGGGCTCCAGTCCAGCGATAGGGCGATTACCAATCAGCAGAAGTTCTGATTCTCCAATCGCATCAAGTATGTGTTCCAGTGCCGCCAGCGTCCAGGCATCATTGCCCGTCATGAGCAGCGGCAACCTGTGGCCGGCGCGAGCCGCTGCATCAGCGAGGCGCTCAATGTCCCTTTCTAGATTATCCACCACTGGGGTAAACCGGCGCCCGTCGCATATGGCTGTGTAATACCAAGTGCTCTGCGCTGCGGTATGTGTTCGCAAGCTCATCATCGAAGTGACGGGCACAGGTATCGGCAATTAGTGTAAGCGTCTCAGCCTGGGACAGGACGCCGCCATCCACCATTGCCTGCAGATAGCCCTCCAGAAAGTAACGACGCGCAGGGGGTACATCCATGCCACGGGCGAAATTCGAAAAATAGCTGTCCAGGGCCTGTATTACCCAGTCCATCATTGCCGCCGGATCACTCATAGATTTGCTCCTGCTGAGATTTCCCGCCGATTATTCAGCCTCTTGTACCAGGACCCACGGCGCAACCACCAATGCCCAGAGCTCGGTATTGGCATCGTACCAGTGCTGGGCACTGGCGGCCGCAGGAACCGTAAGAACCTGCGCATCAACCCAGGCCTGAACCTGATCTTTATCGTTGTCGATAATGGCCTTGCCAACGGCGATCAGATCTGCATCCGCGTCAACCTGGCGGACAACGCCGCGGGCAAAATAGCGCTGTAATTCGTGCCAGTGAATTTTGGCGGTTTGACCGTTGAGCCGCGTTTCAAGATCAATGTCGGTGGGATGCCCGGATTCAATAGTCACTGTTTTGTACTCAACCTCACACCTAAGTCTAGGTATCTATTTTATCTGATTTTGTTGTGCGGTATTGCCCGGCCACGGCAGATTCCAGGGTTCCGTCAATTCAGAAAGCCGTCGTGCACATTCGCTACTGGTAAACAGCGCACCATCCACTGGCGCACTCAAAAAGCGCAAGTCTTCTCCCTGATAGCGAAAGCGCAATGCATAGGCATGCAGATAGCAGCGATCGACCTCACCCGACACATTGGTAGGTCCGGCATAGTAGCGAGTATCGCCCAAGATCGGAGACCCGAGGCTTTTCATCACGACTCTGAGCTGGTGGGTACGCCCGGTAAGCGGTCGCAACAAAAAAAGTCTCTGTCCCTTTGACAGGCTGAAACTGAAAAACTGGGTCTGGGACCAAGGCTTCCCCTGTCGGGCAAGTCGATAACTCCCCCCTCTGCTTTTTAACAGCGCCCCCTCAACCCTGCCTTGCTTCTTGGTAGGCCTGCGATCAGAGATAGCCAGATAAAATTTACCAACCCTGCGCTGAGCAAACTCAGCACTTAACTCGGCCGCCGCGGCCGGGTGTTTCGCCAGTAGCCAAAGCCCCGAGGTCAATTTGTCCAGGCGATGGACCGGCGCCAAGTAGTCCAAACCCCGCTCCGTGCGTATAGAGTCCAAGAGGGAGTGAACATCACCATCGCGATGCACCGAGCTGCCTGATGGCTTATCTACCAGTAAGTAGTCATTAGCATCGCAGACAACCCGATATTTCGTGTGGGTAAAGTCTGTGGATAAGATATTCACAGAAAGATCAACCAATTTTACCGCTAAATCACATATTTGCAGTTATGTGATAATGCCGTCATCAAGAAAGTGAATATTGTGTCGCAGTACCGGTTCTACTTCACAAATTCAAGGCGATTTACCGTTTTTTGCAAGATTTTTGTCATCACCCTTAGCAATGTGACAAAAAGTTTTCCCCAGATTCAGTGTACAACCCTGTGGATAAACTGGTGTACAAGGGCGCAAGCGGCGAGCCTTTGCACCCATCAAAAAGCTGTCTATTTTTTAACCAGTCGCTTGCTCGCGGCCGAGATTCCAGACGGCCGCAATCACCGCAACCATCACAAGAGCGGCAGACCAGTATGGCAACGTCGGCTCAGTGCGATAGAGAAAGCCTCCGAGTATAGGCCCCACCACAAAACCCATTCCAGCGGCGGACC
>JBFKDP010000401.1:0-3490 GCA_041619575.1 Litorivivens sp.
GCGCCATCACCGCAACCGTAATACCACTGAGATACAGCCACTCACTTTTACAGCAGTATTCAATGCAAGCCTTGAGCTTTTCATCACAATCAAACAGACGCCGTGCCGGGCTGTGCTCGCGCCAATAGAAAAACTCGCGCTCGCCGCTGGCGTCGTTCTGAATCAGGTACAGTCCGGGTAATGCGTCGGGGTCAAATTGGACACCGGCAGTACCAACACCCTCCGCCTGCGCCCGATCAAGGATCTGGTCGCTGAAGCGGTCTTTCCCGAGCGCAGTTACATAGCCGGTGCTCACATTTTCCCGAGACAGCATAACGGCGGTATTGAAGGTATCACCGCCAATGCCAAGAGAAAGCTGAGCACCGCTGTCGGCGGGGCGCAGCTCCAGCATTACTTCACCCAAACAACTTACCTGCATTTACCTACCATTGATAACTGAGTGACAGGCCAAAAATACGATCGGCATCCCGGGGCAACACGTGCATCACGTCGCGCCGGTCCTGGGTTACCGGTATTGTTATCATGGCGTTTACATAGCTCTGCTGAAACAGATTCTTAACGTACGCCGCCATTTCAAAGCGACCGCCGATACCAAGATAGCCCAAGCGCAAATCCCAGACATCATAAGCATCCTGCTTAGTGCCAGGGTGCTGGTCGGCCTGAAATTGAACTTCTGACTGATAGCGGCCCGTCAGCTGGGCGTAAAGACTGCGCCCTGCATCACCGATAGCCCAATCGTAACGTGTAGTTATCGAACCGCTCAATTCAGGCGCGTTAGTGAGCACACCTCCGCTCACGTCATTGGCATCGCAGCTGCCATCATTGTCGGTGTCCCGACCGCCAGCCTCGTTGGGCCCCTGCCCCGAAAAGCACTGGGTCATAAACTCGTTGAACACGGCCTCGTTATACAAAATAGAGCCGAAAATCATCAAGGGTTCAATGGGCTTCGCCTTGAAGTCAATCTCCACGCCTTTGGTTTCCAATTCTCCGGCATTATCCAAACGCAATTCCCCTGTGAAACCACCATTGGAAGCGTCAATAATCTGAGCCTGAAAGTCGGTAAATATGGTCTGAAAAGCGGTGACGTTCAGCTCCACCCGGCTATCAAAAAACCGCGACTTGACACCCAGTTCGTAGGAATCGGCGGTTTCGGCCTTAACAGGGCGTTCAAACGATTCTGCGCTACTGGAAGAGACGACATCAAACGCCCGGCCGCGATAGCCTCGCGAATAGGTTGCATACACCATACTGTGCTCGCCCCAGTCATACTGCACGGAAAATGTTCCCGTTAGTGCGGTATCCGAGACTTCGGCGTGGGGCACCGACACGCTGGAATCCGCCGCCGACAGCGGAAGTCCTGTGGCAGACTCACGCAGGTGTGAGTAGCTGCTATAGGAGGCCGTAAGACTTTCATCGATATGCCGCAGGCCCATCGTCAAGTGCAAGCGATCCGTTATATGCCAGGTTCCCTGACCAAAAATCCCCAGGTTTTCTGTATCTATCGTATTGGCAAATCCACCTTCCTGATCGATGCTGCCGATATTCAATGGCAAATCCAGCGGGGTCTCGGGGTAGATGCTGGCCGCCGCCGTTGCGGGAATGTCTGACACCCGACGGTCATATTGATTGCTCAGTGCATTGTCAAACCACAGTGCGCCCACGGTAAATTCAAGTGACTCGTAAGCCTGCGACGAAAGTCGCAGTTCTTGGGTAAATGTCTCAATCGATCTGGGTCCGCCACCATAATCCACATTGATATTCACGCCGTCGAGAGCATTGATCGAAAGATTGTTAAACAGATCTGCTTCGCGGTAGCCGGTTACACTCGAAATGACAAAGGCACCAATATCCCAATCGGCAATCAGCGTATAGGCCTTAATATCCGAGGTGCTTTCGGAGCCATTCACGGTTCGAGTTTGGCGGTTAGTCTCACTCGCGGTAATCGGGTCGTTATTTTGCTCCACCGCCGGGCTGGCACTGCGCGGCACCATAGGAAAGGATTCTCCGTCGCTGTCCTGCTGTTCAGCAATCAAGGTTAGTGCCAGAGCATCACTCGCATCCCAGCGCAATTTGATCCGGGCACCCTTGCTCTCCTGATCCGGAAGATAATCGTCGAAGGCCAGATCCTCGATATGTCCCTCTACATCTTTTTGATAGACCGTAATCCGGGCGCCAAGGGTATCCGTCAAAGGGCCGCTCAGACTCGCCTGAAATTTATGGTAATTTCCGTGAAATTCATCGGGCGTTTCAAAGGTATAGCGAGCGCGCGCTTCAAATTCCGAGTGAGGATCGCGGGTAATGACATGAATCAGGCCAGCAGAAGCATTTTTGCCAAATAACGTACCCTGCGGCCCGCGCAAAACTTCCACGCGCTCGACGTCGGCAAAGTCAAAGTTAATCAAGCTAGTGCGCGCCAGTGGTACGTTGTCCAGTACCACCGACACATTGGGCTCAACGGCGGAGCTGAAAACATCCGTGCCCACGCCGCGAACACGAATCGAGCTGTTTTGGGGGTTGTCGCCGGGTGTGTACTTGAGCGAGGGCACCATCTTGGTCAGATCGGTAATGCTGTTAATTTCGTTATTTTCCAGCAGCTGCCCACTAATGGCAGTAATCGCCATCGGCACATCCTGAAGGCTCTGTTCACGCTTTTGCGCCGTTACAATCACTTCTTCAAGTTGTGCCAAACTCAGGGAGCTCAAGCTGAATATGGCAGCCGCCAACGCAGTACTTTTCATTATTGCTTTTCGCATTGAATTACCTACATTTACCAGTTAAACAAGGTGCCATCTTCAAGCCGGTTTACCGGCAGATAAGCACGCTCGTAGGGATATTTCGCCGCCAGTTCTTCGTTGATATCAACGCCGTGCCCGGGGGTGTCGCCCACGTTCAAATAGCCATTCTCGAAGTGGTAGTCGTGGGGAAAGACTTCGTCGGTTGCTTCGGTATGGCGCATGTATTCCTGCACACCAAAGTTCGGCACCCAGGTATCGAAATGCAGCGCCGCTCCCATGGTGACCGGAGACAGGTCTGTGGCACCGTGAAAGCCGGTTTTAACCTCATACATGTCAGCCAGCGAAGCAATGCGACGTACGTGGGTAATGCCACCGGTGTGTACGATGGTGGCGCGGATATAATCCACCAGTTGCTCGCTCAGCAAGGTGTTGCAGTCATAAATCGAGCTGAATACTTCGCCAACGGCTAGGGGCGTTGTGGTGTGCTGGCGTATAAGGCGAAAACGTTCCTGTAATTCAGCCGGCACGGTGTCTTCAAGCCAGAACAAACGAAAGGGTTCGAGATCCTTACCCAGACGCGCGGCCTGAATAGGCGTAAGGCGGTGGTGGGCATCGTGCAGGAGATGAACCTCATCTCCCACCGCATCGCGCACGCGCTCAAACAATTTTGGCGTGTGGCGCATGTATTTCTCGGTGGACCATACGTTTTCTTCAGGCAAACTACCGTTGGCGGGCTCGTAATACATTTTATCGCC
>JBFKDP010000402.1:0-3473 GCA_041619575.1 Litorivivens sp.
CGCATATCGGCGATGGCAGCCAATGGGGCCTGCACGTGCAGTACTCGGCGGAGGATGAATTGCTCGATACTGCTGGTGGGATGATCAATGCGCTGCCGCTGCTGGGAGAGGATCCCTTTTTGTTGATCAACGGCGATATCTGGTGCAATTACCCCCTGCAGCAATTGCTTGAACGGCCTGTGCAGGAGGCGCACCTAGTGATGGTTGATAATCCCCAACACAACGATGGTGGCGATTTTTATCTGCGCGAAGGCCAGCTTTTTACCCAGCAGCCGGGCACTGCGCTGACCTACGCGGGGCTGGGCTTGATCCGGCCAACATTATTTGCGGGGAGCGAGGGTGGTTGCAAGCCGCTGAGGCCTTTTCTCGAAAGCGCGATTGAACGAGGTGCCATCAGTGGTGAGCATTATCGCGGTGAGTGGGTCGATGTGGGAACACCAGAGCGATTGAAAGAGCTGGATACCAGAGTATCGACTGCGTTTGTCTGACATTCCTTTCTCTTCCTCATTTGCCTAGCCGCTCTATAAGCGCGAACCGTAAAACGGTAAACTAGTGCTTTTCCCCCAATGCCCTTGAGAGTTTCGATGTCAGATTACTGGATTGCCCCATCAATTTTATCCGCCAATTTCGCCACCCTCGGTGCTGAAGTCGATGCTGTGCTGGCCGCAGGAGCGGATGTGGTTCACTTTGACGTGATGGACAACCACTATGTGCCGAATCTGACGATTGGACCGATGGTCTGTAAGGCCTTGCGCGATCATGGCGTAACGGCGCCGATTGACGTTCACCTGATGGTCCAGCCAGTGGATGCCCTGATTGGCATGTTCGCCGACGCTGGCGCCAGCTACATTACCTTTCACCCCGATGCTTCTACCCATGTCGATCGTTCGCTGCAAATGATTCGCGACGCCGGCTGTAAAGCGGGACTGGTGCTCAACCCGGCGGTCAGCCCGGACTGCCTACGCTACGTCATGGACAAGCTGGACATGATTCTGCTGATGTCGGTTAACCCTGGCTTTGGCGGTCAGAAGTTTATTCCATCGACCATAGACAAAGTACGCGAAGTGCGCGCGCTTATCGATGCCAGCGACTACGACATCCGGCTTGAGGTCGATGGCGGAATATCGGCGAACAATATTGGTGAAATTGCAGCGGCAGGCGCCGATACCTTTGTGGCCGGCTCAGCAATTTTCAATGCGGATGACTATAAGGCCGTGATTGATGACATGCGAGCCGAGCTCGCTACCGTTTGACTGCCGTGAACCTGCTGGAGCGCACCTTGGGTTGGCAGCCAGAGGCCCTGTTGTTTGATCTTGACGGTACGCTGGTAGACAGTGCCCCGGATTTATCGGCTGCGCTTGATGTCACACTGGTGCAGGCGGGCTATCTCCCGGCGGGTATAGAGGCTGCTCGCGGCTGGGTAGGAAATGGCGCCAGGAAACTCGTGCAACGCGCCCTGGCGAATGCGCGCCAGTGCGCTGAGTCGGCTTTGCATGAAGCCGAAGTTGACGAATTGCTCCCACAGTTCTTCGATCACTACGAGCGTGGCTGCACCCAGAAAACCCAGCTGTATCCCGGTGTTATTGAAGCGCTAAACGTCTGGCATGACAGGGGTATCAAGCTGGCCTGTGTGACCAATAAGCCCGAGCGCTTTGCTCGCATTATCATTGGGCATTTTCAGCTGACTACCATCATGCCTGTGGTCTTGGGTGGCGATAGCCTAGCCACACGAAAGCCGGCACCGGAACCCTTGTGGGAGGCCTGTCGACAGCTGGCGGCAGCCGTAGAGCGCTCGGTGATGGTGGGGGATTCAACCAACGACGTGCAGGCAGCGCGCGCGGCGGGTATGCCGGTCGTTGCAGTGCCTTACGGTTACAACTACGGCAGTGATATCGCCGATGCAAAACCGGATCTTCTGGTCGAGCGCTTTGATTTGCTACTGCAGGCCTGATGATTATTTGTCTTTGGCTTCCGGCCGCCGATAGGCATAGCGGCGCGATTGTGCCCGCCAGGCTTGGTCAAGGCAGTCAGCTTCGCTGCTGAGCATGTCCGGGATAATCCCGTTTTCTTCTGATATTCGTTTTTCCAGCTCGATCTCTTGTTCTGCTTCGCCGCTGTGGTGGATATGGGTGGTATCGATGGCGTGCTGACGCTTGAGGTAGTGAGCAATCAGCAGGCTGCGATGGCAGACAGCGGGGTCTTTTTCTGCGCACAACAAGGCAATTCGGTAGCCCTTTTCAAGACCGGTGAGCAGACGCTGAATGCCAACCTTGAATCGCTTGGATTGCTGCAGCCTTTCAAATTGCACCTGCCCCTGGCAATAGTGCTGTTCGTCGGGTGAGCGCGGTCCAAGTTCCTCACCTAGATAGATGTAGTGGATGCTGTGCGAGCGCAGAACTGCCTGCAGTGCCTCACGGTGGTAGTCGTGGAAAACTTTGCTGTAGGGCACTGAGCGCACATCAGCAATGGCGTTGATGCGATAGCTCTGCAGTTGGGCGATAAAGTCATCCACGCTTTTGGTTGCGTAACCGATACTAAATAGAGCTTGCTCGCCGGGCACAGTGCTGTCTTTGTGTTTTGTATGTGTGCGCGCAAGTCTACGGACGCAGTGACGGAGGGTAAAGGGCGCATTCCGGGTTTTACAAATGCAGGCGGTCGGGTAGAATGCGGGCTTCTACTTCTTTTCTGATCTGGAGAAAACGGTGATCTGCGACGCTTGCACAGCGCTGCAATCCGATACCCGCCGATGGCGATGGTAGGCCTCCTTACGCCCCGAACATCGTTATTCACCGTTTTTGAAGGATAGTGCAGTGACCCCCGAAAAATTTGCCGAACTGGCCCAGCAGCCTTATAACCGTATCCCGGTTTTCCGCGATGTACTCGCGGATCTTGATACGCCTCTGAGCGCCTACCTGAAACTGGCGCGCGGCGCATATAGCTATCTGTTTGAATCCGTTGAGGGCGGTGAAAAGTGGGGGCGCTATTCCATTATTGGCCTGCAGGCCTCGACAGTGCTGACAGTCCGTGGCCATGAAATAGAAGTCAAGGACGCTGGCGAGCTTGTTGAAAGTAGGAGTAGCGCGGATCCGCTGGCCTATGTCGAAGCTTTCCAACAACGTTACCAGGCACCAGATCTTGAGGAGCTACCCGCATTCAATGGCGGTTTGGTAGGCTACTTTGGCTACGATACCGTGCGCTATGTCGAGCCAAAGCTGGCGGCGACTTGCCCGCCTGACAAACTCGGCAACCCCGATATCTTGTTGATGGTGTCGGACGAACTGGTGGTGTTCGACAATCTGGCTGGAGTGATTACTCTCATTGTCCACGCGGATCCGGCTAAGCCAGATGCCTATCAGCAGGCACAGAGTAGGCTGGATGAGCTTGAAGCGCTGATGGCGGGGCCGGCACCGGAGTTACCGCGACCTTTGACCGAGCCCGGAGACCTGCCTGAGTCAGCGTTTGAGTCTGAGGTA
>JBFKDP010000403.1:0-3466 GCA_041619575.1 Litorivivens sp.
ACCGCGACAGTAATGCCTGCGCCCATTTTCTCCAGCGGGGAAATGGGCACGTTTTCCACCAGCCCGCCGTCGACCAGTACGCGTCCATCAATCTCCACTGGAACAAACAGGCCGGGCACGGCCATGGATGCACAAACAGCATCCGCCAGATTGCCTCGACGAAAAATTAGCTGCTCACCGGTTTCGATATCCGTTGCGCAAATGGCCAGTGGGATGTCTGCGTCCTCGATCTGAACATCCCCCAGATCGCGAAGGATCATCTCGCGAATGGTGTCGGTACTGAACAGGCCGCCACGCTCGAAGGTAAAGTTGAGGATCTTAGAGAGGTTCAATGTCGAGCCGACGGAGAGTATGGATTCTGCAGGGCGGCCAAAGGCGAAGTAACTGGCGATAAGCGCGCCTGCGCTGGTGCCTGCAACACAGTGAACCTTGATTTGGTCTTCCTCAAGAGCCTTCAGAACACCAATGTGAGCGATGCCCTTGGCAGCGCCACCGCCCAGCGCCAGACCGATGCGGGTGTTAAAGGGGTTGAGGTTCATGTTCGTAAGCCTGCTGGAGGGGAGTGTGTGGCGATAAGTGCTGGTCGCGTATAGTGGGTGAAGCCGATCCGAGGCGCAATAGCGCGGGGCTACTTTGCGTCTGCTTGTAAGTCATATGGACACAGCGGTACCGCGAGACGGGAAATTCCATCGCCGATACATAGAGTATAAAGCTATAGAGCCAGAACATGGCTTGTGTCTCCATTGAGCGCTCAAGTAGCGGCGAGCCCGAATATTCTCCCTTGTTAGAACATAATCGAATAGGACGAAAGGGCAAGAAGGATGTGCGCGTTCCGAATCTAGCTAAGGCTTATCGGGGCCGCGGGTTCGTATAGTGAAAAGCTAAGTATGCGAATCCAAACCTGAGTGTTGCCCGTGAAATGACTGTGCTGGAGTCGTATGGAGTTGAAGACATGGATTAAGTGTATGATATTTAATAATTAAATAATCCTGTGGCGCTCTCTAAAAACCTGATCGTCGCTTTCGATGCCCGCAGTTATACTCCCAAAGTAATAGTGATGCACTTACGCGTCGGTTCTGCGACGTAATCAGAATAACAATACAGGTTTGGTGACCTCTATGTTCAGACGCTTAAACGTGCAAGCGCTTCTTCAGTCTGGGTTTGCTGTGGCTTTGATATGCGGTGCCGTGCAGACCCATGCGCAGCAAGGTACTTCGAAACCTAAAGCTATTCTGGAGGAGGTGTTTGTCAGTGCTCGAAAATATGAAGAGAGTATTCAGGACACGCCTATTGCGGTCACAGCGATGACCGGAGACGATCTTCGTGAAAAAGGAATTGTCGCGATTGCTGACCTCGCCAAAAGCGTGCCAAGCCTAGAAATTAACTTCCATCAGTTTTACATCCGAGGTGTTGGTGAACGAACAGGGTTTGTGCGGGTAGACCCAACCGTTGGTATGTACCTGGATGATCTGTTTATACCACGTTCAGACGGCATGATTTTGGATACGATCGATATTAGAAGTTTGCAGGTTCTCAGGGGGCCACAAGGCACTTTGTTTGGAAAGAACACCACTGGTGGCGCCATTGTTATGTCTTTGGAGAAACCGCACACCGATTATATAGCAGGGTATATCGAAGCTGATGTTGGTAATTTAGAACAGCGTTCGCTGCGTGTAGGGGTCAATCTGCCTTTGACGGATCACTTCGCTGCTCGCATTGCCATGAATGCGCGTTACCGAGATAGTTATTATGAAGAGATTAATGGTGAGGACACTGCATCAATCAATCGTCAATCGGTTGTGATACAGACCCGCTGGGAACCGCATGAAAATTATTCATTGGATACGCTAATGTTTCACGGGCGAACGCGCGAGCGATATGCGGGAGAAAACTGTCGAGTTAGTAATGACGACGCCTTGTTCCTGAATGGGCTTTACGTGGCGTGGCCTGGAGATACGGACCCGGGAAATCTTCGCGCCTATAGAGAAAACTGTGAGGCTAACTCGGTGGAGAGGTTGGGTCATTTTAAAACCCAAATGGGCCCCGAGCTATTGGACCGAGATGTTGATGCAAGCCTGCTGGGCGCTACCTTCCAGTGGGAATATTCAGAGCACCATACGCTGAAAGCTGTAATCGGTGCACGTTTGTCGAACAAGGGGCCGCTTATCAATACTGATCAGGATGGGGGTGCAGGCGACTTTCAAGAGGCTTCAAACCCCCGGGGTACTGACAGTAAGTATGGTAGCGCAGAGTTACAGATGACGGGTAGTTTTCTAGATGAGCGATTGTGTTACAGCGGCGGCCTTTTTTATCTGAGAGAGCATAACTACGAGCCGTTCCTCTTACTAACGGGTATTGCTGGTGTGGATGCTGTGACCGGCTCCCAAATTCTCAGTGGGCAAACCCCTACCAAACCGACAGCCGGGGGGACAACTCCTCTTGTTGGTGTGCTGAATACTAATATCAATCTTTCTAATTTCGATCTGAATACACAAACAATAGCTGCTTACATGCAGCTTTCCTACGATCTAACCCAGCAGCTCGAATGGACAGTCGGACTACGTTGGACAGGGGAAACGCGCGAGTCAGATTTGGAGGTATATCAATCTGATTCTGATGCAATTAACGCTCGCATTGCTGAGCACCCTTGTTTCCTGCCTCCGAACTCGGGGCCTATTACCGGGCATACGACAGATTTTCTTTTCGCTTACAACACGCTGAACCCGAGTGTTTGTCCCTGGTCTGTAGATCCTGTAGGCATCGCGTCGGCGATGTTTCCGGATGCTGATGGTGACGGCGTGACAGACTTTCCAATGCTTAGAGCTCCATCGATAGTTGATCGTAAAAAGCGCACATTTGAGAAAGTAACACCAATGACATCGTTGGCTTATAGTGTTCCCGAAATTTGGTTGGAAGGCTCTGTATTAAGCAGCGCGATGGTATATGGCGTTTATAGCGAAGGTTTCAAATCAGGCTTCTTCGAGCCCCGGTTCGTGGATGGGTTGCAGTTGGTAGAGCCAGAGGAAGTCATCAATATGGAGCTGGGTTTTAAGCTGGAAGCCTTTGAACGGTCTTTGCGTTTTAACGGGGCGCTTTACAGCATGGATTTCACCAACATGCAACTGATTCAGGTGGATACCGACTCACAAGGTAATCTGGCCGTAGTGTTCGACAATGCGGGGAAGTCAAAGATAGAGGGTATAGAGCTGGAGCTACTCTGGATGCCGTTACCTGGAACTGTAGTGAACCTCGCGGCAAGTCATAACAATTATGGTTTTCAGGAATTTAGTGACCGCGATCTGATGGCGGCGGTGCTGGGGCGTAACGAAATTATTGATCGCAGTGATGAAGCCTTTCCTGTGTCGCCCGAGGATATGATATCACTCGGCATCCAAGTTGCTTTCCCGTCTTCGGTCGGTATTTTTGTGCCGCGCATCGACGTAAGTTACAAGAGTGATATCTTCAT
>JBFKDP010000404.1:0-3455 GCA_041619575.1 Litorivivens sp.
CTTGTCACTGCCCGCCGCCGACGGGAATCGCTGCAAGAAACACCGATCGCGGTGACCGCGCTAAGCGGCGCCGATCTGCAAGAGCGCGGCATCGTCAATATCGGCGAGTTGACCAAGAGTATCCCCAGTGTTGAGATCACCGAAAGTGTATCCAATCTGATTTACATCCGCGGTATTGGCCAGCGTTCAGCCTTCGCCCGGGTCGACCCCACTGTTGGGGTTTATCTCGATAACATCTTTCTACCGCGCGCCGACGGACACTTGATGGACACGGTCGATGTCGAAAATATTCAGGTGCTGCGCGGCCCGCAGGGAACACTATTTGGCAAAAACACCACCGGCGGCGCCATGGTGCTCACCCTCGAAAAACCGAAGGCGGATACTGAAGGCTACGTATTCGGCTCGCTGGGCAATTACGGCCGCCACCAGTTCCGCGGTGCCTACAACACCCCGATCACCGACAACCTCTTTGGCCGCGTTGCGTTTAACTACCTGAAAGATGACGGCTTCTTTGAAGATGATTCGCAGGGAGAGACCAATACATCCAAGGGCAGAATCTCAGCGATGGGCCAATTGCGCTGGGAAATCAGTTCCACTGCTCTGCTCGACACGCTGTTTTACTACGGCAAAATTGATGAGCGTTTACCCGGTTCCTACTGTACCTCGATCAATGGCGATGACGCGGTGCTGGTGCGCGGCCTGTATCTCATGTGGCCGGGCGACACTGACCCCAGCAACCCCACGGCCTATGAGGAAAACTGCCGCAGCAACTCTCGCGAACGCTTGGGTGACCTGAAAAGCAATATGGGCCCCAACAACATGATGGACCGCAAGCTGGACACCTACCTGGCGGCGGCGACACTGGATTGGGAGCTGGCAGACAATCTGTCGATGAAAATGGTTGTTGGCGCTCGTGACGAGACCAAAGGCCCACTTATCAGTTCGGACCAGGATGGCGGCCCCGGAAACTTCAACGAGTCCTTTACGACCGGTGACGGAGAGCGTGAGTCCTACAGCTTCGAAGTCCAGTTAAACGGCTCACTCTTTGACGGCGCTCTTACATATACCGGCGGTGCCTTCTTTATGGAAGAAACCAACACCGAAATTTTTACCCTAATCAATTCCCTCAATGGCCTTGATGCCGCCACCGTTCCTTTTGTGCTGGGCGGACAACGGCCGCCGCAGCCCACTCCCGGCGGCACGGTTCCGCTTATCGGGATTCTGGTCGACCCGAGACTGGATTCGGATTTCGGTCTGCGCAACTTTACCAAGGCCTACTTCTTCCAGGGCTCGTGGGATATTACCAAGCAGCTAGAACTGACGCTGGGCATTCGCTACACCGCAGAACGCCGTCAATCCGATCTTGAGGTGCGCGGGACAGATCGCAACGCCGTCGGTCAGCGACTGCTGCAGACAGGACGCTTTACCCCAGACTTTGTTGGCGGCAGTGGTTTTTATGTCTTCAATGGTGTCTGGGCGCAAGACCCGGTTGGCGTTGCCATGAGCTTTTTCCCGGACGTGGACGGTGACGGCCTTAACGACTTCCCCTACGCAGCCGAGCCCTTTCGCAATGATGAAAAGGACAGCACCTTCAAGAAAACCACTCCGATGGCCTCCCTGTCCTATCAGTTTTCTGAAGAGTCACTGCCCAAGCACTGGGACAGCCTGATGGTCTACGGTACCTGGAGCAGTGGTTTTAAATCCGGTTTCTTTGAGCCCAAGGGCGTCGATGGCTTGCAGCAGGTTGAGCCCGAAGAAGTAGAAAACCGCGAGCTCGGCTTCAAGTTAGAAGCCTTCAGTCGCTCCATGCGCTTTAACATGGCCTTCTACGATATGGACTTCGACAACCAGCAGCTTATTCAGGTGGACGCCGATTCCAACAACAACCTGGTGGTGATTTACCAGAATGCGGGTAGCTCCAGGATCAAGGGTGCAGAGCTCGAACTGAACTGGATACCCGCACCCAGTGTCATGATCAATCTGTCCGCCAGTCACAATGACTATAGTTTCAGTGACTTCACTGACAACGATCTGCTGCAGGCGGCGCTGGGCAGCCAAGTCACGATTGATCGCAGCGACGAGACCTTCCCGGTTTCGCCAGAGACCACTTTTGCCTTTGGTATCCAGTACGCGATGGAGACCGACATTGGCATATTTACCCCGCGCTTGGACTACAGCTACAAGAGCGATATCTACTACGGTCTGGATGACGGCGCTCACACTATCTACGAAGAAAATCTTGAAGATGCCGGACAGGAAGCCTACAGCGTGGTTGATATACGGCTTATCTGGCAGAACAACCGTGGTGACACCACCGTTGCCGGCTACGTGAAAAATGCGCTCGATGAGCGCTACGATATTGGCGTAGCGGCCGTGGCCGACTCTGTCGCCACCTTCTTCCAGACCTATGGCGACCCTCGCCGCTTCGGCATTGAGGTTCGCAAACACTTTTAAACGCTTCCAGCGCCCGCACACAGATTCCCGCTTCAGCGGGAATCTGCCACAATCGCCTTCCAGGCTCACTACACACCAAGGCAAACTCGTGCACCCGCAATCTCCCTCCGAAGTTCAAGCGCTGGTCGCTGCCTGCAAACAGGTATCTGTGCATGAAAACGCCCCCGGCCTGCAGGTGCTCACTGTCCAAAATAGCCGGGGCTCCGCCCGCCTGTCACTCTACGGCGCCCAGGTATTGAGCTATCGCGCAGGCAGCCAGGACGAGCTTTTGTGGCTGAGCCCCGCGGCCCACTATCATCAGGGGCGATCCATTCGCGGCGGCATTCCTCTGTGCTGGCCCTGGTTTGGACCGCACCCGAACGATGCGAGCAAAAGCGCTCATGGCTTTGCCCGGCACTGCGTCTGGCAACTGGACGCCATTCGAGAGGACAGCGAGCGCACACGATTGCAGCTATCCTTGCCACCTTCAGTACAATCCGCTCAGGCCTGGCCGCAGCCCTTTGCACTGAACCTCGAAGTCTCGATAGGCACAACGCTGCAGCTGGCGCTGACCAGTCACAATCTTGGCGATACACCAACAACCCTCAGCGCTGCGCTCCACACCTACTTTGCCATCTCGGATATCGAGGCAATCCATATTAGCGGCCTGGAAGACACCTGCTTTCGCGATGCGGTCAATGCTCACCGTATCAGCAGGCAATGCGGGCCTATCCGCTTTCACGGCGAGCTTGATCGCGTCTACCACGATACCGCGGCCACGGTAGTGATTGAAGATCCTGGGCACAAGCGTCGCATCATCATACGAAAGACGGGCAGCGACTCCACGGTCGTCTGGAACCCCTGGATTGATAAATCGGCAGCCCTCGGGGATATGCTCGAAGGCGCCTACCGACAGATGGTCTGCGTCGAAACGGCCAACGCCGACCACAACCGGATCAGCCTCGCGCCCAAGGAGTCTCATTGCTTGTATACAGAAGTCGAGGGCGAAGCTTATGACTAAC
>JBFKDP010000405.1:0-3434 GCA_041619575.1 Litorivivens sp.
CATGCACGTCAGGGACTCGATGGCGGTCTGCAACAATTTGTGGCTCGCATCGCCCTGCATATGGGCAATCAGGCCGAAGCCACAGTTGTCACGCACGTCTTCAGGTCTGTACAGGCCTGTACTCATAAATCGACTCTCGCAAAAAAACTCAGAAAATCAGAAAGATAGCTATTGTAATCGCGAACCGGTGACTGTATTCACCGGAAAAAAGGAGAGACATTCTACACGCAAGCCGCAGACGCCACAAATCTGCTACCGAAATTCACACTATAAGTCAGAAAAACGGTTATTTCACATGTAAAATCAACAGGTTAAAGCCAGTCATCCAGAACGCGACTCAGGTCCTGCAAGCAGCAATTGCCTCACAAATACTATCCTTGCCAGCCTCTGCGGTCACCACCGCGTCGCCGATGGCCTTTAGCAACACCAACCGCAAGCTGCCATCGAGTACCTTTTTGTCGCGAGCCATCAGAGTGAGAAAACCATCCGGAGTCATGTTTGGCGGCGGCGCCACCGGGAGTCCGGCTTGTGCAAGCAAGTCTTTGAGCTCTGCAACATCCGCGCCAGTCAGCCAACCCAGGTCGGCAGAGAGCTGCGCAGCTATTACCATGCCGGCGGCTACCGCCTCACCGTGGAGCCAGTTACCGTAGCCACTCGCAGTTTCAATGGCGTGACCGAAGGTATGACCAAAATTCAGTATCGCTCGACGACCCGATTCCCGCTCATCTTCGGCGACAACCCTGGCCTTATTCTCACAGGAGCGCAATATCGCCTCCGCAAGCGTGTCCTCATCGCGCGCCAGCAAAGACTGCCAGCAGCTTTTGAGCCAATCATAGAAGGCTCGGTCTGCGACAAGGCCATATTTAATGACTTCTGCCACGCCCGCCGCAAACTCACGTTCGGGCAGCGTTAGCAGGGTCGCCGTGTCTATCACAACACACCGGGGCTGATAAAATGCCCCAATCATGTTTTTGCCCAGCGCGTGATTAACACCGGTCTTGCCACCGACAGAGGAATCCACCATCGACAGCAAAGTGGTTGGCATCTGAATAAAGGCGACACCACGCTGGTAGCAGGCCGCTGCAAAGCCCGTCATGTCCCCCACCACACCACCACCAAGCGCAAGCAGGGTTGTGGTGCGGTTATGCCCCTCTGTCAGGAGGGTATCAAACACGCTGTTCAGACACTCCAGCGTTTTGTATTGCTCGCCGTCAGGCAGAGTGACAACCGACACTTGATAGGCATCGAGACGCGCCAGCACCTTTTCAAGATAGAGCGGTGCAATCGTTTCATTGCTAACAATACAGACCTGCTTACCATCAATATAGGCCGGCCAGTCACCCGACTCTATCAAGCCAGGTGCTATGGAAATAGGGTAGCTGCGATCGCCAAGATCGAGCGAAAGTGAGCGCATCGGGAATAATCTGCCTGAGAAAAGCGCCTATTGTAGCGCTTGCAGGCGGGTTCTGTGAATCTACAGTGCTTAAGCGTTGTCGCCCAACTGGCGTTTCAGCTCGTTGACCACGGTACGGGGGCTGCGACCATCGGTATCGACAATAATGTCCGCCAGCTCGCGATAAAGGGGGTCGCGCTTCTCCATAAGCTCTTTTAGCACTTTGCGTGGGTTGGCATTTTGTAGCAGCGGCCTCTTCTTGTCTTTCGCCGTGCGACGCACCTGCTCATTAACCGAGGCATGGAGGTAGACGACCGTACCGCGTTGCATCAAGGCGAAATTTTCAGGCCGACCGACAACACCGCCACCTGTCGATACCAACACACCAGACATCTGCGACAGCTCATCCAGCATCGCGGTCTCGCGCTCCCGAAAGCCGGGCTCACCCTCTTTATCAAAAATCCAAGGAATATCCACGCCACTGCGCTCTTCAATTTCGCGATCCGCATCGCGAAATTCAAGCCCCAGTTCTTGCGCCAGAAGTCGTCCGATCGTGCTCTTACCGGCCCCCATGGGGCCGACAAGAAACACAAGTTGATGTGTCATAGCTTTATTCGACGAGCGTATCCGCCAGAATACGGGGGGTAATGAAAATCAGCAGCTCAGATTTGTCTTTTTCCACCGTGGTACGGCGGAACAATCGGCCAATATAGGGCAGGTCGCCAAAGAAGGGCACCTTGGTAGTCGATTCCACATCGACTGTCTCGTAGACACCGCCGAGAACAACCGTTTCACCATTCCCCACCAGCACTTTGGTTTTCAGCTCGGTGGTATCAATAGTCGGAATCTGGCCACCCAGTCCCGTCGCAATTACCAGCTGGCCGACCGTGTCCTGATTGATCAATAGGTCAAGCAGGATGCGATCGTCCGGTGTAATAATCGGTGTTACATCGAGACTCAACACCGCCTCTTTAAAGGTGATCGTGGTCTCGCCGTTGGTCGAAGACTCAGGATAGGGAATTTCGGTACCCGCTTTAATAATTGCCGGTTCTTTATCGCCGGTGATCACCTTGGGCTGCGAGACGATTTCGCCGCGACCTTTCGACTCCAGTGCTGACAACTCCAGGTTCAGGAAGACATCGGATCCGATATAGCCCAGCGCAAACGATCCGGCAGCACCTGCCACACCCAAGTCGGAAATCATGCCGGGAACCACCTCAAAGGATGGATCGCCATTATTCGCCGCATCAATCAGGTTGGTAGTCGTCTGGTTATTATCCTCAATGGTGGCATTCGCCGATGTAATGCTATCTGAACCGACCTTGGTATAGGCACCACCCCAGCGCACACCCAGACTTTGGTCAAAGTCTGAATTAGCCCGCACGATACGCGCCTCAATCTGTACCTGCCGTATGGGCACGTCAATCTGCTTGATCAAGCGACGGATTTCTTCAAGCTTGGCCGAGGTTTCTGTAATCAGTAATGAATTAGTGCGCGACTCCAGCACCACACGGCCGCGCTCACTCAGAATGTCTTCGCCTTCATCTTCACCACTGCGACGATCACTGGTTCGACGCTCAAACAACGTCATCAAGTCCGCAGCATCGGCGTAGCGAACACGAATAAACTCACTGCGCAGAGGCGCCAGCTCGGCAACCTGCTTCTGCGCCTCAATTTCCTGGCGCTCGCGCTCGGCAATTTCCGCCGCAGGAGCAACCATCAACACATTGCCCACCAGACGCTTATCCAGACCTTTCGTCTTCAGTACCAGTTCAAGCGCCTGATCCCAAGGTACGTTTTTGAGTCGAAGGGTAATGCTGCCACTGACCGTATCACTGGCAACCAAATTAAGCTCGGTAAAGTCTGCAATCAACTGCAGTACCGCACGGACTTCAATATCCTGAAAGTTCAGTGACAGCTTCTCACCGACATAGGCAAATTCCTTGCGGCGCTCTTCAACTTCAGCTTGAGTCAAAGGCTTAACGCTGACCACATACTGGTTGTCTGTCTGATAAGCCAGATAGTCGTAATCGCCGCTGGA
>JBFKDP010000406.1:0-3432 GCA_041619575.1 Litorivivens sp.
CTCAGGCCAGACTCAACGCCATTGCTCGTCAACTCAATGAGCGTCCTCGTAAAACATTAGGGTTCGAGACACCGGCAGAGAGATTTAATGCATGTGTTGCGTCAACCGGTTGAGGTCACCACCCAATTGAGACATTCAGTTAGAGAAACAGCCCGGTTTAGAAGGCCAGTAACACAGACCCTGCGATGAATAACCCTGCCCCGGCAACATGACCAAACCACACTCCTTTAGCGAATAATTTCTCTACCAAAACGAACAACGCAAGCCCGGCAATCCAGTAAAGATTCATAACCCCACCCACGAACAACAACGTCATCAGGAACCAGCAGCAGCCGAGGCAATAGGTTCCATGATGAAATCCCATTAGCAGGGCCCCCCGATTCCCTGGACGTCGCTGTCGGGTAATAAACTCGACGGGAGAGCGACAATGGAGGAGACATGCCTGTTTGATTGGGGAAAACTGCCAAATGCCTGCTGCAAGCAGTAATCCTGCTGTCAGGTAATTGCTCCTACTGTTCATCATGGATGACAACAATCCAACGCTCTCAAGCAGCCACTGCGCGACCGCGGCCACGAGGCTGAAAAATAGCCAGGCGAGCAAGTATCCCAAGGCAAAGAAGGCCGCGGCTCCAAAAGGGGGGTGATCCGATGTCGATCGTCGGTTAAGCGCGGCAGTCAACAGGATGGTCGGAGCAGCGCTGGGCAGCATCATTGCCACCATCATAACCCACCACATGACGAACAAAACCAGAATGGAGTTCGTCCCGGACATGACCATGTCCATTGATTGCCCGTCCATATCCGCCCACGGCATGCGCGACATTTCGAATGTGCTCATGCCCAATCCGGCTCCGGCGATCGTATAAATCCAGGCGAGCGAGACGACAAATACCAGGGAGACAGCAACAATCTGTCGGTCGCGTCGAAGAAGGCGTTCCAGGGCGCTCAGCTCGTCCGTCACAGGACTACCTCGGGTACAGATGACGGCTGCGCCGGAGTGTTCGAGGATGTTCCATTGACCGAAACTACTGTCCACTCCAGTCAAACGGAGCGTGCTTCGCGGAACTAACGGTCCATGAGAAGTTGAGCCCGAATGCATCGACGTCACAAACCGTCGACTTTCCCCAGGTGAAAATTTGACCGGGCCCTACCTCGGCACCTGGCGCGCTGGTCATTCTGGGAGGTTCGCCGGGTGTACTTGTCGGTCCGGACAGGGCTTTGGCCCACGCTTTGACTTTGCCCGGAATGTCAACGCCCCACCGGGATTGATCGGGTGCGACCTCAAAAGAAAATGTGGCCCGTTCGGCACCAAGAAATTCCGCGCCCCGCGAAAAACACTTTCCCATCTCTGCCCACCAACCGCCGACTTCACCACTGAAAATTTTTGAAATCGCGTCCGCCTGAGCATCGCTGGCTCGATCGTCGATAATCATGCCGGAACGGCCCTTCGCATCGTAGTCCCAAAGGTTTCCCTCAAAACTTCCGACCAATGAAATACAGAGGTCACTGAGATCTACATCACCAAAATGGCCTTCCCGGATGTGCCAGAAAAGAACGTGTTCACAAAAATTGTTGTCCGGGGCCTGAGCAAATGTGCAGGGACAGGCGACGGCGCAACTGCAGTTGTCGAACCAATCACCAGTGATGTGCCAATTCGGGGTATCGGACCTGTCGTTCATTTTTTTCTCCATCAGTCAGGGTTAGATAAAAAGTGTATTCACTCGGGGTTTGAACGCTATCGAGCAAATGCACTAAATCGCTGGTACAAATGCTCTATAATGCGCGGCAATGTCTTAGTGGAAGCCCGATGGTTAATTCCATAGGTAAATTGTCTGCCCGAGAGCATATGGTGGCCGAGCGCTATGCCAGTGGGGATACTTACAGGCAAGTCGCCGAAGCTTTATGTATCGCTCCCGCTACCGTGCGCTCCCACATCGCATCGATTTACCGCAAGCTCGAAGTGAAGAGTAAACCAGCGCTAATATCGGTGCTGTCGCGAAATCAGATTGATACCGTAAACCCTGTGACTACACCACCTGACAGGCCTTCTATCGCGGTACTGCCCTTCGTCAACCTGTGCGAGGAGGCTGATAGCGAATACTTTGTCGAAGGGATTACCGAGGAAATAATGACAAGCCTCTCACGGTTTCGTGAAATCATAGTCGCGGCTCGCGGCTCGTCTGACCTGGTTAGCAAGCAGAAAATGGATGCCTGTGAAGCGGCGAGCACACTGGGGGTAATTTATGTTCTTTGCGGCAGTGTGCGCAGGGCAAAAGACCGTGTAAGGATTTCTGCTAGTCTCGTAGCGGGAGACTCGGGACATCAAGTTTGGTCAGAGCAATACGACCACGTACTAGACGATATTTTCAAAGTACAGGACGAAGTGGCCCAGAGAGTTGTTACCATGCTCGTCGGCAGGATCGAACATTCCGATCGTGAACGTTCTGCACATAAAAATACAGACGCGCTCTCTGCCTATGAATGCGTGCTGCGCGGCAGACATTTTTTTAAGGATTGGCACGGTTCGGAAGAGGATGTAAAAAATGCACGCAAAATGTTCGAACAGGCTATCCAGATAGATTCCAAGTACGCGGCCGCTTACTCGGGCCTCGCGGCCACCTATATTGAAGAATATATCCACAGATGGTCGAATAGTCTCGAAGCGACCGGTTTGAAAGCGTTCGAACTTGCCCGCAAGGCGATTGCGCTGGATGCCTATGACAGTAATGCGCACCTGGTCCTGTTATTCGCCTACTGGCATGTCAAATCAGATTTCGAGATTGCCAGAAGCCACCTTGAAACTGCAATCGAGCTAAATCCAAACCATTACCTGACTTACTGTTATGGATGCATGTTTTCAGTCTGTGCCGGGGATCTGGAGGCCAGCGCAGAACTGGCCAAAGAGTCTTTACGCCGCAATCCGTTACTGCCTGATGCCTGTTTGTGGTCTCTGGGATTTACCGAGTATCTGACGGGGCTTTACGAGGAAGCGATCGTCACTATCTGTCAGATGGATACACCGGAATCCGAAAACTACGCATGCCTGGCCGCATGCTACGCACAGATCGGACGCCTCGAGGATGCAATGCGGGCTGCCAGGGAATTTGCCGCATTAAGTGATAAGTGCCCCATGAATATTGCGGAATGGCGTGATTACTGGGGTATGCGTCTGCATTTCAAAGATCAGCTTTCGGTTGACCGTCTGATAGAGGGCCTAGACAAAGCCGGTCTGGTCAGGTGCTGATGTTTTAATCCCAGTTAGCACTTTGGTCTGGAAATACTATCACATACTAAGTTTTAATTATTTTTGAAGTTAAAGTGAGTGTCCGAAACTGGCCGTAAGTCGAAACTTATCTCTTGAATTTGAGGGTCCGCTAACTGGAAGCCGATCGATGGCTCACAGACGATAAAATGTTACTGCATTATCATGAA
>JBFKDP010000407.1:0-3405 GCA_041619575.1 Litorivivens sp.
CTGAAAATCGTCAACGCCATTCGAGGTCAAAAACCGATTACGGAGGAAATGCGCTGTCTACGAAAAGACGGGGCTCACTGTTTCTGCTTGGTTAGCGTCAGCTTCGCGACCAAACCCGATGGCGTTAACGATTACGTTGTTTTCAGAAGTCGCGACATAACCCAGTCACGGAAAACCGTGCGGAAACTGAAACAATCCAACCGCCACCTGACCAGCCGCAATGCTGAACTGGAAAGCCTGGCGACACATGATCAGTTAACGTCACTGTATAACCGTCGTTTTTTCGACGGTCAGCTCGAGCGTTTGTGTGGTTTTCACGCCCGACACCAACTCCCGGTATGCCTGGCGTTTATCGACATTGATTTCTACAAACAGTACAACGACAGCTACGGCCATATTGCGGGCGACAAGGTCCTCAAAATAGTCGCCAGCGAACTCTCAAAGACCTTTCTGCGGCTTGAAGATATCACCGCGCGCTACGGTGGTGACGAGTTTGTGGTGGTGTCTTCCTGTGCGAAAGATAGAGAGAGCACATTTGCGCACTTTGAAATACTGCGTCGACGTGTCGAGCAGCTGGCTATCGTCAACGAAAACTCTCCCTGCGGCGGCATCGTGACACTCAGCATCGGCGTCTATATAGGCATTCCACAAGAATCTGCTACGGGCACGACAATACTCCACGCAGCGGACTTGGCCCTGTATTCCGCCAAGACCGCGGGCCGCAACGCCGCAGTGTTATATAGCCCAGAGCAACATTCACCGAAAACAGAGGAAACCAACAGAAATAGTGTGATTGCCCAGAGCGGCGCCCGCTAGCAGCTATACCAACTAACCCCTTTACCACGCTAGCACCTTTGCATGACAAGGCTATCAACAATCAAACAAAAACGCGGCGGTAGCCAATCATCATTGTAATCCGAAACCGCTGAGATTTACGTTTTGCCCCGCAGCTGTCGCTCGGGTGGTGGTGCGCCAATGTGGGCCTCCTCACGTTTTTTCGCCAGCTCCACCTGCTTTTGCCGCTCGCGAAAACGGGCCTTCTGATCATCGGTGAGTTCATCAAAACAGTAGGGACAGGCAACACCCTTTTCATAGTTCTCGCTTTGCTTGTCCTTCTCACTGATGGGACGCCGACAACCATGACACTGATCAAAACTTCCCGCAGACAGATCGTGTTTGACGGTCACTCGATTGTCAAAAACAAAACATTCCCCCTGCCACAAGCTCTGCTCTGCCGGGGTTTCCTCCAGGTATTTAAGGATACCGCCTTCCAGGTGATAGACCTCTTCAAAGCCCTGCTGTTTCATATAGGAGGACGCTTTCTCGCAGCGAATGCCTCCCGTGCAAAACATCGCCACTTTTTTGTGCTTGCTCGGGTCAACATGCTGAGCAACGTAGTCAGGAAACTCGCGAAAAGTCTTGGTATGGGGGTCAACCGCGCCTTTAAAGGTGCCAATTTCGACCTCGTAGTCATTGCGGGTATCGATCAGCAGAACGTCGGGGTCAGAAATTAGCTGGTTCCAGTCCGCGGGCTTTACGTAGGTGCCGACCACCGCGTTGGGATCAATACCCTCTACCCCCATGGTCACAATTTCTTTTTTGAGTTTTACCTTCATGCGGTAAAACGGTTGCTCCCTATCAAGAGATTCCTTGGCCTCCAGGGCAATCAGTCGCGGATCAGCGCGAAGGTAGGCCAGCACCTCATCGATAGCGCTGCGTGTGCCTGCAATAGTGCCGTTAATACCTTCATGCGCAAGTAAGAGCGTGCCGCGCACGTTCCGGTCCAGGCAAAATTGCAACAGAGGTTCGCGCAACTCATGGAAGTCGTCCAGGGTGACAAAGCGGTACAACGCCGCGACAACAATGTCTGACACTTAGCTGGATCCTTCTTTTTTACTACCGCCGAGACAGTCCGGAGAGGCCGGCGCCTGTGCCTGGCGCTCTTGCCACTCCTGTGGCGTGTAGGTATGAAGAGCCAGCGCATGCACGGGACCGGCAAGTTCGTCTTTCAAGACACCATAGATCTTTTGGTGCCGCGCCACTTTGCGCATACCCTCAAAGGTTTCAGCGACTGCCACCACCTTGAAATGGGTTTCGGAATTCGGTGGCACCGAGTGCATATGACTCTCGTTCACCACATCCAGCTCCTGCGGCGCCAGCGCTTCGCGCAATTTGCTTTCGATAGTTTGCTGTACTTGCATATAGCCTCTGTTAACGCTCTGTAAGGCACACTTACAAAATGGAGCGATATTATACATGCCAACTTCATCTCAGGGCCAAGGCAGGCCGTATTGGCGCCGACTGACAGCACGAGCAGCCCTTGCCCTGGCTAACGCAATTGCCTAAATGAGCTGCATCTTGATGACACTACGAGTTCCCATGCCATACATTCTCTCTGTGACAGCGCTGTATATCGGTCTGTGCTTCACCTCATTCAGCCTTGCTGGGCCCGTCACACAGGAACGATTGCTTCGCGCCGATGCCGACAACTGGCTTAGCCATGGCCGCGACTACAATGAGCAGCGCTTTTCACCACTCGACCTAGTCGACACCGGCAACGCCGATCAGCTCGGACTGGCCTGGTATTTTGAGACCGACACCCACTTGGGCCTGGAAACGACACCCCTTGTGATTGATGGCGTCATGTATTTTACAGGCGCCTGGAGCACCGCCTATGCGATCAATGCCGCCACCGGCGAACTGATCTGGAAGTTCGATCCCCAGGTACCCCGGGAGAAAAGCATCAGCGCCTGCTGTGGTGTGGTCAACCGTGGTTTGGCCGCCTGGGAAAACAAACTCTTTCTCGGCACCATCGACGGGCGTCTTATCGCCATCGATCAGGCCAGCGGCCAGCCAATCTGGTCAACCCAGACCACCGACCCCGATCAGTTCTACTCCATTACAGGGGCCCCGCGAGTCGCCAAAGGCAAAGTCTATATCGGCAATGGGGGCTCGGAATTTGGTACCCGCGGCTACGTAAGCGCCTACGACGCCGACACCGGTGCCATGGTCTGGCGCTTCTACACCATTCCCGGCAACCCCGCAGACGGCTTTGAAAACGACGCCATGGCGCGGGCTGCAGAAACCTGGAATGGCCAGTGGTGGCAATACGGCGGGGGCGGCACCGCCTGGGACGCCATCGTCTACGACCCGGAGTTTGATCAGCTGTACATTGGCGTGGGTAACGGCGCACCCCACAACCGGCGGATTCGCAGCCCGGGTGGGGGCGATAATCTCTACCTGAGTTCCGTCGTCGCCCTCAACCCCGATACCGGCGAGTATATCTGGCACTATCAGGAAGTGCCGGCCGACAACTGGGACTACACAGCCTCTCAACAACTCACCCTCGCCGAGATTCCCTGGCAGGGGCAGCCACGCAAGGTGATTCTTCACGCGCCCAAAGCC
>JBFKDP010000408.1:0-3395 GCA_041619575.1 Litorivivens sp.
AAAAAAGATTATGAGATTGTCAAAAATTGGGATGTGGTGGGTCTGAGGGCAACAGGTAGCCATGACATCGTGGTTGAGGGCGCAATCGTTCCGGAATATCGCACGCACTTCATGATGGAAGACGTAACCAGTGATCGCCTGAAAAGTAAGCCAGCGAGCTACCGTCTGCCGTTTATGCAGGTGTTTTCTCGCGCAGTGTGTACCGCAACCTTGGGTGCGCTGGAAGGCGCGTTGGCCGAGTATATTCAGATTGCGCAATTTCGCATCGCCGGCACTGTGATGATGCATGAAGATCCGACGGCGCGTCGTATCGCTGCCCAGGTCAAATCTGAAATTGAAACTCTCAAGCTGGTGATGTACGCCAATTTTGACAAGATGCTCGATTCGGCGAGAGCCGGGGTGGAGCTCGATATGGCCGAGCGCGCACGCTTCCGCTATGAAACCTCGGTGGTTGCTGATCGCTGTATCGCTATGTCGTCTAAGTTGCTCAAAGCGGCTGGTTCTGGCGCTATCCGAAATAACAGTCAGCTTCTTGCGCGACACTTGGACATGCTCGCCAGCCAAGCCCATATAGCGAATGTGTCCGATCCCTTCGAAGTCAATCTCGGTGGTGTGCTGTTTGGTCATGACAGTACAGAGCTGGGTTTGTAATCACCCGGTAATCGAGCAATCAATAAGAGGAAATGATAATGAATCTGAATGGCGTTTTGCCTGAAGAAAACTATGCCCTGTGCCCCAATGGCTACCGAATTCACTACCTTGATCGCGGAGAGGGCGACGTCGTAGTTTTTCTCCACGGATCGGGCCCGGGCGCCAGTGGGCATAGCAACTTTAAGGGGAACTATACGTTCTTGGTAGAGCAGGGCTACCGCTGCATCGTTCCCGACTTGGTTGGCTTTGGATTCTCCGATAAGCCCAATGACGTGGAGCATCCATTGTCGTTTTTTGTGGAATGCGTAAAGCAAGCGTTGGATGTTGCCGGCGTGAAGAAATGTACGGTAGTGGGCAACTCGCTCGGCGGTGCAGTCGCCATAGGACTTGCCTTGGAACACCCGGAGCTGGTTGAAAAACTTGTAGTGCTCGCACCGGGTGGTATGAGTCAGACGGAAGAATATTTCGCCATGCCCGGCATGCAAAAAATGTTTGAAATATACGGCTCCGGCGAGCCGGTAACGCCCGCGAAAATGAAAGACCTGTTCGCCGCTGGACTGCTGCATAACCCGGCGTTTGCTACCGATGAACTGGTGCAAGAACGCTACCAGATCATGCAGCTTATGAATGGTCACGTCATGATCACAATGCAGATACCTTATCTGGTCGAGCGACTAAAAGAATTGCAGTGTCCGGTACTTGCCTTCTGGGGAACGGATGACCGGATGATGCCGGATACAGGTTTGCTGGCATTCGCCAAGAACTGCGCGAACCTGAAGCTGGTGGTGGTATCTGAGTGCGGCCACTGGGTCCAAGTTGAGCATGAGGCGCTGTTCAACCAGGAATGTCTTAACTTTATCAACACTCAACAGGTTGGAGCAAAAGCAGCATGAATATTCGCAGCTTGGGTTATGTGTTTATCGAATCAACCGATCCGCAGAAGTGGGTTGAGTACGGCGCCGAAGTACTGGGCATGATGGACGTGACAGGCATTCTCGATACCAATATAACCTATCTAAAGATAGATGAGCGGCCCTTTCGCTTTGCTATTGTGCCAAGTGACCAGGATCGTCTCCAGCTGCTGGGTTTGGAGCTCTATGACAAGGCCGCCTTCGAGGCCGCCCTGGTTAAGCTCGATGAGAATAACATCAACTATACCCCGGGCAGTTTTGAGGAATGCCACGCCCGCGCGGTAATGGGGTTGGTACGTTTTGATGATCCTGCCGGCAACACGCTCGAACTGTATTACGGCGCTGATCTGGATTACGTCAAGTTTGTGTCTCCCTGTGGGGTCTCGGGCTTTGAAACGGGTTTCAATGGGGATGCCGGATTTGGTCACGCGGTGCTGCCGGCACCGAACCTGGATGAAACTCACGATTTCTATCGTGATGTACTTGGTCTCTTTGATACCGACTATATGAACTTCAAGTTTACCGAAGACCCCGCCGACCCAGGAATGGGACTGCACTTTATGCATGTGAATAATCCACGCCATCATTCCATAGCGTTGTTTGGTGGTGAGAGTCCCGTGGGTTGTATTCACTTGATGTTGGAGGTGCATACAGTTGACGAAGTGGGTGAGTGCCTGCAGCGAGTGACAGAGCGCAACATTCCGATTACCTCGACACTGGGCCGCCACGCCAACGACCGAATGCTGTCGTTTTATATGCTTACGCCGGGTGGGTTCCCACTGGAATATGGCTGCGAAGGTCTGAAAATGGATTGGGACAATTACACCCCCACCAAAACAACGGCGCCGAGCATCTGGGGCCACCAGTTTCAGTGAGAGGCGAAAGCCCTGGTAAGTAAAATAATATTGGAAGAATCAGGATCGATCATGGAATCACTAAACGGTAAGACCGCCGTTATCACTGGCGGTGCCAGCGGCGTTGGCTTTGCTCTTTGCCAGCGGTTTGGCCGAGAAGGTATGCATATTGTTGTCGCCGACATCGAACAGACCGCACTCGACAAAGCCATCGCCAGGCTTAAGGAAGCGGGTATCGATGCCATAGGCATTGTTACCGACGTAACCGATCCGGCGTCGGTGAGTAATTTGTCAGAAGAGGCCTACGCGCAGTTTGGCAACGTTCACATTCTGTTTAACAACGCCGGGGTAGGCGTCAAGGAAGCAGACCGTAAGCTCTGGGATCTGACGGCTAACGATTGGGATTGGGGGTATTCGGTAAACGTGATGGGGA
The DNA here is from genome assembly GCA_041619575.1 of Litorivivens sp. Taxonomy (GTDB): domain Bacteria; phylum Pseudomonadota; class Gammaproteobacteria; order Pseudomonadales; family Spongiibacteraceae; genus Litorivivens. The sequence continues at coordinate 2,850 of JBFKDP010000408.1, forward strand.
TTGCCAATGGTATCCGCGCATTCGCACCGCGTATGCTCGCCTCAGGTGAACGCGCGCGTATCGTGAATACCACGTCGTTCAACGGCGCGTGCTTCTCTTTCCCAACCACACCGATTTACGCTTCCTCGAAAGCTGCCGTAACCAGCCTGACGGAGGTGTTGCATCAACAACTAACCGGTGTGTCGGACAAGGTGACGGCCCACTTGCTGTTTCCCGGCCCTCATGTAGTCAACACGAATATTCTGGCGTCCCAGCGCAACCGTCATGCCCAGTTCAAAGATAGCCAGCAAGTTGAGGACTACACATCCATGGAAGATCTGAAAAAGGCAGCGTTAGGCGCGAACCGCGAATTCCAGCTTACTGAGCCGGAAGAGGTGGCTGATGCCTGTTTCGAGGGCCTGCAGGAAAATCGATTCTGGATCAGGCCTTATACCCCGGACCACCAGCACATGATAACGATGCGTTACGAAAGTATGCTGAATAACGAAACCCCGAAAGCGGGTTGAGCGGAGTTCTATCACGGTGGGCGGAGCGTGCAAGCGTCAG
>JBFKDP010000409.1:0-3364 GCA_041619575.1 Litorivivens sp.
GCTGTATATCCAGGCCCGCGGGGCTTTGAAGAAAGAGCTGCAGCGGTACCTCATGAAGACGCGAGCCATACGCCGGTCACGCCGTCACACGCAGAAGGGACCGGGTCACTCAAGGAAAACGTTGGGTTATTATTCCCCCGCAGAGAAATTTGCTGAATGTGTTGCGGCGATCGATTGAATCCGAAACCATAGCGGCGCATTCTGCGCATCCCTGTTTTTCGGCGTCGGCCGATTTGCCAATAGTTTCTGCATGGACAATATGACTTTGAATTTATCGAACCTGCGCATGGATCTCGCCATTCGGAGCGGGTGGAATATCGGCTTTTTCTTCTCCGGCATGCTGCTTTGGATTGCGATCCTGATCACTAATCTGAACGTCCCGGTCGAGACGGGCCGTGTTGTATGGATTGCGCTAACTTTCGGCGTGTTTCCCGTCGCAGTCCTGATCTCCAGATTGGTTCAAGCAGATCCTTTCTGCAACGACAATCCCCTTGGGCGGCTTGTTGGGTACACCCACATGAGCGTCGTTTCGCTGTCGCTTCCGGTTGTCATCATCACGGCGATTTACGATCCACATATTCAACTGCTTGCCATGGCGATACTCTTTTCGGTCGATTTTTACGTCATGAGCTGGGCATTTGGATCAGCAGTTTTCGGGCTTCATGCGGCAGCGCGTACTATCTTGGTTACGGTCATTTGGGTAGCGTTTCCGGAATCGCGCCTGACTCTCATTCCAGCAGTCGTTGCGGCGTTCTACCTGTGCACGGTCTTGTGGGTTCCGATCGCGCGTCGCAAATGGATCAGAATGGCTGGCACGTAGTCGAAACGGCAGCTTCTGGCAGCGTAAGGCGACGGTCGCCAGGTGTGAGCTATAATTTCTCCTCCTGACCCAAATCTGCGAATCGTAAGCAAGGCATCAATCCATGAGCGAGCAAGAGAGGATTTCGCCGTTCATCAGAGTTATCAGCGGGGTGATCGGCGTACTCGGATTCGTTGCAATCGCCTTCAACGCTTTACAGGAAGGTCGCCTCAATCCAGATGTAATTCTTCTCGCGAGCTTTTTTGCGGGCTTCATCTTCTTGTACGTTGCACTCTTCGGCAAGTATCCATGGGATCGGGCCAAACGCGACGAGTAAATTACCGCTATCGGTGAGCCCGGACATTCAATGTTTTGGGATCGCAAAAAAGCAGACTGCTTGGTGCAAGGATTCACCAAGTTCTGCCCCCGCTACCAGGAAACCGAAAGCCCGGTCATGTGCCGCGCTTTTTCTTGCCTGCGAGAATCTCATTGAATCACCGTTTTACTCCCGAGAGCGGACATCGGCTGTTTGTCGGATGGTGAAAGGTTCATATTGCGCGCAGGGATTGCTCCTAACAGCCTGATATCAATACATACCCGGGCTGGCGGGCGTCATGTTGATTGCAAAGTACGCTTTGCAAGAGCCTACTTAAAGAGAAAGAGGCCAAGCAATGAAATCAACTATTCGATGGGGAAACATGATGAAGCGACTGAATTCCGACCTACTATTTGCACTAGCCGTGTCAGCGTTGCTGATGTCGGGCCCGGCCTCTGCGGCGAAGGTGACAGGTCCCGTGACCTGCGTGCCTGCAGGGCAAGAAGATCCAAGCAAAGCATGGGTCCTTTGCACCCCTGCTGACGATCCGGTCGCGGGCTTTATACCCTTGCCAATTCCACATAATTCGCACCGTTTCGAAGTAGTTTCGGAAGGTGTCGCGGTTGTATCGGATGAACAATTATCGAAGCCAACCATAAAAATCGACTATGTCGAAGAAGAATTTTTCATTGAAGGAACGGCTGAGATGTTCACCTCGGCAATACCGTTAACTGCTGATGGCATGTGGAACGTTCAAAAAGTGAGTGGCAGTGCAGAGCCTTATAAAATACGCGTGCTAGTGAAACGACCAGCCGATCCAAACAAATTTAATGGGACGGTGGTTTTAGAATTTTCGCATTTATCCAGTGAGGACTACGGTTTTGTTTTCATGAGGGATGAAATTTTCGATGGTGGTTACGCACATGCATTGGTCTCACCACTTTCTGGGAATACTGGAGAGGTAGACGGACTCAAACTCTATGATCCAACTCGGTATGCCAGCATGGACGTACCCGGCATAGTGGTCGATTACGGGTATGACATGTTTACCCAAGCTGCGAAAGAGATTCGCGACCCGAGCCCTGGAAGTGTCGACCCAATGGGTGGTTTAAAAGTGGAACGCGTCATTGCAACGGGCCACTCGTATGGTGCAGCAGTACTTGGAACGTATATCAACGCCGTACAACCACTAGAGGGCGCCATTGATGGATTTTTACCGACAGATATCGCGGGTGCATTCCCCCTAAACATTAGCGAAGGAATATTTACGCCCCCTTACCCCGACTATAATAAAGTACGCTCGGATCTTTATAACGCCAAAGTCATAAGGCTCAACTCTGAGTGGAGCCTTATGGACAATGCGGTCCCAGATTTAAATAACGTGCCACAGCAACCTTTTCTCGGTGTTGAGTGGGGCACCAGAGTGCGACAACCTGATTCAGATTCTTATCGGGGTTATGAATATTCAGCTGGAGCACACGTGAATCGCGATCACTATACTCGAGTTGGATATCTTGGCTTTAACAGTTTTCAAGAAACCATTAGTTTTTTAGCCTTTGATACCTGCCTAACAGAGGGCAATGATGGCATCGCTTCCAATCAGGTGCACAACGCTGTGTTATACCAATTAAATGAATGGATAAGAACAGGCAACCCGGCTCCAGCGAGTGTGCAAATGCCGATTGTCGTAGTCGATGCGGTTAACGGCTACGTTGATTTCGAAAGAGATGCCGTCGGCAATCCACTCGGCGGGATTCGCCCAGTGGCGGTCGATGTGCCAATTGCGAGATATGATGGGCGATTTTTGTCTGACCCTAACACAGGCGGTATATTTGCCGCCTGTCACTTCTCAGGCATAAAAGTAGCGCTAGACCAGGCAAAACTAGATGAACTGTATAAAAACCATGGCAATTACGTGTCCAAGGTCGTGAGCTCAGCAAGAGACCTAGAATCGACAGGTTTTTTGCGACCCTATGATAAGAAAAAAATAGAGAACGCCGCTGCTCAGTCAGATATTGGCAAATAGAGAAGCAAAGAGGGCGTTAAAAGCAGCCAATCCAATTCGGTAATCACAGCCTTTAAAACCCCGCCGTGTGCGGGGTTTTTTGTTGCCCGATTAGAGGAGCAGCCATTGACCGTGACCTGCCCCTGTAATGGCTCGGCGTGGTGAGAGAGACTTTCACTGAAATGCAAAAGTACGACCATGGAAAGACGAAGATGCCCTAACACAGGCGATCGTGGAGTAGGCC
>JBFKDP010000410.1:0-3355 GCA_041619575.1 Litorivivens sp.
ATGGTGGCCGTAGCTCAGTTGGTAGAGTCCAGGATTGTGATTCCTGTTGTCGCGGGTTCAAGCCCCGTCGGCCACCCCATTTTCCCATTCATTATTGCAAATTATCCTTAGAAATCGTCTGCGCCCGTCAACTTTGTCAGGCGGCGCTGGTGCGCTTTTCCTGCGTTCGCTCATTGCAGACTGTGACAAGTTGCCGCTATTTTGTTGTCACAATGGCTTTTGTGGGCTGGATAGTTGGCAGCACTTGCAGTAAATTGTTTGGAAAATGAAGCGCATAGAATAGATTATAGCTTCTCAATAATTAGAACCAACGACTTCTGGAGATTCTGAATGACCACATTGACGCGTGGCTTGGCAGCATTGGGCTATATGCTGCTCCTATCACTCCCTCTGGCTTCCCACGCCCAGCTTGGCCTTCCTGGCGGGGCTGCCCCGACTGCGGCGACGCCGGACTTAAGCTGTACCGGGCGCGGTGCTGAAGGAAAGCTATCCTGTGGCAGCCTGGGTTTGGAAGATACTGCTGACTTCTGTGACGACGTCGACGGTGACTATGTTTGCGACGACAAAGACGAGTGCCCGGACACGCCCGAAGGTACGCCGGTATTTATGAATGGCTGTCATGAAATGACCCTCAGCGAAGATCGCCCTTGGGTTCTCCGCGGTGTTAATTTCGAATTCGACCAGGCTGTGCTCCGGTCGGAATCCATTCCCATCCTTGATGCGGCGGTCAACGTGCTGAATGAGCATCCCGAATTGTTGGTCGCCATAGACGGTCATACGGACAGCAAGGGTTCTGATACCTACAACGAGCGCCTTTCGCGCGCACGTGCTAAAACGGTCCAGGATTACTTTGTCGACAACGGTGTAAGTGCTGACAGGCTAGCTTTCCGTGGCTTCGGTGAAAGCCGGCCGGTAGCCCCGAACAATTTTGACGATGGCAGCGACAACCCTGATGGGCGCTTTGAAAACCGTCGGGTAGAGCTGAACGTCCTCGACCTGGAAACATTCAATACGGTTAAAGCTGAAATAGCGGAACGTGAAGCTCAGCGTGAAGCCGAGGAGGCGAGCCGCGCAGCAGCTCGTGCTGCAGCTGCAAGAGCGCAAGCCGAGGCTGAAGAGGCTGAGGCTGCTCAGGAAGAAGCTGCCGAGCAGGTTCAGGCTGCTGAAGAGAGTAGTGAGAGCGATACAAGCTTCGACGAATTTGATGCCAGTGAATATCTGCAGGGGATCGGCTCCGATACAGTGGAGGATTCTGACAGCGCCCCTGCAGAAGAAGAGGCTGCAAGCTCAACGTCTGGTTCGGATGCCGACGATTCGTCTTCGGATACATTCGATGAAAGCGAATATCTGGATTTTCTGGAAAGTAGCTCGGACGAATAAGGCTTTACAACGGTGAGGGGTGGCGTACACGTCGCCCCATATAATCAGATAAACACACTACCGAACATTTTTTAGGACACGACTATGGCTATCGATTTACCACCCGCAGTACCACCAACCCTAGTCAATGCGAGCTACATTTCTGGCTACGCCAGTGCCTCGTCAGCCTACATTGGCAAAGTAGGAAGTTTTGAGCTGCGCGTTACGGGCAATCATTATTTGAGCAGTGAAGAGCTGGATAAAATTTTCAGCGTAGCTAAATCTCCCGATCAAGCGATTTTGCTCATCAATTCGGCCACCAATCGCAAGGGCCACTTACTGGTTAATACACTGTATTCTCGTGAGCAGACCGTTATTTACGTCCACTCGCTGCAGGCAAACCTAGGCAATGTGAGCGGCGACGAAGCGATTACCCCGTATTTTGAAGGACTTGAAGGCGACCCTGATCTGAAGCGTAGCGAGTTTGATCGCGCGCGCGCAATGGCGAATCTAAAATCCGAGCGTACGGGCGTTGATTACAGTGTCAGCTTCCAGGTGGCTGAGAGCGATCCCGGTCAAATTGATATGGTGTTTGCCGCCCAGCCTCAGGTTGATGCCGACCGTACCGACTTGAAGCTTAAGCTCAGTAATGAAGGCAGCCGCTTTGCTGGTCGCTACTACATTGATGCAGGTGTTACCCATTCGACGGAAGGTGGCAGTAACCTGTCTCTGGATTATCAGAAGGCGATGCCTGAGTGGGGCGAGTCTCGCGATGGCGACGACTACGACCAGTTTACGCTGGGCCTTAACCATCCCTTTTCTTTCGGCTTGTATGGCATTCGCTTTAGCCAGGCAGAATATACCCAGGACTTCACCAGCGTAAGCGGCGGTGGTGCGACCTGTGATCCGCTCCTGGGTCTGATCTGCTTGCCGGGTTCGCCCGCAGCCAGCTCGACGTCCGTGTTTGATGCTGAAATTCAGCGGATAGCGCTGACAGGTGAGCAGGTTCTGAGTAGCGATATTGATCGCCGCCTTAGCCTCTATCAGGAATTGGAGATGATTGACTCCACCATAGAAGACGAGAGTGGTACTGATCTTCAGGATGAGGCTTACACGACGCTTGAAGTGGGCGGTAAATATCAACGCACCAACAATCTGGCGAAAAATCGCGAGTTGAATTACACCTTGGCTCTATCAGCTAAAGGTGGAATTGATGATGATGGCGGCAGCCTCGAGAGCACGCCAAATGCAGCTGGCGCTACCGTTGGTAAGCGCGTTGGCGATTTCATCGTATTCAAGCCTCGGGCAACAGTCCAGGTCGGCAACCGTGACAAAACCACGCTGGAATTCAAGTTTTCAGCTCAGCTGGCAGACGATCAGCTGCCGCAACAGCAGCAATGGGTAATGGGTGGCGTGACAGCCATTAGCTCCCACTTGCCGGGTGTCATTGTTGGTGACAGCGGCATGTTCGCTAAGATTGGATTGAATCATCAACTGGCTAACTCCGATGGTTTTGAACTGCTGGCAGGGGTTTTTGCTGAATACGGTGAGGCCAATTTCGAAGATGCCAGTGGTGCGGATGGTGACACCCGTAGTATTTCTGACATTGGCGTACGTTTGACAGCCAAGTTTCAGGACACTCTGGAAGTTAACCTGGTTGTCGCAGACTCGATTTCCGAGAAAAACCTATCGGATGACTTTTTGGAGCAAACCGAAGCGGACTTCTTCGCTAGCGCGAAGTTTGTCTTTTAGGCTTCTTCAGATCTATCAGGCCGCTCCTTCGTGAGCGGCTTTTTTTTGTCTGCATAATTAATGTGACACGGGACATGCGTCCACAAAAAAGCCGCACACCTTTAAGGCGTACGGCTATGTAGAGTTTTTATAATGTGGACTACATGTTGGGGTAGTTTGGTCCACCAAAGCCTTCAGGCGACACCCAGACAATGTTTTGCGCCGGGTCCTTGATGTCGCAGGTTTTGCAATGCACGCAGTTTTG
>JBFKDP010000411.1:0-3345 GCA_041619575.1 Litorivivens sp.
AGCGACGCAGATCAAAGCGATCTAGTTGCATGACTTTGGTCCAGGCTGCGACAAAGTCTTGAACAAACTTCTCTTGCGCATCGCTCACTGCATAGGCTTCAGCTACTGCGCGCAACTCGGAGTTGGAACCAAAGATCAGGTCAACGGGGGTTGCTGTCCATTTGGTTTTTCCGCTCACGCGATCTTTACCTACGTAGAGACCGGCGTCATTAGACGATTTCGACCACTGCGTCGACATATCCAGCAGGTTGATGAAGTAATCGTTGCTCAACACACCCGGCCGTGAAGTAAATACTCCGTGCTTGATGCCACCGCTGTTCGCATCCAGTGCGCGCAGTCCGCCAACCAGCACCGTCATTTCCGGCACAGTCAGGGTCAGCATATTGGCACGATCAACCAGCATTTCTGCGGGAGACAAGCGTGCACGATCACCGAAGTAGTTTCTGAAACCGTCCGCTGCCGGTTCCAGCGCTGCGAAAGACTCTACGTCTGTCATTTCTTGCGACGCATCCATACGGCCTGGCGCAAAGGGCACTTCCACGTTGTGACCGGCGTCTTTGGCTGCCTTTTCAATTGCAGCGGCACCGCCGAGCACAATCATATCCGCCAGCGAAACTTTGGTATCACCCCACTTGGACTCATTAAAGTTCTTCTGGATGGCTTCCAGTTTAGCCAGTACTTTCGACAGCTCCTGCGGGTTGTTTACAGTCCAGTCCTTTTGCGGTGCCAGACGAACGCGAGCACCATTGGCTCCGCCGCGCATATCGGTTCCGCGATAGCTGGCAGCTGATGCCCAGGCTGTTCTGACCAGTTCAGGCACGGTCAGACCGCTATCCAGAATTTTGGCTTTCAGCTTTTTGGCATCTCGCTTGCTGACCAAGTCATGGTTGACTTCGGGAATCGGGTCTTGCCACATCAACTGTTCTTCCGGCACCTGACTGCCGATGTAGCGGGCTCGTGGCCCCATATCTCTGTGAGTCAGCTTAAACCAGGCTTTGGCAAAGGCCAGCTCAAAGGCCTCAGGGTTTTCCTGAAAGCGCTTGGCGATTTTGCGATAAGCCGGGTCAAATTTGAGCGACAGGTCCGTCGTAAACATGATGGGGGTGTGCATTTTACCGGGGATGTGTGCATCCGGGACAAACTTGGCCGAGTCGGCATTTTTGGGTACCCACTGGGTCGCGCCTGCCGGACTCTTCGATTTCACCCACTCAAAGTTGAACAGGTTGTTCAGGTACTGGTGAGTCCAGGCTGCAGGGCTGGCTGACCAAGCGCCTTCAAGACCGCTCGTGACTGTGTCTTCGGCGTTACCCTTGCCGCAGCGGTTTTTCCAGCCAAAGCCCTGCTCTTCAATACCTGCAGCAGCGGGTTCCGCGCCCACACATTCTTCGGGTTTGTGGGCACCGTGCGCCTTACCGAAAGTGTGGCCACCAGCAATTAGAGCGACCGTCTCCTCATCGTTCATTGCCATTCGGCCAAAGGTCTCGCGAATATCCTTGGCCGCTGCCAGCGGATCAGGGTTACCATTGGGGCCTTCCGGGTTAACGTAAATCAGACCCATCTGCACCGCCGCCAGTGGCTTTTCCAGCTTTCTGTCACCGTGGTAGCGCTTGTCATCGAGCCATTTGGTTTCCGGCCCCCAATACACCAGATCGGGTTCCCAGTCATCTTCACGACCGCCGGCAAAGCCAAAGGTTTTAAAGCCCATGGATTCCATCGCCACATTGCCTGTCAGCACCATCAAATCGGCCCAGGACAAGGCGTTGCCGTATTTCTGTTTGACTGGCCACAGCAGACGCCGCGCCTTGTCGAGGCTAACATTGTCCGGCCAGCTGTTCAGGGGTTCAAAGCGTTGTTGACCGCCTCCGGCACCACCGCGACCATCGGCAACCCGGTAGGTGCCCGCACTGTGCCAGGCCATACGAATAAAGAACGGACCGTAATGACCATAATCCGCAGGCCACCAGTCCTGCGAGTCAGTCATCAGGGCTTCAATATCCTTTTTAACGGCCTCCAGATCGAGCTTGCTAAAGGCCTCGGCGTAATTGAAGTCTTCTCCCAGTGGATTAGACTCACTGCTGTGTTGGCGTAGAGGCTGAAGATCCAGCTTGTCTGGCCACCAGTCCTGGTTGGATTTGGGCTTGCCTTCGGCGGCTGCCAAAGACGGGAAAGTCGCTGCACTGACGCTGACAGCAAGTGCCATCAGCATAGGCTGTAATTTGTTAATCATTGTCTCCGCTCCCCGGATAATCTGAAAACTGCCGATTAACTATAGACCCAATTTCGCGAATGTATATTTTCAAAAAACTATCCTGTCGATTGGAAAAACCTATTATCACGCGGAGCCCTTAATCTCTTGTATAGCGATATACCGCTCTCGCGAACTGCTATCATGGCCATTCAAAGCCAGAGCTGCTCGCAGTTGCAGACCAAGGACCAGACATTGAGCAAAGCAGCACCAGAGGCAAAACCCTTATTTCAGATACCGGAAAGCCCGCGTAATCGCACCTCGGACGTTATTGCAGCCCTGGCTGAGCGCATTGACACCGAGCAGGTCAGCCTACGCACCCTGACCGACCGTTTGGGCGATAGAACCTTTGGCGTACTGCTGATTTTGACGGCGGCCTTTAACGTCATTCCTTTTGTATCGACTTTTACCGGCATGCTGACCGTCCTGCTCGGTTTGCAGATGCTGTTTGGCATGACCCACGCCGGCCTGCCTGGCCGGATACTGGATTGGCAACTGCCCGGAGAAGGTGTCAAAACCGCGCTACTTGCCTTTGAACCAAGAATTCGTGCCATTGAGAAATTTATCCGGCCGCGCTGGCAATTCAGTGAAGCGCCGATTGTCGATCGCATTAACGGTTTCGTCATTGCCCTGCTGGGCTTGCTGATCGCCCTGCCCATCCCCTTTACCAACCTCGGACCGGCGCTGGTGATCATTATCATGGGGCTGGGGCTACTCGAGCGCGACGGCCTGGTGCAGCTGCTGGCGATGAGTGTTGGCATTGGCTTGATGACGGCGATTTACCTGATTCTTTAGCGCTCGCGCCCTATGACACCGTTACCTATGACACCATTAAGGCAATTGAATTACCTTTAGCGCCAAGTTCGATATACTCATTAGCAGTAAATCCCAATAGGTGTTAGCAGCGCCCATTCGCCCCGGTTTAAAAACTCAGGTATTGCCCTATGTTGTTTTCGCGTCTCGCGCCACTTTCTTTAACGTGCTTCTGTCTATTTATTGCTGGCTGCAATTCCAGCAGTAGCAGCAACAGCGACGCGCCAGCCAGCCCTCAACTGCTGGCAGATACAGAAGCCGCGCAATGCCTGATTAACGACCCCCGC
>JBFKDP010000412.1:0-3339 GCA_041619575.1 Litorivivens sp.
CTTCAAGCAGATAGTTGACGCCGGCGTCATCGTTAGTGCCATCAAAATCGCGGATATAATCCTGATACGTTTTCATATAGGCAGTGATAGAAGTGAGTAGCAGCGATTCACTGAACCTGTAGCGGTTGCGCCAGGCGATCAGTTCGCTCTGGGTATCATCGCGTGTTTCCTCATTGACGGTGGCGCTGCGTCGTTGACCACGATCTGCTCCGGCTGTCCCTCGTTCAATATTGTAATCCGGCTGCCCCTGCCTATCGTCGGTGGACAGCGTCAGTTGGCTGTCGAAGTTCTTCCAGTATGAAGGCTCAAAAGCCAGCTTCAGGCGCAGCAGTGATTTGTCTGTTTTTGCAAAATCTTCATTGTTGCTGGGTGTGTGGGTGACAAAACCCGGATCAGTTTCCGTGATGCCGGTGACACGAAAGGCCCATGAGTCTGAAAGGGGGCCTCCGCCAGCGGCCGCCACATTAATAAGATTGTGTTCGGTCACAAGTAGCCGCGCCTTGGCCTCATAGTCCCGGGTGGGCTCGCGTGTACGCATAACAACCGCGCCTGCCAGCGAATTACGTCCCTGTGAGGATGATTGTGCGCCGCGCAGCACTTCTACCTGCGCGATATCAAACAGTTCAGTACTAGCCCCCTGTTGCGACACATCATCAAGGGTAACACCGTCGACCTGAACCGATATCAGTGGCGAACCTGTGCCGCCGCCCGCGCCCGCCTGCGATATACCCCGGATGGAAATCTTACCCTCTTCGTTTGCTGTAGTATTGCCAGCCCGGCGCAGCAACTCTGACAGCTCGAGATCTCCCTGATCGGCGATACCGGCTTCGTCAAAGACGCTGATTGCGGTGACGGTATCTGCCAGGCTGCGCCCGAGTTTTTCTCCACTGACGATAATTTCTTCGAGCTGAGTATGCTTGTGTTGTTCATCCCCGTTGTCGGCCGCAAGCACGACATTGCCTGTGGTTAACACCAGTAGCAGGAGTGGTCTCAGGGCTTTCATCACGTTCCTTATGACTTAAGAGAGTTGTTGGTAGCGGGGGGCGCTTTATTTAGTGCGAGGCGTGGTTACGCGCAGCGAGCAAAAGGGAAATCAGCCATCCGCTTGTCAGTACAATACCCAGCCACAGCAGAAGCGCGGACCACTGGGCGAATAGTATTAGCAATGCGCCCGGCACGATTGCTATGGAAGTGAGGCGCCTCCGTGTTTGCGGTGTGTGCTCAGCACCTTCGCGCGCAAGGCCACGCACGTTTCGCAGACGTTTTGGGTCGCCATTCGCCATCGAGACGATGCAAAGGCAACTTATCAATGCAGAAATAAGGCTTAACCACATGATCATCGGGCTTCAACCCAATCTGCGTTGTTTGCTTCCGAGGTATGAATGCGCGTGCTGCATGCGCTGCGCACACAAAGAATGGCTGCAATCACGAATAGACAGTCGACGGTGATTAGGAGGTGGTGGCCTTGGATCCAGGCTGCGGACCAGGCAGGCCCGCCGCTAAGCCAGCGTGCAAGTGGAGCAAGGCAAAGCAGTACAGCAGTGAGCAGCAGTAGATGCTTTCGTGCCCGTTCAACACTACCGCTGTAGTGGCATAGCAGGACACACACACCTGAGGCAGCGAGAAAGACAATAAGAAGCAGGGAGTGCGCAGTGGCACTGATACCGCTGCGGCCAAAAAAGGCAAGCGTGCAGCTCACTAGCGCGACGGGAAGCCCATAGCCCACCCAGGTTGTGGCATAGGCGAGCCAGCGCCAACCAGCATTGTCTTGGCGCCGACGCGTCCAAAGCTGCAGCCCGGAGAAAACGACATAGGCACTGGCAAAGCCGAAAGCGAACCATACGGTTTTGGAAAGCAAGCCCGCAAAATCGCCAAAGTGTAGTGGGGTCATTAGGCTGGCAAGATTTCCGCCAAAAGATTCGGTATTGCCCAGTGGGGGTCTGACCCCTAGGAATTGGCCATCTTCACCGAGGTAGAGTAGATTTTTGCTCAGCAATTCATCTTCGGCACTTGCCGTGGCAATTTGTACCGAGGCATCACGCCTACCCCAGTGGGTAATTAGCATGCCGGTGGGCTCGGTTCCGGTTCGTTGTCGGGCATCGTCCAGCATCGCATCAATGTTGGCCAGCGGTGCCGGGGAGGCGTCTTCTGGAATAGGGGGTGTGAGAACTTTTTCGATCAGGGTATCTACGTCTCCGCCGAAGGCGATAAAGGCGATACCGGGCAAACCGGCGGCACTGCCAAAACTGAAAAAGGCTCCGGTAAAGGCGAGTAGAAAGGCAAAGGGAAGATTCCAGGTACTGGCATTGACGTGACTGTCTCTGGCAGCAATTAGCCTGTCGCCACGCCGACGCAAGGTAAAAAGCTCCTTGATGAGATGGCGGTGGATGACAAAGCCGCTGATAACGGCGACCAGCATGGCAAAGCCCAACACGCCCGTCAGTAACAGGCCCCAGCGTCCCGGCAACAATAGATTAACGTGTAAGCCTACGATGAAGTCTGCCAAAGCACTACCGTGCTGATGTCTGAAAATTTCATCGACGCTGCCTTCCCATTCACCCTCAATTGTCTGCGATACCGGATTCAACAGCGTTAGCACGCCGCGTTCTTCATGTTCGCCAGCGTCGTTCACTGCATGGGTATGGAATAATATCCGCATGCGGCCATCGGCTGAGGGGAAGAGGGCGACTTCGTCCAAATAGGCAGGGTCAATACGATTGGCGATGACGCGCAAGGTTTGGTCTGTTCCGGGCGGCAGAACGCTACGGCTGCTGCCCGTCTGGGGTAGGGGATTGGACCAGGTGCCAATCTCCTCGTCGAAAACCGCAAGGGTGCCTGTAAAGATGACCACATAAAGCAGCAGCCCCAGAAATACGGCGGACCAACCGTGCAAGGCAAGCAGTGACTTAGTGGTTTCAGTGGAAGCTTTTATCATCGTGAGTGTCTGTGTGCTCAGCTAAGCATATGTCGGGCGATTGCTGCGGTGTTGATGAGTAGCAACAGTGCAACAAGGCCGAAGGCGCGAATCAGCCGGCTTTCGAGGTAGGCGTAGAAAAACAGTGCCGCCCAAATACCGGGAAAAAGCACGAGCGGAATAGCAATGTTGTCGATCATCGCAGGTCCAGCAGGCAGCCATAAGGCAGCCCCGCAAGTCACGGCAAACGCGGTCAATAAAACCAGCGGCCCTGCCAGTATAATTCTTGGCCACTTCCTTGGTGTTTGTGTGGAGCCGTTCATCTGATTTTTGTGGGCTGCAATGGGTTAGGTTAAGCCGTCGCGCTGAGGGCGGGGCATTGCGTTGCTAATGATAATGATAACGATTATCAATAGCAAGAAGAC
>JBFKDP010000413.1:0-3326 GCA_041619575.1 Litorivivens sp.
AAGAACAAGCCCGCCTCAAATAACAGCCACATTGGGACCGCCAGCAGGCATTGTGAGAATATGTCAGGCGGCGTCAGTAGCATGGCTATGACAAAGCAGCCAACGATGACATAGGGCCGTTTCCCCTGCAAGGACTCTCTTTCGACGGCGCCACTCCAGATTAGCAGTACGGTTGCAATCGGAATTTCAAAGGCGAGACCGAATGCCATAAAGAGTTTGAGTGCGATGTCGAGAAAACGGCTGATATCCGGGGTGTAGGCAACTCCGGTGGGCACAACACTGCTGAAGAATCCAAAAACCAATGGAAATACGGCGTAGTAGGCAAAGGCCAAGCCTGCATAGAAAAGGACGATACTGGAGATCAGCAGCGGCAGGGCAATGCGCTTTTCACGCCGGTACATGCCGGGTGCAACAAAGCCCCAGATCTGTTGAAGGATAAAGGGCATAGCCAAGCATATGCTGGTTATCATTACGAGCTTGAAGGGCGCAAGGAAGGTGGAGGCCACTTCCGTTGCAATCATGCTACTGCCTTCCGGGAGAAGGCGCCGCAGGGGTTCAGATACGAAGGTGTAGACGGTATTGGCGAAGGGCATCAGCGCCAAGGCAAAGGCCAACACCAACAAAACACAGCGCATCAGGCGGTCGCGCAGCTCCGACAGGTGTTGTACCAGCGGCTGGCCGGTGTCGTCTTCGGCGCTTTTACTCATAATCCTGCTTGGGTTTGTCCTTTGCTGCTATATCGTTTTCACGGGGAGTGCGCGGAGGTTTTACCGCGTCGCTGATATCGTATTCCAGCGACTTCAGGTTGTTCTGGGTTTCGCGAAATTCCTGTTCGACGGATTTGAAGCCGTCTTTGACCGAGTCTTCAGTTTCTTTCAGGCTCGACATAATGGATTCGTTATGGAGTTGGCGTTTGATATCGTCGGCGCCAATTTCCCGCTCTATCTCGTCGCGAATAGCCACAAAGCTGCGCCGCAGACGACCCAGCCACAAGGAAAGGGTTCTGATGGCTGCTGGTAGGCGCTCGGGGCCGAGAACCAGGAGGCCAACGATAAAGATCAGAACCAGTTCGGCAAAACCAATATCAAACATCGGGAGTTAGGCGGACTTGTCTTTGTGCTCGCTTTTGATCTGCTCCGGCTCCAGAAGCTCTTCGTCCTCAGCCTTGCCCTTATCGCTGGTGTCGTCGCTCATGCTCTTTTTAAAGCCTTTGATGGCGCCACCGAGATCTGAGCCGATGCCCTTAAGCTTTTTAGTGCCAAACAGAAGCAGCACGATGATCAGTATGACGACCAGTTCCTTAATGCCGAATCCCATTACCTCTTACCTCTTTATCAGACCGAGTCAATTACTGTGGACGGGACGCTTTTTCGACGAGCCCCGATAGATCAAAACGACGCTCCAGTTCACCCAGAACGTCTTTATAGCTTAAATTGAGGTGCGACAGCATCACCAGCGTGTGAAACCACAGGTCTGCGGTCTCGCCAACGAGTGCCTTGGTATCCCCGCCGGGAAGGGTATCCTTGGCCGCCAGCACGGTCTCGATGGCCTCTTCGCCCACTTTCTCGAGAATC
The DNA here is from genome assembly GCA_041619575.1 of Litorivivens sp. Taxonomy (GTDB): domain Bacteria; phylum Pseudomonadota; class Gammaproteobacteria; order Pseudomonadales; family Spongiibacteraceae; genus Litorivivens. Next base: position 1,575 of record JBFKDP010000413.1, read on the forward strand.
TTGTTCAGGCCCTTGGCATGCAGGCTGGCAACATAGGACGAATCGGGAGCAGCGTTGTGTTTGCGTTCGTCCAAGACGCTTTCCAGCTGTTCCAGTATGGTGTCATTCATTGTGTTTGTGCTCGTAAATGCTGGCGGGATCTTTCAGCACCGGTGCATTGGCCTCCCAGTCTGATTTCGCCAGAGTGCGAAAAAAACAGCTTTCACGCCCGGTATGACAAGCGATGCCACCGTGTTGAGTGACCTTGAGTAGTACCGTATCGCCATCACAGTCGAGCTGGATTTCGGCTACGGCCTGTTCGTGACCGGATGACTCGCCCTTTTTCCAAAGCTGTGCACGTGAACGGGACCAGTATACTGCCTTGCCGGTCTGCGCAGTCAGGGCCAGGGATTCACGGTTCATCCAGGCCATCATCAATACACGACCGCTCTCGGCGTCCTGAGCAATGGCTGGAACGAGGCCGTCGCTATTCCACGCGACGTCTTCCATCCAGAGCGGTTCTGTCGTTTCAGTCTTGTTCATGCGTTCACTCGGTATTCTCAGTGCATTATGACATGCGGTCTATGCCCGTTAATACTACCTGAGGCAAAGCAGTGCAAAGCCGATGCCGGCGAGTACCCAGCTTGCAGGAGGTAGTGACGCGGCTGGCTGCGCTAGCACAAGCGCTGCGCCAATACTGAGGGCGCCCACGAAACAGTAGCGCTGGCTTAGGCGCTGCTGATCGAGCAGATACTCCAAAAGCTTCGGGTCATCCTGGCTGGCAGGTGCTTTTGGTTGCAGGCGCGCATTGTCCAGTAGTGTTTCCGGGAGTGTTGGGAGTTGCTCAAGCCAGCCCGGCAGGCGGTGCCCGACCTTTCTCAGCATGCTTTGCGGTGAGTAGCGATCGCGCAGCCATTGTTCCAGGTAAGGCTTGGCGGTGTCCCACAGGTTGAGTTGGGGGTAGAGCTGGCGTCCCAGGCCCTCGATATTCAGGAGGGTTTTTTGCAGCAGTACCAGTGAAGGCTGCACTTCCATGTCAAAGCGGCGGGCGGTGGAGAAGAGGTAGACCAGTAGCTGCCCAAAGGAAATTTCTGCCAACGGCTTTTCGAACACGGGCTCGCAGACGCTGCGCATGGCAGATTCAAATTCGTGAACCCGGGTGTTGGCTGGCACCCAGCCACACTCGATGTGCAGTTCGGCTACTTCGCGGTAGTTACGCTGGAAAATTGCGAGCAGATTGCGCGCCAAATAGTACTGGTCAAAATCGCTGAGGCTGCCAATGATGGCGCAATCGATGGCTATGTACTGGGGCGACTGGGGGTGCTTGCGCGACACAAAAATATTGCCCGGATGCATGTCTGCGTGAAAAAAACTGTCGCGGAAGACCTGGGTGAAGAATATTTCAACCCCTCGCTCTGCGAGCTTTTTCATGTCGGTATTCTGGGCCTTGAGTGCTTCCAGGTCGGTGACAGGGATGCCTTCGATGCGTTCTACGACCAGCACATTGCGGCGTGTAAAATCCCAAAAAACTTCTGGGACATAGAGTAGATCGGATTCGGCGAAATTGCGCCGCAGCTGCGAGGCGTTGGCGCCTTCACGCTGCAGATCCAGTTCATCGAAAATGGTCAATTCATAGTCTTCGACCACTTCGATAGGGCGCAGTCTGCGACCATCGGGAAGGTAGCGCTGTACCAGCCGTGCGATGGTATACAGCAGTTTGACGTCTTTCTCGATGGTTTTGCGAATGCCCGGGCGGATCACTTTCACGACCAC
>JBFKDP010000414.1:0-3320 GCA_041619575.1 Litorivivens sp.
ACTGCAATATTCAGGTGCTCCGCAAAGACAGCGGCGAATTGGTAGCGGAGCAGTCGCTTAGCTGGGGAAATGGCAAGAAAAAACTCAAACCCGGGGACAGCACCAAACTGATCAAGGATATCGGATCATTTGGACAGGACGAATTACAGACAGTACTTGACGACGACAGTATCGAGCTTGCCATTCAGGCGTTTGTGTCCAGCGTCACCTTTACAGACGGCAGTGAACTGGTGGAGTATCGCCGCTACCAGGACATCCGTCAGCAGGTGTGCTCAAGCAGCCTCGGTCAATCGCAAGCGCCGGCATCTTGCTAGCAGGCACTAGCCGGAAAGCTTAACAATGTTGCCCGCTTGGCCGGAGGGTCGCGCCGCTTCTGTGCCACCCGCATTCTGTGCATCCAGCCAACGCAACAGCAGGGTCCAACCCTCCTGATCCCGCCGATAGCTTTTCTGAGGGTAGTCAACGATGCCTCTGCCCTCTGAAAAAGCACGCACATAATTCTGGGTATCCCTGATCGTAGCGGGATAAGGAATATTCAGACTCAGCAGGAATTTTTCAAGGCGGCCCCAAGCCTGGGTTGTGTGCTTGACCCGATTGGCCACTACCGCAACCGGCCGCTTCTTGCGACGCATCGCATGCGTGAGCAACAATTCCCCAACAAACCGGGCGCTGGCGCGAATATCAACATCGGATGCCAACACCGGTATAACCACCATGTCGTGATCCTGCAGCAAATCCTCCAATGCAGGGCCCTTCAAGCCTGGCGGCGCATCGGTAACCAGCCAGCGAGTAGACTTGGGAGCACGCCACTGAAAACTGCGCGTGGTATTGGCCCCTTCATCGATCTTAACGCCTACAACTGTGGGCAACTGGCTGTTTCTCTGGCTGAGCCAATACTGGGAGGATGCCTGAGGGTCAGCGTCGAGCAGGACAGTAGGCTCCCCGCGTGCCGCCAGCCAGGCCGCGAGATTGGTCGCCACGGTGGTTTTACCCGACCCGCCCTTGCTGTTGATCACCAATATCCGGCGCGCACTGAGCTGGCGAATGGATACCATCGCTTCGGTAGAGGTACTGGAGGTGACTGTCGGAGCTACCACTATACGACCTTAATCGATACCCAAATGGGAAGATTACCAATCTTGAGTATAAAGATACCTCGCTTGTTAATCTAACGACTTTGGCGGGACCGACGAAGTTTTTTCCATGTCAGGATGCAAATTCAACTCAGTCAAGCACTTAGGCACAGCGCTTTCGGCTTATCCTGCGCACAATGACTGGAAGCATTGTTACAGAACCGCTATCTTCTGCGTTTGCAGCACAGTGGAGGAATAGACTTCAGCCAAGATGGATACAGCTAATGCATCATTAAATGGGCTCAAGCGCAGCGTCGTCAATGCGCATATTTTGCTGTCCAGCGCCCAGGCTCACGGCTTAAGTTCATCCGAGGCCCTAGCCAACTGTTCCTTGTCGAGCACGGATTTAAGCTCACCGACCGGTCTGATCAGCGCCCGCGATGAAATCCAGATTATCCGGAATATCCTCGCACAATGCCCTCTCGAAAGCGGCATCGGCTTAACGGTGGGCTCGCGCTACCATCTGGCCGCCTTCGGAGTCTGGGGCTTCGCGCTCGCCAACAGCGCAACGGTCGGAGAGGCCATACAGCTATCGTTGGCCCACTCCGCCATGACTTTCGCCTTTTCACATCTGAGCATCCAAGAACACGGCGAACTATTTCATTGGTATTTCGACGACGCAGACCTGCCAGATGACTTAAAGGTTTTCAGCGTAGAACGTGACATGGTCGCACTGAGCATGGTGGCGCACGACCTTCTGGGTACAGAATTTGGAGCGACAGAAATTTGCTTCAACTATCCTGAACCGCCGCATTCAGATATGTACCGAAAATACTTCAACGGCCCCTTACGCTTTTCAGCGCCCCGCAGTGGCTTTATCTTGCCGCAATCACTTCTGGGCATGCCACTTAAGGTACCTGATGACGTGTTAAAAGAAGCCGAGACCTCAGGGTTTCGCAGCAACGAACCAGGCATCAGGGGGCGTGTTCGGGATGCTTTGCTAACCAACCTCAAAACACTGCCAAGCATGGAGACCGTCGCCGACAAACTCTGCATGACCGTGCGAACCCTGCGGCGCAAGCTCAGTAACGAGGGAACAACCTTTCGCCAGTTGGTGGATGAAGTGCGTTGCGAGCGTGCCAAAGAACTGCTGGAGCACACATCGATGAGTACCGACGAAATCGCCAGACAACTCTCTTACGTCGACGCCTCCAGTTTCAGCCAGGCCTTTCGTCGCCTTGCAGGCACCTCGCCTGCGGTATACCGTCAGGCAAGGCGCCAAACCTACTGACTAGATAGCACAATCCGCATCGTCGTAGTCGCCATCCAGCACCGTATCAATCCACTGGTCAACCAGCGCGACAGCCTCATCATGATTCACACTGCGCGCCAACGGTGGCATCTGGATACTCAGATCCTCAGAGTGCAGTCGGAAGCTGACAATGGAATCGAGTGCGCTGCCGGGCACGATGTCTCTGGCGCGACCACCCGATGAAGATCCGGCCGTATTAGGCTGCTTGCAGATGCCGTAATTGAGGTCCACCTTCCGGAATACATCAAAGAACACACCGGTACTTCCCGCCAAGCCCTTGCGGTTGTGGCAGTGGGCACAGTTGGTTTCCAGCCAGGCGCGCGCTCGCACTTCAAGGTTGTGCTTGGCAGCGTCGGCTTGGTTGTTGTTCTGGATGCCGGGAATCGAAAAGCTATCTCCGGGCACATCAAATCGCGGCAGGCGAGGTGCCTTCTCAGCCACCAGAGTAGCCGGGTTTACCGCCAGGTCCGTCGGACATCCAGTCAAGTAGCCCGAGTCACACAGGAATTCGAGTTGATTGACCGGGCCGCTGCCGAAATCGATAGGGCGATTCATCAAGCGAACCTTGGGACCGATGGGCGCGTCGCCAGCCTGCCTGTCATCATTGTTATGACAACTACCGCATTGGTTTGGATGCGGTATGGCATAGCTGTCGCTAGTGCCGACATAGGTTTTCTGAACCGCAGGATCTGGGTCCGGGTAATTCCAGCTGACGCTTTTTTTCGCACCCGAAATGGCTAACACCGCATCAGTCCGATTGCCCGAATCATCCGTCTCCCACTTGTAGGGAAGGCCTTCCCAGAAGCTATTGCCTTGGTCGTCGGCGCGATGAATCAGCAGTCGCGTTTCCACAACGTCTTCATCGGCGCCATCCTTAAAGGTAAAGGTTTTGGCAATAACCGTACCCACCGGAAAATCAATGGTGGCATTGGGTG
>JBFKDP010000415.1:0-3304 GCA_041619575.1 Litorivivens sp.
ACAATGCTGCATGCGCTGCGAAGCCTCTATTTTTAGCGTCTCCCGCCTCCCGTCGAGCGTTCAGCAATGAACACCAAAGAACTCGAAATTTTCACCCATCTCGCCAAAACGCTTCACTTCGCTAAAACGGGCGAAGCCATGCACCTGAGTGCGTCGGCAGTGAGTCGGACTGTGCAGCGTCTGGAGGACTCTGTGGGGGCTGGCTTGTTTGAGCGTGACAACCGGCGGGTTAGTCTGACGCCAGCGGGCAGGGAGTTTCAGCGCTACGCCGAGCAGGCGCTCACTAACTGGGAGGCGTTATTGCAGAGCCTGCACCGCGAGGGGCGGGAGCTGAGCGGAGAGCTGAGCGTTTACTGTTCGGTGACGGCGGCGTATTCGGTGCTGGGGCGAGTACTGGAAACCTTTCGTAATCGCTATCCGCGCATCGAGCTCAAGTTACACACGGGCGATCAAGCGGATTCCCTCGAACGGGTGATTGCGGGTAATGAAGATATTGCGATTACCGCGCGCCCGGAGCAATTGCATCAGCGTCTGGCCTTTCAGGTTCTGACCCATTCGCCGCTGCGGCTGATCGCGCCGACGGTGCAATGTGCGGTGTCTGACGTGATGGCGAGTGGGGAGCTGGACTGGTCACGACTGCCCGTCATCATGTCTGAGCGAGGGATGGCCAGAGTGGAGTTGGAGCGCTGGTTTCGCAGTCATGGTATCAAGCCGACCATATATGCGCAGGTAAGCGGTCACGAAGCGATCGCCAGCATGGTGGCGTTGGGTCTGGGCGTCGGCGTGGTACCGGAGCTGGTATTGGCGCACAGCCCAATTGCTGAAAAACTGAAGGTGCTACCACTGGTCGATGAATTGAAGCCCCTCGCGGTTGGTGTCTGCACGCTTAAGCGCAGGCTCGACAATCCGCTGATCAGCGCCTTTTGGGAAGTTGCGGCCTCGGTGGGGTAGTCGCGAATTCAGCCTCTATAATGGTGTATAAGTCACCATCGCATTTGCTATGCTGCGGCCTCTGGCAAAGCCCTACAGATAATTGATGGAGTTGGATGTGTCCGAGCAAGGTAAATCAGAGGATAAAGCTGGTAGTGACGAGCCGCAGCGCGAATCCCTGCTTTTGATTGACGATCATGAGGAAGAGGTGTCGATCAATGGGCGTAAAGAGCGGCGGCGCGGTATTTATCTGCTTCCCAATCTGTTTACTACGGCGGCCCTGTTTGCCGGCTTTTATGCGATTGTTTCGGGTATGCGTGGCAATTTTGAAACGGCAGCGATAGCCATCTTTGTTGCTGGCGTACTTGATGGCATGGACGGGCGCGTGGCCAGAATGACCAATACCCAGAGCAAGTTTGGCGAACAGTACGACTCGCTGGCCGATATGGTGTCCTTTGGTGTGGCGCCAGCATTGGTTATGTTCAGTTGGACATTGGGGAGTTTTGGCAAACTAGGGTGGGCGGCTACCTTCATCTATATAGCCTGTGCGGCCCTGCGCCTGGCGCGATTTAATGCCCAGATAGACAGTGCAGACAAAAATTATTTTACCGGCCTGGCAAGCCCGGCGGCGGCTGCGGTTATCGCGGGTACAATCTGGGTTTGCGCTGATGAGGGAGTTTTTGGTGGCGATGTGCCAACGGCCTTGTCATTGCTGAGCGCTGTGCTGACGGCCTTGGTCGGATTTCTGATGATAGTGAATATCCGTTATAACAGCTTTAAGAGTATCGATTTGCGTGGGCGTGTGCCCTTTGTGGTAATGATACTCATTGTTGTCAGTTTTGGATTGGTCTCTGTCGACCCGCCGCGGATATTACTGGGTATTGCGTTGATCTATGCCCTCTCTGGTCCAGTCATGGCGATATACCGTAGGGCCCAGTAGCAACTCGAGCACAGCCCCCGGGCGGAGATTATTGCCCATTTCGTGGTCTGAGCTCTCAAGCCACGGAGAATAGCTATGCTTATTAAGCGCCCCGTCGATATCGTACCCTCGGAAATCACCCCGGAATCGGTCTACCTCAAGCGTCGTGACTTTATGGCGCGCTCCACCGCCCTTGCCCTTGGCGGCGCCCTGCCGGGAGCTGCCTTTGCTGAGCAGGGCCATGGTCAGGAGCCGCTTTCTTCAATAGCTGCAACGCCCGGTATGGCGCCGCAAGGCTTCTACACCGATGAAAATAAAACGCCTCTTGCCGATGTCGTCCGTTATAACAACTTCTATGAGTTTGGTACCGACAAGGGAGATCCGGCCAGATACGGGCGTGAGCTCACAACCGACCCCTGGTCTGTGCAAGTGGATGGCGCGGTGGGCAAGCCCGGAAACTATGCGCTGGAGGACCTATTAAAGGGTCTTGACCTTGAGGAGCGTATATATCGTTTACGCTGTGTCGAGGCTTGGTCCATGGTGATTCCCTGGGTGGGTGTACCCCTTCACAAGCTTCTGGCGAAGGTAGAGCCAACGTCAAAAGCCAGGTTTGTTGAGTTTACGACGCTGTTCAGGCCTCAGGAGATGCGGGGTCAGCGATCACGCTTCAGCACTATCGACTGGCCCTACGTGGAGGGTTTGCGCATGGATGAGGCTATGCATCCGCTGACGCTTATGGCTGTTGGCTTATACGGTAAAGAGTTGCCGAATCAGAATGGCGCTCCCTTCCGCCTGGTGGTCCCCTGGAAATATGGCTTTAAAAGTATTAAGTCGATTGTGCGAATCCGCTTGACGGAGCGGCAGCCGAAAACAACGTGGCAGGAGCTTGCTCCCAAGGAGTATGGTTTTTATGCCAACGTGAATCCTCAGGTGGATCACCCGCGCTGGAGCCAGAAACATGAGCGCCGTCTTCCGAGTGGTTTGTTTAGCCCCAACCGCATAAAGACGCAGATGTTTAATGGCTATGAAGAGCAGGTTGCTTCTTTATATAAAGGCATGAATTTGCGGCGTTATTATTGATGGGCCTTGGCAAGCCTCTGCTTTTTGCGCTATCGCTGCTGCCGCTAGGGCTGCTGGGCTGCAGACTGGCCGCTGGTCAGCTCGGTCCGGACCCTGCCAAGACCTTGATTTTATTCACGGGTTCCTGGGCCCTGAACTTTCTGCTGTTAACTTTGCTGGTATCCCCGCTGCGCTATTGGCTGCGCAGATCGAGCCTGATTCGTTATCGTCGAATGCTGGGGCTCTTCTGCTATTTCTACGCGTGCTTGCATGCCTTGAGCGTGGCTACCTATCTGCTTGCCTGGGATTGGGCTATATTTCAGGAGGAGTTGCGAGAGCGGCCCTACATGCTGGTGGGCTTTGCGGCCTGGCTGACCCTGCTGCCGCTCGCGCTAA
>JBFKDP010000416.1:0-3282 GCA_041619575.1 Litorivivens sp.
CGTCGGTCGCCTGCAGCTGATCGCCATGAATCAGATGAGCGTTTGGATGGTGACCGGCGCGTTGCTGGTATTTGTAATCATTGGAATGCTTGCCGACCTCAAGCGCTATGGTCACGTACACGCAGCTTACAGTTGGGGCGCCGCAGTGATTCTTTTGATGGCGCCGCTAACCAACGCCGCATCGGAACTTCCGACAATACAGAGCCTGGCCATGCAATTTAGTGGCGCCAACCTGCCTTAGTTTAAGCAAGCATCACCTTAACCAAGAAGCCATGATCAATGGCGCCCACAACTGAGCTTTTTTATGCGTGCAGTGCGCCCTTTAGTGGACAAGGTAGCGCATCCGAGTGTTCTCGATTCTCATCACGTAAATGACAAAAAATGTGTTTTTACTTACTACCTTGGGAAAAACGGCCTGCCCGAAATACGCAGCAGGCCAACCGGACGGGAACTAGAATTTGTAAGCTGCGGTAAAACCGAAGACCCGGTCTGAATCTACGGGCACACCCTGCACAATATCGCGACGATCATTCGACAAGGACAGTGGTATCAAAGCCGAGAGATGATGCTTGTTGAACAGGTTCTTGACGTAGAAAGCGAGCTCCAGATTGTGATCCAGCCCCAGATAACCCATGCGCAGGTTCCAGATCTGCTTGCCTTCGATAAAGGTATTGGGATGCTGATCCGCCTGCGCCTGATAGCGATTGTGGTAGCGACTCGTCAGCTGGGTGTACAGCGTGTGATTGCCAATATCGTGGTCATAACGCACAGACAACGAGGCACTCCATTTAGGCGCATTGGGTAGCGGCTTGCCGCTCACATCCTGTATGTCACAACTGCCATTGCCGTCGACATCACGACCACCCTCTTCTCCTACGCGTTGCCCCGCAAAACACTGAGGCGTGAATTCGTTAAAAATGGCTTTGTTGTACATCAGCGAACCGAAAATAGACAACGGCGCCACAGGTCTTGCGCGCACGTCAATTTCCACTCCTTTGGTTTCGAGCTCTCCGGCATTATCAAGTTTAACTTCGGCTACGCCCCCCGTGAGCTCCATCAATTGCGCCTGGAAATCCTTGAAAATGGTGTAAAACGCAGTGATGTTCAGCTCTAGCGTATTGTCGAACAGCTGCGATTTGGTACCAATTTCAAACGAGCTGGCTGTTTCTGGCTGAACCGGCTCGTCGAGTGTTTGTTGATCCGTATTGGTGGTCAGATCAAAAGCAGCCCCACGATAGCCTCGAGAAATTGTGCTGTAGAGCACCGTATGATCTTCCCAGTCATACTGCGCGGAAAAGGTTCCGGTAACCGCCGTATCACTGACTGTGGAGGGTTCGAGCGTCGAAGAACTGCCGGCTGCCGCTAGCGGTGCGCCGCTTGATGTGGAGTATAGATCCTGAAATTTCGAATAAGTTACGCGTACCTCTTCATCAATATACCGAACACCGGCGGTCAGGTGCCAGCGTGCTGAGGGGTGCCAAGTGGCCTGAGCAAATATCCCGAGGTTTTGAGTATCAACCGTATTATCAAAACCTTCCTCTATGTCAATATTCCCGGCATTGAGCAGCGGCTGCAACAGAATCAACTGGGCAGCATCGATACCAGCGGCACCGCCGACCACGACGGTTGAGGGAATATCGCGAATGGTGCGATCGTAATCGTTCACTAGATCATTCTGGAACCACAATGCACCAACCGTGTATTCCAAGCTTTCATTAGTTAAAGACGTCAGCCGTATCTCCTGCGTCAATGTTTCCATCTGGCGCAGTCCCCCGTTGAATTCCAGAACATAATGTTCTCCATCCAGGGGCCCCGAACTGGTATTGGAAAACTCTTGAAACTCCCGGTAGCCGGTAATGGAGGTAAGTGCGTGATCTCCCAGCTGCCATTCCACAGTCAGGGTGACGGCATCTGTGGTGTAATCACTGATAGACTCAGTGGACGTCGTAGTCTGCCTGTTGTGTGCACCCGGCTCAATTGGCCTCAGGTTTTCACGCATTTCCGGGCTGGCGCTGTGCCACACGATTGGGCCGCCGTGACCGTCACGATCCTGATATTCTGCATCCAGTTTCAGCATCAGATCTGGGCTTACATCCCAGCGCAGTTTGCCGCGCAGCCCCTCGCTGACTGAATCTGGCATAAACCCACCTTTGGCGATATCTTCGATGTGTCCTTCTTCATTCTTATAAAACCCTGTTAACCGCGCTCCCACGCCATCACTGAGCGGCCCACTCAGGGAAAATTGGGTTTTCTGCATCTCGCCCTCATAATTCTGGGGTTTTTCGACACTGTGCTTGATACGCCCTTCAAAGGCCTCTGCTGGATCACGTGTAATCACGTGTACCAACCCGGCCGACGCGTTTTTGCCGAACAACGTCCCCTGTGGCCCACGCAATACCTCGACACGCTGGATATCAGCAAAATCAAAGTTGGCGACGCTGGTCCGCGCCAACGGTACGCCGTCCACAACAACCGAAACGTTAGGCTCAACCGCTGAGCTGAACACATCGGTGCCTACACCGCGAATACGAATGGAAGCTCCTCGAGGACTGTCACCAGCCCCGAAGCGCAAGGACGGCACGAGATTACTAAGATCGCTGATACTGTTGACTTCATTTTTGTCCAGCAGCTCAGCGCCCAGCGCCGTCACAGCCATCGGTACATCTTGCAGGCTCTGCTCGCGCTTCTGAGCGGTAACAATAACTTCTTCCAGCTGAGCCAATGCAGAACTGGCGCACAACAAGCCCAGCAGAGCCGAGAGCATGACTAAAGGTTTAAAGGGATTCACAAAGTTCTCCAGGCAGGCGTTGGTCCAGTTAAATTGGCCTGACCACCTTACCATAATGAACGCCGCCACAGGCTGTCAAGACGAGCTCCCGAATAAGATCAGAGAAATCAGCCCCAAAAATGGTGTCGAGGGATAAGCCAACCGGCGGAGTTCAAATATTTAGCCTCGGAGGACAGATCATGGGCGCCGGTGTTGGCATGTTTTTAAGCCTGACACTGGTAGGTGATACTGGAACGAGTGCTTCCCAACCGAAGCGAATGGATTCACTCGCATGGCGATTTGGGCGCGGGTCTGTTATACCTGCTACGCTGGCATTAACGCACTCGTAGAACCAGTCGTCGTGGCGGGCATTGCCACGCCTACGTAATCGAGAAACCCAATGACACCAATACACGCCCGACTACGACACGGTCAGTAGCATGATTACCTGCGATCAACACGACCATATCGAGATCGTTTGCACCTATCGGTATCCGATAAAACTGACACTGAAA
>JBFKDP010000417.1:0-3258 GCA_041619575.1 Litorivivens sp.
CGGAGGTTCGCCATGTCATTTCCGAGATCATGCCGGCCGTTGAGCTCCCAGACCTGGGTTTTGACAGTGAGCTTGGGATGACCGGCGAGGCGGTGGTTGCGGCCAATGCAGCGGTGCGCCACTTTCTGTTGGGTGAACCACGGCCCGTTGATATGGTTGATGTCAACGCCGTGCGCTCAACGCTGATCCGCGATGGTCAGATAGTGGAGCGTGCCGAGGCGACGCAGGTGATGGGCAGTCAATGGCGCTCTCTTTACTGGCTAATCAATAAAATGGTGTCGGAAGGCTGGGTGATTCAACCGGGGCAGATATTGCTCAGTGGCGCAATGGGTACAATGCTGCCGCTGAAAGAAGGTCTCTACCAAGTTAAATACAGTGAATTGGGAGAGATAAGCTTTCAGGTAGAGTAAGAGGTAGCTTGCTGCTTAGGCTGCCAGATCACCCTCAGCACTGTAGCCGCGAATGCGCAGTCCTAAATCTCTCAGGGTTTGCAGCAGTTTTTGGGTGTCACCGGCGTTCAGAAATTCACCGACCGGAATATGTAGGCCCCCCTGGGCCAAATGGATACTCAGGGGGCTTTCGCTACTGGCGGGTTCGCTGACGTGAATTGTTGTTTGTTTTCGCTGCCAGCACCAGCGGTCGCGCGGTCGGTAAAAGCCTTTCTCAATGCGTAATTCGCTGCCTTCAAACCATAGAACCTGTCGATAGCACTGGTGCCAGCTCACCCAGTAGAGCGCTGCACTGAGGGCAAGGATTTCCAGCCCGGCAAAGGGGATGATCACCCAGGCACCGATGTAGGTGAATGCGCCGGCAATGGCCACGCTGACCGCGGTCACGGCGATGATAAGACGCTTGTTGCTGCTCCAGTCTGCCGAGCGGTTGGGTGCCAGAATCAGGCATTGGCCGCGTTCACTGCTTTGCTGAGTAATCACATGCCCTCCGGGACGGTATACGTCGCGAATCACACTGCTCGCTCATAGAATACGCCGAGGCTCAAAGGGTCACAAGCTCAGCCGCTGATGGCGAGACGGCTGACGATCAGGCCATAGAAGCTTTCGCGGCTAGCGTTTTCGTAGTACCAGCCAATGTGTTCGTGGCACTCACTGCAGGTGGCGTATTGCCAGTAAAAGGTTCTGAACCAGCTAAATGCCGGGGTCGGGTCGCCACTGATGGTACAGCCGGGCGCTGACTCGAAGCACATCAATTGAAAAGTAATGTTGTGGGGGTTCACGACCCGGTGCTCAACGTTGCCTTGCACCTGGCGCTGGGCTTGTTTGTGGGTGATAGGCGACAGGCAGAGGCTGCAGAGGATGTAGTCCTCGGGAGCGCGTTGTTCCTCCGCCAGACATTCATCGAGCCAGACGGGGAGTATCGTGTCTTCGGCGGGCATTGGCTAGAATGCTCCCAACTCAATCACTCATCCCTCAGTATAGGATCACTCTGCTTGTCTGGCCAATCCATCAATCAAACTCTCAGCGAGCTGGTCGAACGTTCGATTCGAGGTGCCCAGATCGTAGAAACGCGCCTGCCTCTGGTGCCGGAATTGCCCCTGTATTTGCTTAATGCTGACTACCCGCAACATGCGTTGACGCAGGAAGAAGTGCACTGGTTGATGGACAACCCCGCATACTGGTGCTTTTGCTGGGCCAGTGGGCAGGTCTTGGCGCGCTTTATTCTCGATGAACCAGTCTGGGTGCGCGGCAAGCGGGTGGTGGATTTTGGCTGTGGTTCGGGTGTGGTGGCGATAGCCGCGGCACTGGCCGGGGCGAGTGAGGTCATTGCCTGTGATCTGGACCCGGCTGCGCTGATGGCGACAGCGGAAAATGCCAGACTCAATGCCGTGAATGTGGAATTGCTGGCCAATGCGGACGATCTTGTCGGAGGCTGCGATATTCTGATCGTCGCCGATGTTCTCTACGACAGGGCCAATTTTCCGCTTTTGGCCGAATTTCTTGCACGCGCTCCTCAGGTGCTGCTGGCGGATTCACGTATCCGCCACTTTGCAGAACCCGGCTATGAGCGTATTGGGCAGGTCCAGGCCTTTACTGTGCCCGACTTGGCTGAATCCGAGGAGTTTTCGCGGGTTAGTCTGTATCATGGGAAAAGATTGTTTAGTCATGCAGCGAAGGAGAGTTGAATGAAGATTGGTATCAAAATTGGTTTGAGTTCCGGCCCGGAAACGACGATCGAGAATCTGCTTGCGACGGCGCAGCAGGTCGAGGCCAAAGGCTTTGACAGTGTTTGGATGCCCAATATTTTTGGTCTGGATGCCATCTCCACCCTCGGGATTATCGGCCACACGACTAGCCAGCTGGAACTGGGCACCGCTGTGACGCCAACGTATCCCAGACATCCGGTCGCTATGGCCCAGCAGGCGCTCACCACGCAAGCGGCATCGCGCGGTCGCTTTTTGCTTGGCATAGGTCTGTCCCACAAGTTTGTCATTGAAGATATGTTTGGTCTTAGCTACGACAAGCCGGCCACGCATATGGAAGAGTACCTGCAGGTGCTGCAAGCCTTGCTCAGCGGCGAGCAGGTCAGTCATCAGGGCGACGAGTTCCAGGTCAATGCGGCTTTCAATGTGCAGGGTGCGAGCAAGCCACCGGTCATTGTCGCTGCTTTGGGGCCGAGAATGCTGAAAATTGCCGGTCGGCTAGCTGAGGGCACTATCACCTGGATGACGGGTGCTCAGACGCTGGCTTCGCACATCGTACCGGGCATTAGCGCAGCTGCAGCAGAAGCCGGACGACCCGCGCCGCGCATTGTTGCGGGCTTACCGGTTGTGCTGACTGACAAGCCTGCTGCTGTGCGAGAGCAAATGGCAGAGCAACTGGCAATTTACGGTCAGCTGCCTTCCTATAAGGCGATGCTGGAGCGCGAGGGTGCCAAGACCCCCGCCGATATAGCCTTGGTCGGCGATGAGGCTGAGTTGCGTAAATCGATCCAGGGCTTGCGCGATGCAGGTGTCACAGACCTGAACTGTGCCGTGATGAGCTTTGAAGACGGGCAGTTCGAACGTACTGTTGAATTGCTGGCCTCGGAATTGGGGTAAGTCGTGTCCCTGGACGGCATTGACGCAAGTGATACCCGGGAGCGCTTGATCCTGACGGCGGAGCGACTGTTCGCCACTGAAGGGATCGAGTCGGTCTCGCTGCGCGCTATAGCGCGCGCAGCAGGGCAAAAAAACGTAGCGGCTCTGCAATACCATTTTCACGATCGCCAGCGCCTATTATCGGCCATCCTCGAGTACCGCATGAG
>JBFKDP010000418.1:0-3214 GCA_041619575.1 Litorivivens sp.
ACCTGCCCTTTTGCGGCAAAAAGCGCGATTATAAACGAGAGTGCCGCAAAATGCGGAACTTAAGAGATAATGACTTGATCAGCTAAGCTGATCGAAAGCTTGAAGCGTCTTTAATGCGGCGACACGCTCCGCCCCCCCGCACTCTAGCGCCAGTAAACAATGATGGGCCTCCTGCAAACGCGCGCGAAGCTCGGGTTTGCCATCTGGCGGCGCTTCACCCTTACAGACGGCCTCGCTCTGATCGGTCAGAGCACGCGCTGTATTGGCCAACAAGGTCAGCACACCGGCACTCACGGGTATAGTCTTTTGCGCAAGCGCTGCAGCCAGACGCTCCGCTAGGGTCGCGTATTTACCAGTACCATCGCAACCCGATACCTGCAGGGCGCCGCCTTTGATGTTGTGAAACCCACGACGCACATCTTCAAAACTCATAACACTGGCTGCGCCGCTCCTGTGCGCCAGTAATGCATCGTGCATCTTTGCTGCAATTGTCCCGACTTCTTCAAAAAAAAACTGCCGCATGTCTAGATCGTCGTCAGCCATCGCCATAAACCTTATCTATTCGCCGGCGCACGCGTCAGCGAATTACCCTGCTCGCCATCTGCAGCCTGACGCCCTAGGATTGACTCTATTTTGTTTTGCAGCACCGCCGCACTGAAAGGCTTAACCATATAGCCATCAACGCCCGCCTTCGCTGCGGCGACAATTTGCTCACGGTTTGCATCGGCAGTTACTACCAATACCGGTAGTTGACCCAGGCGAGCGTCAGTTCTCACTGCTCGCAGCAATTCCAGACCAGACATGCCGGGCATATTCAGATCAGTTATAAGAAAATCGTAGTCCTCATGGTGCAACATTGACAGCGCAGCCGAGCCGTCGGCAGCTTCATCGACATCGTCATACCCCAACGTGTGCAGCAGGTTTTTAATAATGCGACGCATCGTGGCGAAGTCGTCGACAACCAAAATCTTCATACCTGAATACTCGCCCAGTGCTGGCTATAACCATGTAATAACTGACGGCAAAGATTACACTGCCAAGACCATCAACAACAGCACGGGCAGAGAAATGTGGGCAAAAAAAGACCGCCGCGCTTGCGCGAAGCGGTCCATTACCCACAAAACGGCACCTACTGGGGCGCCAACCTGGACGGAGCGGTCGCTCAGGGCGACGCTACGCGTACCACCACTACAATGTGAATGCTATAAAGTGTACCTGACGAAAAAGGGTTTGAAGTCGCAGGCCAACACAAGTGAGGAAATTATTGTCTGACTCGGCCTACCAAGCCCTGTAGCCTCTCACCGTCTAATGCACAAAGTATAGACAATGCCATGAGGAATACTGCTGGAATAGTCACGCTTGTTTAGATCGTATAGCAATATGAGGCTTCGCCGAAAGAATGACAGAACATACACTTATTTTTATCAATGACTTAGTTATCGCTAGCCAGTGATTTAACCCGGTCCGCGGCAGATACCAACTCGGTAAGACGGATACCGAGCTGCTCATTCACAACGACTACCTCACCTTTTGCAATCAGACTGCCATTCACCAGCACATCCAGCGGTTCACCAGCGAGACGATCCAGCTCCACCACGGCCCCCTGGTTCAAATTGAGCAGATCGCGCACCGAGAGCTCGGCAGAGCCCACCTCCATACTAATACGCACGGGGATATCCATCACCAGATCAAGGCTGGCAGGGCTCGAGGTGACAGCAACCGCAGACTGATCGCTACCGCCACCATCCCAAGCTTCGAAGCGGGTCGGCTCGGCTTTGGCCTTGCGCTTGTTTTGTAGGTCGTCGAAATCGTCCATTATCACTCCTGCTCTTTCTGCACTTTTACTGCCCAATGGCCACCGTAAGTGCCCGCCTTTACTCGATGGACCGGAACGCCCGCCACCGTCAATTCTGAACCCCGACGCATATCCAGTGGAATAAAATCACCAACGGAAAGCTCCGCAAGCGCTTTCAGCGACAATTCCTTTTCAGCAACGCGGCAACGTGCCTGGACTACAATTCGCGATAATTGCTGGTCGAGAGTCTCTCGCCAGAGTCGGTCCGAATCTGCGTTATTCCCGCGCAACATGGCATCGAGGCTGTCTCGCACCGGCTCCAGCATTGCCTCAGGAATTACCAATTGCAGGTCGCCACCAGCCCCCCCGATATTGACTTGAAAACCGCATACGACGACATTTTCGCCAGCACCAACGATGCTAGCCATACTCGGGTTCAGCTCGGAACCCTGCGGCTTACACGTAAACTCAATAACACCGCGCCAGATTTCCTCGAGATCGCGGTAGAGCTGATCAAGCAGGCGCGCCACTATCTGAATCTCTGTCTCAGTAAACTCACGCCCCTCAATTTTGGTGTGACGGCCACTACCGCCAAAAAAATAATCAACCGCTCTAAAAACAAGGCGAGCATCAAGAACGATCAGGGCCGACCCCCTCAAGGGCGAGAGACTAATCAGATTCAGACTGCTAGGGACATACAGTGAATGCAGGTAATCGCCGTACTTCTGGACCATAATGGGCTGGGCCGCGACGTCTACATCACGCTGTAAGAGCTGGCTGAAATTAAGCCGGAGCCGCCCAGCCAAGCGCTGGTTCAACGATTCCAGGCCGCTCAAGCGACCTCGAACGATCCGCTGCTGCCCCGCCAGATCGAAGGTCCGTACCCCGGCAGGACCTTTGACAGCCACCGGCGCGTCTTCATCTGCACTGGAAACCTGGTCCAGCAGCGCATCGATTTCAGATTGAGACAGAGTATCTTTCATTTATTTCACCGTCGCAGGGTCGGCCAATCGCAACTCGCCGCCAACCACGATATCGCCCGAAGCTGCCATGCGCCGAACCAGGGCAAGCACGTCATTGGCGGACTGATGAATCAGATCGGCCCCAACCCCGGCAAATTGTCGCAATAGGGGTCGAACTGCCCTCGCTCGGGATTTTGGCAGCCGCTGCAGAAAGCCTTCACGCGTATCAGGCTTGCAGCTCAACAAGGCTCTGGCGAGCAAGTCATCCGGTAGCTGCTGCTGCACTTTCTGCCAGTCGCTAGAGGTCAGAACCAGCAAATCCTCCATGCTGAACATTAGCTCTTGAAGCAGGGCTGCCAGCGACTGATCCCGCTGGTAGATATCCTGCATCAGGGATTCCGCCCACTGCGCCGATACAGCCTTAAGTATGGACGCCGCCTGTCGCTGCCCCGGGCGC
>JBFKDP010000419.1:0-3152 GCA_041619575.1 Litorivivens sp.
GATCGCCATCGGGATATCTTTATGGGACCTGAGCGCGCAGCACGAATGAGTCCCACCCGGTCTTCTGAGGCCCTTGATTTGCGCTACAGCGTTCACCTGGATACGCCAGTGGTACCGATGCAGCCGCTACAGCTGCTGTGGAGCACTGTTAACCGGCTCAGTGCCTCTGGCGCGGAAATCGGTATTGCACAGGGCGTATCAGTTGAGCAGGCCCTGCGTGCAATCACGCTGGATGCGGCCTGGCAGATTCATCGCGAGCAGGAACTCGGTTCCCTGGCGCCCGGCAAACTGGCGGATTTTGTTGTTCTGGATAAAAACCCGCTTGAGATTTCACCGCTGAATTTGCGTGAGATCAACGTTGAAGAGACTTATATCGGCGGTAGACGATACTACTCGCGCTGATGGTGCTTATAGCCGCACATGGCCCTACTGGCATCGCTTGTACTTAGTGCAGGGTTCCAAATAAGCGGTCGTACAGCAGGGTAAGCGTTGCATAATTTCCTTTGTGCATATTTTCGTGGTGCACAGCGTGTTTTGCTGTAATCCAGCTTAAGGTCTTGAAGGGAAAATAGGGTAGGTTCACGTAGGTATGGTTGATGGTGTTGACCTGAATAAAGATCAGGTAGGCGAGAATCATTGTGGCCACATGAAAGGTGCCCAACAGCACTCCCATTAGCACGGCACTACCCATAAAAAGGGCAATGCCGATAAAGGTTTCGAGCGGGTGTACGTAAAAGCCGTCAATATGAGTGGGTTTGCGGGCCTGATGATGCAGAGCATGTATCTGACGAAAATAGCCTTGTCCGTGGAACACAAAGCGGTGGGTTAAATAGTAGAAAAAGTCGTAGACCATCAGAATGGCGACGGTTTCTATCGCAATCAGCCAAAGTGAGCGGTTTTCCAGTGTCACAAAAAAAGGCGCAATGACGAAGAAAAACACTAGGTTTGTCAGCAATCCAACGCGATTATTGGCGGCAACGACCGGAGGGTATTTTTCCAGGGCGAGCTTTTTGGCATCTTCCTCGCGATTGATCCGCCGCATTTCCTGCAGGCTCCTGCTTCGAAAAACCAGCCAGTAGCCCAGTTTGCTCAGCGCAACGACCGCTACCAGAAAGACCAGACCTGCCTGCCAGTTATATACCATGTCTATTCCACGTTGCTTTGCCGATTCAGTGCATTCTAGCGTGTATTTTTGCCCGGAAAACCTTACCGATTTATCAGAAATCAGGTACCACTGAAACAGTGTGAGCGAAATTCAGGGAAATACTTCAACCTGTTGAATTTGCTCGTTGTATTTTGATTTTGACGTTTCTTGTTGGTCACTGGACATCACAGGTCGTGGTGACCACGAGCGGAGCCGTTAGTATCTCCGGGTCGGTAGCTGGCAAGTAATGGTGCAAAGCCAATGGCTGGCGGTAGCGCCTGTGGCTACCCTGAGTGTAGGGTGCGACAAATAATAATTTCGAGGAGATATCAATGAAAGACCTGTTTTCGATTGCCGGAAAAGTTGCTGTGATTACCGGGGGCTCGCGGGGCATTGGTGCCATGATTGCGCGCGGATTTCTCGAAAACGGTGCGAAGGTTTATATCAGTGCACGCAAAGAGGCGGAACTGCTTGCCACCGCTCAGGAGTTATCGGCTCTAGGGGAGTGTATACCCGTAGTGGCAGACCTTGGCTCTCAGGCGGGTACGGAAGCATTTGCCAAAACATTGCAGAAGAGCGAACCAAAGATCGACATATTGATTAATAATGCCGGTGCCAGCTGGGGTGCCCCCTTAGATGAATTCCCTGAGGGTGGCTGGGACAAGGTTATGCAGGTGAATGTAAAATCGATCTTCTTTTTAACCCAGATGTTGTTGCCTCAGCTACGGGCAGCGGGTGATCGCGAAGATCCCGCGCGGGTTATCAATATCGCATCGATTAACGGCATAACCAATCCAAAGCTTGAAAATTATTCCTACTCGGCCAGTAAGGCCGCTGTGATCCAGCTGACGCGTCATATGGCGGTTGACCTTGCTAAGGAAAACATCAATATCAATGCCATCGCCCCAGGCTTCTTCCCCAGTAAGATGACCGCCTATCTTATCGACGAGGAAGCAGAAACTGCTCCTACCTCGATACCGCGCGGTCGAATGGGGCAGCCCGAAGATGTTGCCGGTACGGCAATTTACTTGAGCTCGCGTGCTTCCGCATGGGTGTGTGGACACACTCTGGTACTTGACGGTGGTTCAGTCGCGCAGGCAGGTTAACAATCAGCAGCGTTTAGTAGAACAGCAGTGGGTGGCGTGCATCACTGCGCATAACACTGCTCAGATCGAGGTTTTCGTCCTCTGGATAGAGGATGTTTATCGTTAGGCGTGGTTCAGAGAGAAATGCCGCAGGCCCCAAAGCCCCCACCGTAGTGCTGACATTGTAAAAGTTCTCCTCGCGCCCGTTGACCGACAGTTGAACTCTGAAGCTGGCCATTGGTTCCATACCAGCTGCGCGTTGCTTCCAGTCCGGTGGCACCGCAGGGTGTTTTGCTAATTTTTCGATCTGGCGCTGATCCTCGGGGTTGTTGCTGAACAGGGCGGCCTGTTGGCTCGCCATCAAAATGGCGGCCAAGGTATCGGCGCGGTCGCTAACATAGTCTTGCTCTAAATCCGCAAAAACAAAATCAAAGTTGTTATCGAGCAGGGCCAGTACATCTTCTGGTACTTGCTGAGTGAACAGGCTGACAAAGCCACGGTTTACCATCAGTATGTTCGATCGGCTATCCAGTAAGGTAGCGGGAAGCGGGTCGAGCGCACGCAGAGTTCGAAGCATAGCTTTGCGCAGCCAGTTCATCTCAGGGCTGTTGAAATCGATTTGGGGTTCTTCGGGTGCAAAACCGGCGGCAATTCGCAGGTGGTTGTGATCGCGCTTACCGAGGCCCAGTGCGGTGGCAAGCTGCTCAATCAACGTCTCGCTGGGGCGGCACTCTCCAGTCTCTAACCGGCTGACGTGGCGTGTAGAGCAGTCCAGACGGAATGCCAGCTCTTCCTGGCTAATCTCATAGACTCCTCGCCAGAATTTGAGAAAACGGGGAAACGCGAATTCGTCTTGTACAGCCTTCATCCGATGCTCTCAGTTTATTCCGTTCGAGGTAGGCTCGCCCGGTTCACCCCTTACA
>JBFKDP010000420.1:0-3145 GCA_041619575.1 Litorivivens sp.
ACAATTTTCTTGACGCGTTCTTCAATGCTACTCATGTCGTTATTGACTCCTAGTTAAAAAAATCGGTATATGCCGGCATTTACGACTGCGCCATCGCGCGACAACTGCTCGTTAAAAACCTGTATCTAATACCAGCTAGCATTCGGGCGGCCATTGTACCCCGTGAATTTCGATTTGTGCATAGGATTTTAATGAATAAAGCCGATATTTGGCGAAAATACCCTATACAACAAATGTTTACGCCATATACATGCCGCCGTTCACGTGAATTGTATCGCCGGTAATATAGGCAGCGGCATCACTGACGAGGAAGGCAACCACGCCCGCAATTTCTTCAGGAGCGCCCAATCGCGCCAGGGGGATTTGAGACGCTAGTGCCTCACGCTGCTCCTCAGGGAGAGCCTTCGTCATATCCGTATCAATAAATCCTGGCGCTACACTGTTAACCGTAATATTTCGGGAGCCCACTTCCCGCGCCAGCGCACGCGAAAAACCATTCATACCCGCTTTAGTTGCCGCATAATTTGCCTGACCGGCATTACCCATAGAACCGACGACGGAGCTAATATTGACAATGCGCCCCCAGCGAGCCTTGGTCATTCCGCGCAGGCAGGCTTTGGTGAGCCGATAAAGGGCGTTCAGATTGGTATCGATCACGTCGTACCATTCCTCTTCTTTCATACGCATCATGATATTGTCTTTCGTAATCCCGGCATTGTTCACCAGCACAGTCGGTGCCCCGTACTGTTCTGTAATCGCCTTGATAACTGCATCCACCGAGGCAGAGTCGCCTACATTCAGCGCCATACCACAGCCCGCGCTGCCACTTTCCTGTAAATAAGCGCTAATCGCTTCCGCACCATTTTGGGTGGTTGCCGTGCCAACGACCGTCATTCCCTGCCCCGCAAGCGCCTGGGCAATAGCCTTACCTATTCCGCGACTTGCACCAGTCACCAGTGCGATTTTATCTGTCATTGCTCACTCCTTGTTTATGTGCAGCGATATCCCTGCTTAAGCCAATTCAGCCAGTGCAGATTCAAGATTAGCGGGCTCTTCAATCGTACGCGAGAGCAAAGGCTTATGAATGCGCTTGTTCAGGCCACTAAGCACTTTGCCAGGGCCACATTCAACAACCGTCGTAACCCCACGGCCAACCATTGCATTGACACAATCAACCCATTTAACCGGGCTGTAGAGCTGGCGTACCAGCAAAGCACGAATGGCATCCGGGTCGCTCTCGGTTTGACCGTGCACATTGTGTACAACCGGGATCTCCGGTGACTGCCACTGCACCGCATCAATCGCCTCACTGAGTTTTTCCGCCGCCGGTTGCATCAACGAGGTATGGAAAGGGGCACTGACCGGCAGCGGCATGGCACGCTTTGCGCCCGCCTCACTGAGCGCAGCAATCGCTTGATCGACAGCAGCCACATGACCCGCGATAACCACCTGCCCGGGTGCATTAAAATTAACAGCCTCAACAACACCCGAAACACTACACTGTTTGCAGATATCAACTATGACCTCGTCGTCGAGACCCAGCACGGCGGCCATGGCGCCTTCACCGACCGGCACCGCCGTCTGCATAAATTGTCCACGCGACCTAACCAGTTTTACCGCGTCAGCAAAAGGCAAGCTTCCCGCGCAAACCAGCGCAGAAAATTCACCGAGACTGTGACCTGCCATATACGATGGGCTGGCACCACCGCGCGCCTGCCACACACGCCAAAGAGCAACGCTCGCTGTCAGCAAGATGGGCTGGGTATTTTCAGTCAGGTTAAGCGCCTCCTGTTCACCGTTCTGCACCAGGTCCCACATATCGTAGCCCAGCGCCTCAGAGGCTTCCTGAAAGCATTGCGTCACTATCGGCTCGGCTGCCGCCATCTCGGCGAGCATGCCAACTTTTTGGGAACCCTGACCGGGAAATACAAAGGCCAATCCATTCGTCATTGTTATACCTGTCCTGTGTTACTGTTTTATGGAGAGAGTTTTTGCGCAATCCTTGTTGTCAGATTCTGCTCTACCGATTGCGCTGCGTGCCTGATGGCACTGTGAAAGCTTTTCTTGCTGGATCCGCCGTGACTTTTCACAATGACACCACTCAAGCCCAATAGCGCAGCGCCATTGTACTTGTCCGGATTGATATCGCGTTTGAAATCACTGAGTAGAGGCTGCACAAACAAGCCACTGAGCCTGCCATACCAGCTTCCCTTGAATTTGTTTCTGAGCTGACGACTAATATAAGAGGCAGTACCCTCGCAGACTTTCAGGGCTATATTACCGACAAAGCCATCACATACGATCACATCAGTTTTATTCGAAAACAGATCGAAGCCTTCTATATAACCGCAGTAATTAATTGCATCACTCGCCGCCAGAAGTTCGGCTGCCGCTTTTACCTGCTCGCTGCCCTTGCCCTCTTCATCACCAATGTTGAGCAAGGCGACACGCGGCTGGGCCAGTGGTTTTAGACAACTTACCAGCGCCGACCCCATCAGCGCGAATTGCAATAGCTCTTCCGGGCGACAATCAACGTTTGCGCCCAAATCTAGCATATACGTGTCACCCCGGTCTCCGGGCAGCGGTGCGCACATCGCCGGTCTGCGAATACCAGGTAGCGCTTCCAGCAAATAGCGGCCCATAGCCACCATGGCACCGGTATTACCCGCACTGACAACAGCATCACAGGTACCATCGCGAACAAGCTCTATGGATTTCCACAGGGAAGACTGTTGGCATTTGCGCAGGGCAACGGAAGGCTTTTCGTCCATGGCAACCACATCGGGCGCATCGACAAAGGTAAAGAGATTGGGATCAATCTTGCGCTTTTGACACTCGCGAACCATCACGTCGGATTGCCCGATCAGTGTCAACTTTAGCTGTGGGTCCTCGGCTATCGCACTTGCGGCCGCCGGAAGTGAAGAGCGGAGACCGTGGTCTCCGCTCATGGCATCTATCGCGATCCGAGGCATTGCTGCCGAATTTTACTCGTCGTCTTGACCAGCTACGACTTTACGACCGCGGTAGAAACCATCGGCAGTCACATGGTGACGGCGGTGAGTTTCACCACTTGTTGAATCGACAGCCAGAGCAGGTCCGCTCAGCGCATCGTGTGAACGACGCATATCCCGGCGTGACCGGCTCT
>JBFKDP010000421.1:0-3135 GCA_041619575.1 Litorivivens sp.
CGCGGCATGATTCGTCAGCACCAGTTTGAAAAAGTGGAGTTGGTGCGGATGGTACGCCCCGAACAATCCGATCAGGCGCTGGAGGAACTCACCGGCCACGCTGAGGTGATACTTCAGCAACTCAAACTACCGTATCGTAAAGTGCTGCTTTGCGGTGGCGATATTGGATTTTCGGCAAGAAAAACCTATGACCTTGAGGTTTGGCTTCCCGCACAGAATCAGTATCGGGAAATATCATCGTGCAGTAATTTTGGCGACTTTCAAGCGCGCCGTATGCTCGCGCGCTGGCGCAATCCGGATACGGGCAAACCAGAATACCTGCATACGCTCAATGGATCAGCGCTCGCCGTTGGCAGAACGCTGGTTGCGATATTGGAAAACTACCAGCAGGCCGATGGCAGCGTTACCGTCCCGGAGGCTCTGCGCCCATACATGCAGGGTCGGGAAGTCATAGCTAGAGGCTGATTGGATGGATTACTTGCCGCTATTCACACGGATCAAGTCGCAAGCTTGCTTGGTTATCGGCGGTGGAACGGTTGCTCTGCGCAAGGCCGGGGCTTTAGTGCGGGCCGGGGCTGAATTGCATGTGGTTGCACCGGTCATTGATGCTGAGCTAAAGGCCCTGAGTGCAAAGAGTGGTGGTCAGGCCCATGAGCGGGAATTCAGCGAGACTGACCTTGACGGCATTATGCTGGTTATCGCCGCGACGGACGATGACGCGGTCAATGCGCAAGTATCCCGGAGCGCCCAAGCAAAAAATATTTTAGTCAATGTTGTCGATCAACCAGAACTTTGCAGCGTCATCCTCCCCTCGATAGTCGATCGATCACCGCTAATTATTGCGGTGAGCAGCGGTGGTCGCAGCCCGGTTCTGGCCAGACTGCTTCGCGCCAGACTGGAGTCCACCATACCGGCCAGCTATGGCCGTCTCACCGAATTGGTTGGTAAATTCCGCAACAAAGTCCGCACTCGCTTTCCCGACTTTGATCGTCGCCGGGATTTCTGGGAAACGGTATTGCAGGGTCCCATCGCAGAACTCGTGTTTGCAGGCCGGCGCGAAGCAGCAGAGAAGCTGCTGGAAACCGAAATCCAGCAAACCCAAATGCAGGCGCGCGGTGAGGTTTATCTGGTTGGGGCCGGCCCCGGAGACCCCGATCTGCTGACGTTCAAAGCGCTACGGCTGATGCAAAAAGCTGATGTTGTCTTGTACGACCGCCTGGTAGCTGATGAAATCGTAGATTTATGCCGTAAAGACGCAGAAAAAATTTACGTCGGCAAGGCCCGCTCCCAGCACACGATGCCACAGCACGATATTAATCAGTTGTTGATCAAACTAGCCAAAGAAGGCAAGCGCGTACTGCGGCTAAAGGGTGGCGACCCCTTTATATTTGGCCGTGGCGGTGAAGAAATTGCCGGCCTTGCAGAAGAAAAAATTCCCTTTCAGGTTGTTCCCGGTATCACCGCTGCCGCTGGCTGCGCCAGCTATTCGGGGATTCCGCTCACTCACCGGGATCATGCGCAATCAGTCCGTTTCGTCACAGGCCACCTCAAGGATGGTTCGATGAATCTGCCATGGCAGGAGCTGGTTCATACCCAACAAACGATTGTGTTTTATATGGGCTTACTCGGTTTACCAATCATCTGCCAGGAAATGATTGCCCATGGCAGAGCCCCGACAACTCCCATAGCTCTGATACAACAAGGCACGACGGCCAACCATCGCGTTTTGGTCGGAACGCTGGAAACAATGCCAGACTTGGTTGCACGGGAAGAAATTGCAGCGCCAACGCTCATCATTGTCGGTGAAGTCGTGCAACTTAGAGAACAGCTTGCGTGGTTTGAAAATACAGGTCACAAGGAAACTCTATGACTGACCACTTTGATTACGACCTCTTCGTCATCGGCGCAGGATCCGGCGGTGTTCGCGCCGCCCGGATGTCTGCGTCGTATGGCGCCAAAGTCGCGATTGCGGAAGAGCGTTACCTGGGTGGCACTTGTGTCAATGTAGGCTGCGTGCCCAAAAAGCTCTTTAGCTATGCGGCTCACGTCACGGCCGATATAGACAACGCCCGATCATTTGGCTGGAGTGCCGAAAAATTATCTTTTGATTGGCCAACGCTGCGTGACAACAAGACCCGTGAAATAGAGCGCCTGAATGGCATCTATGGCTCCTTGCTGGAGAACGCAGGCGTAGAGCTCTTTAATGGACATGCCGAACTCTGTGGACCGAATACGGTCGCTATTAGCGGTAAACGCTATCGCTGTAAGCACATTCTGCTGGCCGTGGGCGGTTGGCCCTGGATGCCGGATATTCCCGGTGTGGAACATTCTATCTCTTCGAATGAAGTTTTCTACCTCGATAAACTGCCCGAGAGGGCGGTAGTGGTGGGAGGAGGTTACATTGCTTGCGAATTCGCCAGTATCTTGCAGGGACTTGGCGTAGAGACTACACAGCTTTATCGTGGCCACTTGTTTTTAAGAGGTTTTGACGAAGAATTGCGGCAGATCCTTGCCGAAGAAATGCGCGAACAGGGCGTTGATCTGCGCTTTGATGAAAATGTTGAACGAATCGAAAAACAGGACGATGAGCTTATCCTGACCTTAAGTGATGACAGTCTACTGACAACAGATCTTGTGCTCTATGCCACTGGCCGTAAGCCGCTACTTAAGGGCCTAGGCTTGGACACGGTAGATGTCGCACTCGATAGCAGGGGGTATATCGCAGTCGACGACGGCTTTCAGACCTCCGAGCCAAGTATCTACGCCCTGGGAGACGTTATCGGTGGCGCCGAACTAACCCCGGTAGCGCTCGCCGAGGGCATGACCTTGGCCGCTAACCTGTTTAATGGCAAGGATCGCCGCATGAACTATGAGCATATACCCACCGCGATTTTTAGCCACCCAAACGTGGCCACAGTCGGCTTAAGTGAGGAAGACGCGCGTGCGTGCTACGACAACATTGAGGTCTACACATCCCGCTTCCGACATCTTAAGCATACGTTGGGCGAGCATCGCGGCAAGGTGTTTCTAAAACTGATTGTCAATGCGGAGAACAAGCGCGTACTCGGTGCCCACATGCTTGGCGATGAAGCTGCTGAAGTTATACAGGGAATCGCGGTCGCAATAAAAATGGGC
>JBFKDP010000422.1:0-3134 GCA_041619575.1 Litorivivens sp.
CCGATCTGCGATATCACTTCTTTTTACCTCAAGCCGCACGATAAACGTCCCATCCCCTCCTATCGCCCCGGCCAATACCTGACCTTTAAACTGAATATTCCCGGTCATGCCAAATCGGTTGTGCGCTGTTATTCATTATCGGACGCGCCGCGCGATGAGTATTACCGCGTTTCCATAAAAAAGGCTGCACCGCCACCGAATACACCTGACGCCCCCTGGGGTTTGTCCTCCAGTTTTTTCCACGACCAAGTTAACGAGGGCGATATTCTGGATGTCAAAGTGCCCTCGGGCGCTTTCTGGCTGGATGTAACGGCGGGTGAGCCGGTTGTGCTGGCTGCTGGCGGTGTCGGCGTAACGCCGATGTTGTCCATGCTCAATGCACTGGTAGACGCAAAGGCGCGCCAACCCATCTGGTTTTTCTACGGCGTGAAGGATGGCAGCGAGCTGGTGCAGGGCCAGGAAATTCGCTCGATAGCCGAAAGCCACGACAACGTTAACGTCGTCTTCTGTTTCAGTCGTCCACGCGAGAGCGACGAGTTGGGCAGGGACTATCACGTAAAAGGGCGCGTCAGCACTGAGCTTTTTAAAGAGAAGCTTGGTTCCAATAATTACGCCTTCTATTTGTGCGGTTCCGGCCCGTTTATGCAGAGCCTGACCGAGGGTTTGAAAGACTGGGGTGTGCCCGACGAAAAAATCAATATGGAGGCTTTTGGGCCTTCAAGTCTCGCTGCGACCCGACCTGCAGAAAAGGAGCAGTCAGAGCAGCCTGCACAAACATTCAACGTCGAGTTTTCTCGTACTGGAAAGACCCTCGAAGCTGCAAGCAGTATGACTCTGCTGGACCTTGCCGAAGCCAATGGCATCGATCTCGAGTATGGGTGTCGGGCAGGCAATTGCGGCACCTGTTCAATAGCCTTGCGCAGTGGCGATGTGAAGTATGAGGCCGGGCACGATGTAGATATCGAGCCGGGATCCTGCCTTGCCTGTATCGCCAAACCTGCGGCCAACCTTGTAGTGGATGCCTAACGTGGATAATGCCAAGGCTCCAGAAGCAGTAAAGCTGATTAAACGCCAGCAGCAGCGTGAAAAGCTGTTCGATGAGCATATGCGCGACGCAGATGTTGAACAGCTTTTGCGGATTCGCCCGTTCAAAGCGATGGATGCATCATTGTTTCCGGCAAAAAATTCGCTTCACAAAATACTGAAAACCGATACCCGGATACGGCGCTTTGATGCAGGTGAGGTGATTATTCGCCAGGGCGATTACGGCGACTCAGCCTTCCTTATTCTCACGGGGTCGGTATACGTCAGTCTCGATATTGAAGAGTCCTTGTTGGGGCGGACAAAGCCGAAGCGAAAGGGGTTGGTCGGCGCACTGACCCAGCTCTGGACAGACCACTCGGTTCCTGAGCGCAGGGACGTTAGCACCTATAATCTGAAGCAGGATCTGGCCTATCAGGCTGCGGGCAACAAATCTGACAGTGTCATTTTTCTGCAGGACATGAGCAGCATTATCAAGAATCACCAGACCGACACCCTTAAGCGGGGAGAGTTGTTCGGTCACATTTCCTGTATGTCGCGTAGCCCGCGCAGCGCTACGGTGATGGCGGCGGAGCGTACCGAGGTTCTGGAAATCAAATGGCAGGCGCTGCGCGATATCATGCGCTATAGCAAGGAGTTCCGCAGTCAGCTGGAGGAGGAATATCGACGCAAGAGCTTGGTTGTGCAGCTGCACGCCATTGATATTTTCAGAAAGCTGGACGACGCCCAGATCAAGGCGCTTTGTGACTGCGCAATTTTCGAGACCTATGGTTTAACCGATTGGAATCTGGCTCTACGCAAGGCCCGTGATGAAGATGACGAACACGTGCGTATGCCGGAGGAGATGATCGTTGCTCAGGGCGATTACGCTGACGATCTAATACTGATTCGTGGCGGCTTTGCTCGCGTCACTGAAAATGAAGGCGAAGGCCGGCGAACCATAGACTACAAAAAGCGGGGCGATGTCTTTGGATTAAGTGAGCTTGCCGATGCCGCCAGCGGTGAGGATAGACCGCACTTTCGTCAGTCCTTACTGGCGCTGGGTTATACGGATGTTATCCGTCTGCCCGGACGATTTGTGCAGCCTTATCTTGAGAAGGTAAAGCCAGCGAACGCGGCGGTACGCAGCGAAGCACCACACAGGGAAGACCTGCTTAGCCTCTACGTGGATAACCTGTTTATCAACGGTACACGTTCGATGGTAATCAACATGGACCGCTGTACCGAGTGCGATGATTGTGTAGTGGCCTGTGCCAATGCCCACGATGGGAATCCACGCTTTGTTCGTCATGGCCCCAAAGCGGGCAAATTCATGATCGCAAACGCTTGCATGCACTGCAGCGACCCGGTCTGTATGGTTGGTTGCCCTACTGGGGCCATACACCGCGATGTAAACAGCGGCGTGGTGGTGATCAATGACCAGGCCTGCATAGGCTGTTCGACCTGCGCCAACAGCTGTCCCTACGACAATATTCGTATGACCAATATCACCGGAATAGACGGTGAACTTGTATTGGATGAATCTCACGCACCTATTAGTAAGGCCACTAAGTGTGATTATTGCGTTGACCAGCGCGTAGCCCCGGCTTGTGAATACGCCTGTCCGAATAATGCGCTCAAGCGACTTGATGCGCACGACATTGACGTCGTTAAGGAGTGGCTGGAGTAATGACCATTCGCAGACGCCGGAGGCTTGCGCTGGCGATAACCATTTTTCTTGTTTTTGCCGGTCTGAGCTATGCCGTTGCGCGCTATGATGCGCAGACTTTTCGCGGTCACTATTTGAGTGGCTGGCTATTAATTACAGCGGTGGGCCTGCTGCTATTGTTTGCTGTCCGGAAGCGTGTGTCTGTACTGCCGATCGGGCGAGCCTATATCTGGGCGCAAATTCACAACGTGCTTGGGGTGCTGGCGAGTCTCCTTTTGCTGCTGCATATTGATGAGTGGTGGCCATCAGGTCTGTTTGAAAAAATGCTGTTGATATTTGCACTGGGCACGCTCCTTACTGGACTGCTTGGCATACTGTTGAATCGTCTTATCCCTCCCTTGATGCGGAAACGTGGAGAGCGCATTTTTCTTTCACGGATTAAAAC
>JBFKDP010000423.1:0-3120 GCA_041619575.1 Litorivivens sp.
AATGGCCGGAGGACGATATCACGGGTTTGTGGCGCTACCTGAAAAAGCACGGGAGCCGCCTCGGCGGCAACAGTGGCCAGTACTTCTTACGCTTTATGGGCAAGGATACGTTTATCCTGAGCCGTGATGTCTGCCACGTGCTGAAAATCAACAACATCATCGACAAGGATAACCCTTCCTCACAGCGCGATTTGGGCAAAATTCAAGACTGTTTCAACGAGATGCGTACGGAAAGTGGCTGGCAGTTGTGCCAGCTAAGCCGTATGCTGGCACTATCAATTGGTTAGTTTGTGAGTTTGATTTTGCGAGGAATAAATACCCGTTTGAGCATTGCCGCACTGGCATTGCTGACAGCCTGCAGCAGCGCCCCGAGCACACAGGGAGTACAGGAAAGTTTTGTTACCCATATTTATCCGAACGACAGCAAAACCTTCCGTTATAACTTCTCGCGAGGCGATAAAACGCGCCCGCTTATCCCCTATGATCAGACTGGCGGCTTTACCGATGGTCGCAATGTGTACACCGCGGCGGAACTTCGAAACAAGAACGAGCGCTACCTGAAAGGCGGCATCGAGCGTACCCTGGCGGAAACCAACTATTGCCGTGAAGGCTACTTTATACTGGACTCGCTGATAAGTTACAGTGGTGGCTCCCTGCGCGGAGAGTGCAAGGAAGCGGCCAGTGAAGCCGACAAAGCAGCATTTCCCAACCGCAAGGCAGGTACTCTATGACTGTAATGAAAGCCTACATCGTAAGCTGCGTCATGATCCTGACACTGCAACTAGGCGCTTGCAGCACGGCAAATCTGCGCAGCGATGAAACGGAAACCTTCCTGCCACGCATCACTCAGGATGGCAGCAAGCTTTTCACCTACCAGCTCGACACGCCTAGTGGCGGCAATCCCAAGACCAGCCTGGTTTTTAACGCGAACGAAAATACTGACTTGAATACAGCGCCTGAAATGTCGCACTACTCAGCTGAGGAGGAAAAGCGACAAATCGAAATACGGGTAATTCGTCTACTGGAAAACAAGCTCGAGCAGCTTCAATATTGCCACGAAGGCTACGTGGTTTCTCAGCGCACGATTGGCTTCAGCCGATCTATCGTCACTGGGGAATGCCGCGAGTCTGCAAGCACAGACGATCAAACCCGCTTTGGCAAACACGCACACTAGGGATATAGACTTGGCCGATCGCCAGACACTGTTGCGCCGTTTTATTGCCACCGAGCAGCTCCCGCCCGCCTTTGAAACACTCGCACAACATTATTACTTGCCGCTCGTGGACTGGTTAGCAGATCAAAGACACACCGTAGCTGAGGGGCCGTTGTGCGTCGGCATCAATGGCTGCCAAGGCTCAGGCAAGTCGACACTTGCGGCTCTGATGGCAACATTGATGGAAGCCGAGCAGCAAGCGAATGTTGCGGTCCTGTCGATTGATGACCTTTACTTGACGAAGCTGGAACGGCAGGCACTTGCAAAGACTGTCCACCCGCTGCTGAAAACACGGGGCGTACCGGGCACCCATGATATCGAGCTTGGTGAGCAGGTCCTCGATGCCCTGAGCCGTCAGGCACATCGCGACACGACCGCAGTTCCCCGTTTTGACAAGGCTCAAGATGACCGCGCGGATTCTTCGCAGTGGCCAACCATCAAGGGCAGCGTGGATGTCATTATTTTGGAAGGCTGGTGCGTTGGAACCCGACCACAAGCTGACGCTGCATTAAGTGACCCGGTTAATGACCTCGAGGCTCTCGAGGATCCGGACGGCCTCTGGCGTCACTTTGTGAACCAAAGTCTGTACAATTACCAACCGCTGTTTCAGCGCATGCACAAGCTGATTATGCTAAAGGCGCCGGATTTCAATTGTGTCTACAACTGGCGCCTGCTGCAGGAACATAAGCTCGCCAGCCGTCAGCAGGGCAAGGGCGTGATGAGCGATGCCGAAGTCGCTCGTTTTATTCAGCACTATCAGCGTCTGACAGAGGCGAACATCGAAGATCTGCCAGCATTTGCAGATGTCACATTTAAGCTAAACCAACACCACGAAATTACCGCCAGCAACTATTCCCAATGAAACAAGTCGTCGTCGCCCTTTCATCGCTGTTTATCAGCATCGTTCTCTTTGCCAGCGGTAATGCCTTTGTCAATTCACTGCTTGGCGTGCGCATGACCATCTCCGGTATTGACCCGATGGTGATTGGTGCTGTGTTGTTTTTCTTCGCACTGGGTTTCGTTATCGGCTCACGTCATTCACAGAAAATTATTCAGCGGGTCGGCCATATTCGAGCGTTCGCTGTTTTTTCTGCCGCCATAGCCATTGCCGCGATGGCCTACCCGCTTTCCGATTCAATGATCGTCTGGGGTGCATTGCGTTTTGCCAGTGGCATTGCCGCGGCCGGGTTGCTCATGACCGTAGAGAGCTGGTTCAGCTGCGTGGCCAGTGAAAGCAATCGTGCCACCCTGTTTGCAACTTATCAGATCTGTTTTTACTCTGCCGTAGCCGGCGGCCAGTTGTTGCTTCAGGTCGCCCCTCCTGAAACGCCAACCCCATTTAATATTGCCGCCATACTGCTGGTGGCCTCTCTGATTCCACTCGCGATGAGTCATATGCACTCGCCCGCACTGGACGAAATCGAAGCGATGCCGATGGCGAGAATATTCCGCGAAGCACCGCTAGGTATTATCGCGACGGTGATCAATGGTGTATTGATGAGCGGGTTTTACGCCATGGCCCCGGTCTACACAACCGGCACCGGCTTAAGCGTAGAACATACTTCTATCTATATGGCCGTCGCGATTTTTTCAGCGATGGCGCTTGCCTGGCCCATCGGCTATTTCTGCGACCGGCGCGACCGCGCGCGAGTGATGCTGGCGGTTGCGGGTATTGCCGCTTTGGCAGGCGGGGGAATCATTCTGGTGGGGAGCGACAACTTTGTAACACTATGCGGCCTGACAGCCCTGTATTTCGGCCTGTCGTCCTCCATCTACGCTATTGCCGTTGCCATCACAAATGACCGAATGACCCACAACCAGATTGTCGCGGCCAGCGCCACTTTGCTGACGGCCTACGGCATTGGCAGTCTCATTGGCCCACTACTAAACTCGGCGCTCATGAGCGT
>JBFKDP010000424.1:0-3114 GCA_041619575.1 Litorivivens sp.
CTCTGACGAGGCTTTTTTTATGGGCGGTGTACAGTGCTTAACTCGGCATGCTGTGCAGCCAGAAAGCAACCGTTCCCACTACCAGCGCTATAATAGCAACAGTGGCACAAGCATCGGCAATGCCGTCTTGACGGGCTTCTTCAGACATAGGTAAAACCTCGGCGACTCATAATTAGGAATATCGACTCATATAATGAGCCGACGCGCAAAATTTGTGGGCAGCATTGTAGCCGAATGCCCCGCCGATACCAAACGCCTTAGGGCTGTAGCTATTAGCTTATGACGAAGTAATCTTTCACTTGCCGCCCCCAACTCATTACCATAGCGCCCACGATCAGCGTAGATTCAATCAGTTAGACCTCCCCCGTGTTCGCGTCTAACCAAGGTTTTAGTGTAGAATTGCGCGCCTTCCGAACCAGTTCCAGAGCTTATTCAGGACCACGATGTACAGATACGATCAGTACGACCAGCAGATTCTCAACGAACGGGTGGCCCAATTTCGGGACCAGACCCAGCGATATCTGGCCGGCGAAATCAGTGATGCCCAGTTCTTGCCACTGCGACTGCAGAATGGCCTCTACATACAGCGCCTTGCGCCCATGCTCCGCGTGTGCGTTCCCTACGGCACGCTGAACGCCGCGCAGATGCGCAAGCTCGCCGAGGTCAGCCGCAAATACGACAAGGGCTACGCCCACATCAGCACCCGCCAGAACGTTCAATTCAATTGGCCAAAACTGGAAGAGGTGCCGGATATTCTAGCGGACCTGGCAACGGTTGAAATGCATGCTATCCAAACCAGTGGCAATTGCATTCGCAACTTTACCGCCGACCAGTTTTCCGGGGTCGCACAGGATGAGGTCGAAGATGCACGTCCTTGGTGTGAGATTCTGCGCCAATGGGCGACATTCCACCCCGAGTTTGCTTTCCTGCCGCGCAAATTCAAAATTGCCATTTGCGGTTCGAAGCGTGATCGCGCAGCCATTGCCTTTCACGACATTGGCCTTGAGATCATTAAAACCGCCGATGGCAATACCGCATTCAAGGTTTTCGTGGGTGGCGGGCTTGGTCGTACGCCGGTTATTGGCGCTCTGATCCACGACTGTCTGCCTAAAGAGCATGTCATCTCCTATCTGGATGCCATACTGCGCGTCTACAACCAGCTAGGCCGCCGTGACAACAAGTACAAGGCGAGAATCAAGATACTCGTCAAGGCAATGGGCGCTGAGGCTTTCAAGCAGAAAGTCGAAGACGAGTGGCGCGCCATCAAAGATGGGCCGATGACGCTAACTCAAGAAGCGATAGACCACGCGTTTAGCTTCTTTCAGCCTCCGGCCTATGAGCAATTCGATGCAGCGGCGGCGCAGTCAGCGCTGGACGATAAATGCCTGGCCGAGCCACGTTTCGCTGCCTGGGTAAAACACAATACCGTTGCCCATAAGCAAGCTGGATATGCTGCGGTCAATCTTTCCCTCAAGGAAACAGGGGTTGCGCCAGGCGATATCACCGCCGAGCAAATGGAGGTGGTTGCAGATCTCTGTGAGCAGTTCGGTTTTGGCGAACTGCGCAGCACCCACCAGCAAAACCTGGTACTGCCTGACGTACGCAAGACTGACCTCTACGCTCTCTGGCAGCAGCTGGAGCAGCATCGCATGGCATCGCCAGTTATCGGCACGCTCAACGACATTATTTGCTGCCCCGGTGGCGATTTCTGCTCGCTGGCAAATGCCAAGTCAATTCCCATTGCCGAAGCCATTCAGCGCCGATTTGAAGACCTGGATTACCTTTACGACCTCGGCGAGATCGAACTGAATATCTCAGGCTGCATGAATGCCTGTGGACACCACCATATTGGCCATATAGGCATCCTCGGTGTCGACAAAAAGGGGCAGGAGTTTTACCAGATATCCCTTGGTGGTAGCCAAAGTAACGACGCCGCAATTGGCAAAATTCTTGGCCCCTCCTTTGCCCAGGACGACATCCCGGACGTCATAAACAAAATTCTCGAAACCTATGTGGACCACCGCACCGAGGAAGAGCGTTTTCTCGACACCTATCGCCGCGTTGGAATCGAACCTTTCAAGGAGCGCGTCTATGCCTGAGCTGAGTGAAATCATCAAGGACGGGGCAGTCGTCAGCGATGACTGGCAACTGATCAAGGACGCCGAGGCAGAACTACCCGCTACCCCCTGTATCGTGCCGCTCGCTCGCTGGCAGAAAGACCGTGAAGCACTGTTGGCACGCGGCGCTATCGGCGTGTGGCTGGCGAGCGATGAATCTCCTCGCTTACTGGGTGAAGACGTCACCAAACTGGACTTGATTGCGGTTGACTTCCCCGCCTTTGCCGATGGCCGTGGCTTCACCTATGGCCGAGAGTTGCGCGAGCAACACGGCTTTAAGGGCGAACTTCGCGCGATTGGTCATTTTATGCGAGATCAGCTCGCCTATCTTGCACGCTGCGGTTTTAACAGCTTTGCGCTTCAGGACAGTAACCTGAGCGCAGCAGTAAACAGCCTCCGGGATTTCTCACTGCACTATCAAGTCTCCATCGATAACCCCCAGCCGCTGTTCCGCGCACGCCACCAATAGCACTATGCGGGCGCCTGACACTCGATGTCAGACGCCTGCTGCGAAGCGCAGCCCTTTCACGTATGATCAAAGTCGACGTTCTGTAGTGAAGGGATAACCACGTGAGTGGAATCACCACCTCTTTTTTTCTGATCTTTGCTGGCGCAGCGGTCGTAGCGTCTCTGGCACTCTATACGCGACAGCCGCTGATTATCGCTTACATCGTTTTAGGCGCGCTGATTGGCCCCTATGGCATGGAATGGGTCACCGATCTTAAGCTACTTGCCGATATCGCCGATATCGGCATTCTCTTCCTCCTGTTTCTGCTTGGCCTCGATATGCAGCCCAAGGCTCTAATCGACACCATGCAGAAATCCACTGTGGTTGCCCTGCTCAGCTCATTGCTGTTTGCCAGCTCAGGTTTTGCTATCGCCTACCTGTTTGGTTTCACCTTTCAGGAATGTCTAGTGATTGGCGCCGCAATGATGTTTTCAAGCACGATCATTGGCATCAAGCTGCTCCCTACAACCGTATTGCACCACAAGCACA
>JBFKDP010000425.1:0-3107 GCA_041619575.1 Litorivivens sp.
GCTTCTTCCATGCAACCAGTAAAACATCCCAGCACCTGCGTGCGGTTTTCCAGTTCCATCGCCTGGCGCAAACTTGTTGCGTCGATATTGCTGCGAAGCCCCTTTTTCGTCATCCAGACACCGTATTCAGCGTTCTCGGCGATCATGACTGCTTTGGCCAATGCAGCAGCTGGGAGCTCATCCGGGGCCACAGTTTGTGACGTCAGGCGCATGGCCTTGGCTTCGTCGGCATCGATGATTCTGCCTGTGAGCATTAATTCTGCGGCGTCCGAAGCACCAATTAGACGCGGCAAAAAGTAGCTGGTCCCAACATCGCAGGACGATAAGCCGGTTTTGATAAATACCGAGCCAAACCTGGCCTCCGTTGAGGCAATGCGAATGTCGCAGGCCAGGGTCAGGGCAAGACCTCCGCCTACAGCGACACCATTGATCGCAGCTATTACGGGCTTGTCGCATTCATGAATCGCGAGGATAAGCTGAGCCAGATACTCTTGAAATTTGTAGGTATAACCCAGTTGTCCCATCCCCTCAGTGCCGGGAATTGATCCTGGCCCTGCGGACGCGTTATTGAGATCTGCACCTGCGCAAAAACCCTTGCCTGCGCCCGTTAAGATCACCACTCGGGTCTGGCGATCATGATTCAGCGCCGTAAAACTCTCGAGAAGGTCGTTAATCAAGGCTTCATTAATGGCATTAAGGCTATCGGGGCGATTCAGTGTTATTCGCGTAATCCCCGCGTCGGGTTGATCAATCGTAATGGTCGACATAGGCAGGCTCCTTTTTTGCCATTATAGATCGCTGCTTTGGAACTAGGATTACCTTACTGTCAGATGGGGTGAGCTGGCCTGTAAAGTCCATTACACTGCATGATTTTGCAAAGGTTGATTTACGTGAAAGCACCCCTGAGTTTCAAAGTGGGTCCTGGGGCCCGAAAAATAATTATGGAAGAGGGGCTGCGGCCTGATCT
The DNA here is from genome assembly GCA_041619575.1 of Litorivivens sp. GTDB lineage: Bacteria > Pseudomonadota > Gammaproteobacteria > Pseudomonadales > Spongiibacteraceae > Litorivivens. The sequence continues at coordinate 968 of JBFKDP010000425.1, forward strand.
GATTGATGCCATGGCCGGTGCGGCGGGTGGGCCAAAGTGGCTGGTGTTAGCCGCTTTGGACAGGCTCTTGTTCGGTGAATGGTTTTCATCTCGCTCGCGACCCTTGCCACTGGTTGGTGCGTCGATTGGTAGCTGGCGTTTTGCCGCGGTTTCTCAGGCCGACCCTCTGGCCGGTATAGACAGGTTGGAGGATCTGTATATTGAGCAGTCTTTCAGCGAGAAGCCCGATTATCACGAAGTTACCGAAACGGCCCGGCGAATAGTCGCTGAATTGCTGGGTGAGAAGGGTGCTCAAGAAATACTGAGCCACCCCTGGGCTCGACTTCATATTGTTACCGCACTTTGCAAGTTGGGTACCGGGCACGACGGTCGTCTTATTATGACGAGCGCCTACGCAGCAGCCGTTGCGACCAATACACTCAGCCGCCCGGCCTTGTCCGCGTTTATGGAGCGCCATATTTTTGCCAATAATCGCGAGGGCCGCTTGCCGCTTGGGGCGTTTCCCGGATTTCGCACTTGTCTACCGGTGCTGTCGGAAAACAATTTGCCCGACGCTTTGCTGGCCAGCGGTTCCATTCCCTTCGTGATGGAGTCAGTCCGCATACCAGGGCAAGAAGGCTGGTATCGCGATGGGGGAATGGTGGACTACCATATGGATTTGCCACTAAGCAAAGAAGGCCTGGTGCTGATGACCCACTTTTCCAAGGCATTGATTCCAGGCTGGCTGGACAAGTTTGTGCCCTGGCGCCGCCCGAAATTCTTGAACAACACTCTGATTATTCATCCCAGCGACGAATGGATAGCAACATTGCCCAACGCCAAAATTCCGGATCGCACCGACTTCACCAAATACGGCCTGGATCATGCCAGCCGTGTGAATGACTGGCGCGAAGTCGTAAGGCGCAGCGAAGAATTGGCGGAATTTTTAGCTGAAAGGCTGCATAGACAAGATTGGGACCGCTTCCTGGAGGATGTCTAGTCTTACTGGTATTCCAGTAATTGGGTTGAGCCTATATCTTTGCGTAAAAAGCGGATATAGCCGGTGTTTTTATGCAGTTTGAAGGTATGACTGTTCCCTGCATACATACGGTGTGCGGGAATGGCTCGACAGTTTGTCTCCCTGGCTTCACATTGCTCTCCGGCGTAGAGTAAAAAGTTACTGTTGCCAGTATTGGTAAATGTGATGCTGTTATCTGAGCGCTCAACGGTGAATGTCGTCTTGGGCGTGGGTGGCCGGTGAGAGATCAACACGTCGTAATTAAAAACTACCTGAATCATCGCTTTCTTACTTCCTGCTGAAACGCTGGTATCGGGACTAACCAGCAAGCGGTAGATCAAGTCCGACTCTTTTGGCAGGCGAATAAAGGAAATTCTCGCCTTTCTCCACTCGCCAGCCTCAAGGCTGAATTGGCTGGGTGTGACGATCACACCCAGCTCTCTCGGGTTGTCGATAGTGACCCGCCTTTCCTGTTCTGTGCCCGGGTTCAATATGCGTGAAATTTCCAAGTTTACATGCTGCGTAGAGTCACTCGGGTTTGAAATATAGATGTCTGCGCGTCTTGTTTGTCCCGCCACTATATCGATAATACTTTTGTCCACAGCAATATTGGCGTGAGTATTATTGGCAGATAATCCAGCAAAAATTGCCGTGTACAGTAAAACTTTTAGCTTTCTCATGTGCGGGGGAGGGCGCCATTCGCAGAGTTATTTTTGCCTATCATAGCACTCGAAAAATGTGTATGTGAAACCGCGCTTCTTCGTGATTTTTGTGATTAGGAGCTCTGTGAGGGAGTGCTTGACAATACGAAAATGTACCTATAGTCTGGCTTCGCTCCTTAATGGAGAGGGGGCAGTGCTTTGAGTAGGCACTGCCATGTATGGTGGCCATTTACATACTCAACTCTATAAAACGTGTTCTTGCGTAAAGCGGAACTAGAATGATTAAGGGGTTGTTATGCTAAATGCGTCCATACGTATGTCTTTACGTTTTACCTCTGTAGCGGTTCTCGCTGCAGTCTGCACTTCTGCCATCGCTGCCACGCCTGGTACCAAGGGCGCCACCTCAACCGGTTCGGCGAACATCAACGCCAATGTACCTGCCAAGGTCAAAATCTCCGGCATGACGGATCTGGATTTTGAC
>JBFKDP010000426.1:0-3069 GCA_041619575.1 Litorivivens sp.
AATAATTGGTTTTTCGGGGGTTACGTGCACCATGTGGTGGAATGCTCGTACCCAACGAGTTCAGCATGAGAGAGTAATCCGACATGATCGCCAGGCTTTAAGAAGTGCGTTGAAGGCCGAGCTGACTGCCAATAAAGGTGCATTTGAACGCAGAATAGATCAGTTAAAAAAGTCAAGTGTTGATAATCATGCTCTTATGCAAAATAAAGTTCGGGATCATGTGTATGACACTCTTCTAGAGAATATTGGGATCTTGGAGCCTGATGAAATCGAGAGAATTGTCGAAGCGTACCAAATAATTCGCGAAATACCTTATCGTATAAGAATACTAACAGGCACCGAAGCTGTCGGTGGCTTTCAAGATGAGTATATTCGGCTTCGACCTGAGCACATCGATAAAGTGCAGAAAATACATGAAGCGCTGTTACCGACGGTCTTGTCAGCAATTGAGTCAATAAACAAGCACAGTGAAAGTGCATAACAAACTAATCAACGCCAGCCGGAAAGCTGGTTCGGCCCCCCACTTCGGCGTTTCACGCCTGCGCTCCAGCCCGTTATTAGGGCGTTACATGTCTGATAATGCGGATATTGACCACCCGAAATCAATGAGGCCAGCGTTATTGATACTGATTCTAACCGCCACCCACCTATAACTGCCCCGCCCCTATAGCCCTGGGGTTATTCCTGTACTGGCGGCAGTTCACGGAATCAAAACGGAATGTCGTCATCCGTGTTGCTAAAGGATTGATCAAATGGCGTGTTGTCCGCCGGGGGGTAAGGCTCACTATCAGCGGCACTGGCGTCTGACTGGATTTTCCAGCCCACCAGATTATTGAAGTAGCGCCCGTTGTACTCGCGCCCGCGAATGTCGAAGCTCACGGTGACGTTCTGCCCAACGCTGAGGCTGTCCAGTAGGCTGATCTTTTCTTTTAGAAATTCCAGGCTGATATCCTGCGGGTAGTTGCCGTCTTCGACGGTGACCTCCATTTCCCGCTTGCTAAAACCGCTATTGAAGGTTTGTGTTTCCTGAATCAGCATAATTTTGCCGGTAAGCTCGTATGACATCCTTCTCTCTCGGGGGTTGCGTGTGTGCCACAAAATGGCCAAACGCATTGTACCAATGCCCCATTGAATCACCAGACTTGGCTTCAATGGGCAGGCGTGATTAATTGCCGCCTTCCAATCAACAAGCAATGGGGTCAGGGTTATTGGTGCGGGTCTGGCCACCACTGTGGGTTTACGGACTGCGGGAAATTGATTATTCCCGCGGGGTGTGAGCTTCCATAGCGTCACTGAGTTTGCTCAGAATATCTATTGGCAGCGGGAAGACGATGGTGGAGCTTTTATCCCCAGCGATGGTGGTCAGGGTTTGCAAATAGCGCAGCTGGATCGCCTGGGGTTGTTCGGACAGTTTCTTGGCCGCTTCCAGTAACTGTTCTGCGGCTTCGTACTCCCCCTGTGCGTGAATGACCTTGGCGCGCCGGGTTCTCTCGGCTTCGGCTTGTTGGGCAATAGCGCGGATCATGCTTTCGTCGAGGTCCACGTGCTTGATTTCGACATTGGCGACCTTAATGCCCCAGGCATCGGTTTGCTGATCGAGGATTTTCTGAATGGCGGCATTGAGCTGGTCGCGATTGGCCAGCATATCGTCCAGTTCGTATTGGCCAAGTACTGAACGCAGCGTCGTCTGTGACAGCTGACTAGTTGCCTCAAAATAGTTTTCTACCTGGATAATCGCACGCTCAGGGTCGAGGACCCGAAAATAGATCACGGCGTTGACCTTCACCGACACATTGTCTCGGGAGATCACGTCCTGAGTGGGAACGTCCATGACCACGGTGCGCAGATCCACTTTCACCATGTTCTGAATTATCGGCACCACCACGATCAGCCCGGGCCCCTTCACACTGTAGAAGCGCCCGAGCAGAAAGATGACGCCACGCTCGTATTCCCGCAGCACGCGAAACATGGAAAACAACAGCATGGCGACCAGGATGATCCAGGTCACGGTAAAATAATCATAACCAATGCTCATGACGCTTCTCCTGCCACTTTGGAAACTTTGAGGACCAGACCATCGGCCCCATTAATACGCACCCGGTCACCGACGTGCAGTGTCTCGTTACAGCACACCTGCCATCTTTCTCCATCGAGCCACACGTAGGCGCCATCCGCACTGGTGGTTTCTATGTGGGTAATCTGATCAACCAAGTGCGGCAGCCCCGACACCACCACATGGCGTCGAGATTTCACTAACATTCCCAGCATTACCGCTAACATCAGGATGCTGAAGGTGGTGACGCCGGCGATAATGGGCCACGCAATTTGGTATCCGGGAAGCTCGGTGTCCATAAGAATGACGGAGCCGATGACGAAGGCAACAATACCGCCGAGCCCGAGAATGCCGAAACTCGGGGCAAATGCCTCGGCTACCATGAGGCCGATACCCAGAAAGATCAGCCCCAGCCCGGCATAGCTGATGGGCAACACCTGAAAGGCATACATTGCCAACAAAATGGCTATTGTGCCGGCAATACCGGGCACACCCATCCCCGGGTTGGAAAATTCGAATATCAAGCCATATATGCCTACTAACAGTAGGACATAGGCGACGTTAGGGTCGGTAATCACCGACAGGAATTCACTCCGCCAGTCAGCCTTGTGGTAGTGCGTAGTAAGTTCGTCGGTCTGCAACGTGATGCGATGATCGCCAATGGCCACCTCGCGGCCGTTGAGCTGCTGTAATAGTTCGTCGTTATCGCGTGCGATCAGATCAATAACCCCTTTCGCCAGTGCCTGTTCAGCCGCCAAGCTGGCACCATCACGCACGGCGGCTTCTGCCCACTGGCGATTGCGCTGGCGCAGATCCGCCAAGCCCTGTATGTAAGCGACGGCGTCGTTAATGATTTTCTTTTCCATCGAGCCGCCTTGGGGTTTAGTGGCCTTTTTTTCGCTGTCACCATCAGGCTCAGGTAGCGATGGCATACCGGGTGCACCTATCTGCACCGGCGTGGCCGCGCCGAGGTTGGTGGCCGGCGCCATGGCAGCGACATGGCAGGCATAGAGAAT
>JBFKDP010000427.1:0-3042 GCA_041619575.1 Litorivivens sp.
AAAAAATATCGCAGTGATCCGATTTTGTGTGACGGCGACGGACCCATTAATAAACTGCGCAAATGGTACGATCGGTTTTATCGTCCGCGTGCAGAAGAAGCGTGGGATGAGCCCGAGCGGGTGATCAGCAGTGTGCGCGAAAATTCATAAAAGCTGCTGCGCCGGTCATGAGGACTGCTTCGCCTGCAGGCGACGGGCGTAGGCCTCCACCTCATCCATCAGCGTAGCGAGTGCATCAGCCGGGTTCAGTTCCAGCGACTCCGTGGGCTCCTCATAGATCAGATGATGGCCTGCGCGAAAATAGTAAACGTCACCCTCCTCCGCCACCTCGTCCGGCCAGTCACTGCCGGGATAGACACAGCGGATTTTGCCCTTGAATACGTAGCCGTAGTGGGGACACATGCACACCTTGCCCGGCAGATTTTCGTAGGCGGGGCTGGCATTGGAGGGGCCCGTGGTCGTAAAGCCTACTTCCATGTCGCCAAATTTTGCCGAGCGAAAACCCTTGCCACACAGGGGCCAGCGGCCACCGCCCCCAACGGGGAGTTCTCTGAGTTTGCTCACCGGCATGATTGCGCTCCTGACAATATGGGACTGAGTTCTTTTCCCGCGAAGACGCAGGTGAGAAACCGTTTTTGCAAACTACACACCTAACAGGCGATAACTGTCGCAGCGCGCCAGCGCCGTGCCCAGTCGCAGAAACGTTTCTCGGGTAATGGCCGGGTCGACCCGTGAAGTGATGGCCCAGTGATAGAACCCATACACCAGCGCCTGATGGTACTGGCCCTGCGCCTTATCCGCGCTGGGCGCTTCGCCCCCAAAGGCATGCAATGCCCCCAGGTAGTGTTTCAGCAAATGGGTCTCTTCCTGCTCCGCCGCCTTCACCGGCAGGCACGCGGCAATATGGTAGGCCACATCCAGCGACCAGTGGCCCCGCTGAATCAACTGCCAGTCGGTAAAGGTTAGCTCACCGCTGGCGCTGCGATAGACATTGCCGGGGTGACAATCACCGTGCAGCACAGTTTTGGGCAGCGCCTTGTGCCGCATGGCCAACAGCTCAAGCGCCTTCTTCAGCTTGTCGGCGCGCAAAACCGGAGCGGGCACACAGCTGCCCCGGCCATCGCGCATATGCTCCTGGATCGCCTCCCAACTGAAAGGGCCGTCGCGGGTGACCAGCTCCTGCAGACGTGAGGGAATCCACTGCCGGCCTTTCAACAGACCATCCCGGGCGTGCAGGCTAGCCAGTTGCTCGAGGGTCTCCGCCACCTGATCGGCGCTGAAGGGTTCAAGCGCCGTGTAAAAGTGGGCGCCTTCGTGCTGCAGATCCGTCAGCACGAGCAGGCTTTTGGAATAGATATCGTCATGCGCAATCGCCACGCAGACCGGCGAACGCATGGCAATGTGCGGCGCGATTTGCCCGTAAAATCCGGCCTCGCGCAAGGTCGTCATATGGGCAGCAGTGCTGTCGATATCGCAATCAAAAAAGCCCTTGATGCACAGATGAAAGGCGTGCTCAGGGTGGTTGTCAAAACTCACCACCAACCGAAGTTTGGACGCCATCGCCACAATCGCTTCAGTCTGCTCGATGCGGACAATGGGGGCGCCACCACCGAGGTGGTGCAACAAGGGGTTCAGAAAACGGGGATCCAACACCTCAGCAGCGGTTTGAGGTATATCCGACACCACTTCTCGCAGCATGTTGTGGGTAACCGGCATTGAAAGCACTCTGTTCTCCAGGTATTGGCGCTAACGATCAAACAGGGCGCGCACCGCCGCCTGATCGACCTTGTAGGAAAGCGCCGTGCGCGGCAATGTGTCCAAGATTTTCCATTGCACGGGGATATGGGTTGCCAGTACGTGCTCGCGTAGATGGCGCTCCAGTGCCTCGACGGTCACATTCTCAGCGCCGGGCTTCAATACCACCGCCGCCACCGGCACCTGTCCCAGGCGGGGATCTTTCAACCCCACCACCGAGACCGCTGAGACCTGCGCATGTTTCAGCAGTGCTTTTTCAATGGTTTCCGGCAGAATTTTGAAACCGCCGCGCACGATGGCGCCATCGGCGCGGCCGCGATGAAACAGGTAGCCCTCGTCGTCAATCACCGCTAGATCGGACGTGCGTATCCACTGCGGGCCAATGCGCGGTGATACCACTTCCAGTATGCCCTCTTCACCTGCCGGCAGCGGCGCAAAGGTTTCCGGATCAACCACCCGCAGTTTGCAGCCGGGAATCGCCTTGCCGACACTGCCGACCTTGTCACGGCCACCGTCCTGGTACATCTCTGGCGTCATACGTGTAACTGGCCCGCCAAACTCGGTCGCGCCGTAGGACAACAAAATCGGTATGCCATAACGCTCTTCGAAACGCCGCTGCACGTCGGGGTCCAGCGGCGCCGCTCCCGCACCCAGCATTTTCAGACTGGAGAGATCTTCCTTGGGAATATCCGCATCCAGCACCATTTGTATCGCCGCTGGCGGCATGCCACCAACCGCCGGTCGATAGGTCTTTACGTAGGCATGCCAGTCTTCCACCCGGAAACGATCCAGCAGAATAATCTGCTGCCCTTGCAACAGCGCCGGCAGGGTGGAGTACAGCCCCGAAATATTGCCGATGGGAAAGTACAACAGCACAGGAATAGAGCCGGTCTTCAGGCCCGGTGCCGGCGCGCCAACAAAGTGGGTGGCGATGGTGGGGTAATCCAGCGTAAAGGGCTTGGGTTTACCAGTGGTACCACTGGTGAGTATCTCGATGGTCGGCGGGTTGGAAACAGCAGCCTTCAGGTTTGCCCCGTCGACAATACGCATCACCTGCATCCCTGACAGGGCCACGCCGCCGATCGCCTTGCTCTCCAGCACCGCAACCAGCTGTGCTGAAAAGTCTGACTGATCAGCGACGACCGCAGCCGGTTCGAGGGCGTCAATCTCGCGGGCGATTGCGCCCGCCGACTGAAACGGATAAATCATCCGTACGCTGAAACCACCGGCGAGAATGCCAATAAAGGCAGCGAGCGCCGACGGGTGATTGCGCGCCACAAAGGCAAC
>JBFKDP010000428.1:0-3041 GCA_041619575.1 Litorivivens sp.
CATCATCGGCCCCGGCAGTCAGTTCATTGAACAGATCGGTAAGGCACTGAACGCCAATGGAATGCTAACCATTGATCACGGCCAGGCCAACGCCGGGCTAGTCTATATCGACAATCTGCTTGATTACATGTTGTGGGCCGCCACCGCCGAAGCGGCCTTGAACGAAACCTATAATGTTCGCGACCACTATGACGTCAGCTGGAGCGAATTTATCAATCGCCTGCAATCGCTGACAAACAACAGCAGCCGCGTAACAAATCTGTCGTTTCGATTTGCCGCCTTTGCAGCCCGCGCTTTTGAGAGAAGCTACAGCGTGTGCGGAATCCAACGAGAACCCCCGCTGCATGCTTTACTCGTGAGCATGTTCGGCAAAACCTGCGGTCACTCAGCCGAAAAAATCCGCCGTGCTAGCGGCTTCAGTAGCCGGGTCGATTTTGATGAGGCCATGGCACGCTCGGCCCAGTGGCTGCAGCAGACGATAACAGAGAATACATAAGCCGACACCGCTGACTTTCCGGAGCCGCTATATTTTCAAGGCCAACAACCAAAAACTAAAAGCAAGACAGGTAAGCGTCACTTCGTCACCACCTGTAAAGTAGCGCCATTTCCCGCCTAAATATTTCCCAAGCTGTGATCCAGTTGGCGCTTGCCAGGCCTTATTTGAATCGTTAGATGATTGCAAATCACATACACTCTGAGACTGTGATGCAAGCACTGGGAACCTGCGCCAGGCCTTAATACTCCCTCATTGTCGCGACAAGCCCTTGCGGCCGCGCTGGCAAACCCGATTCGCAATTGGCCGCAGCACCTGCGGCGGAGAGATTGAAAATGGAATTCAAAAACACGCGAAGCACCTTTCTTTCAACGGTAATGGCAAGCAGCTTGTTGATAGCTGGCTGCAACGGCGGCTCGTCCAGCAGCTCAGGCTCGGGCCCTGCGCCCACACCGCCACCCCAGAACAATTCGACAGTAGCCGACGGTGTCGCAGGTCCACTCGACGAGATACAAAACCCCTTATCGGACACCGTGTTTGAACCGATCACCAGCTCTGCGGCGGGAACTCCCCTGCAAGTTACACTCGATTGCGCGCGCCAGGCCGTTGTGGTCGACCTCGTTGACGTCCTCGATTCCATCGCATTGGCGCTGATGCAGGGTGCTGAGACTCAGGATCCGGCTGCGGCCTTTGAAAGCGCGTCAGACAATATTCAGTTTTCACTGGGTGAACTCGCGCACGACTTACCCGGCGCACTCGGCGCAGTAACTGGTGACGATTGCAACACACCCGATTCGGACGCCGGCGAAGGCAGTGATAACCCACTCGCGGGCACACCACTAGAACCTCTGGGTGCTGCACTGGCCCCTGTCATTGACCAGTTCCCAAGCTCAGAGGAAGAACCCGGTGATGGCGGCGAAGACCCCGATGGCAACCCGCCAATGGATCTGACAACACTGGCAGTGCTGGTCAACCAGCTCGCAATAGCCTTCAACAGTGGCGTATCGCAGATACCCGCAGAGGCTCAGCAAGCACCCATATTCGGCGGTGTTCTAACCACCCTTGGCGATGGCCTGTCAGATCTGGCAATTACCCTCTACTTTGTCAGTATCTATAACGGCGACGCCGCTGCAGGCGCCCTCGAAAACACGCTCAACACCTTGCTGGTCAATGTACTCACCAACATTGTTCCGGTGAATTATGTTGAAGCCGAAGCCGGGCAGGAAGGCGCCTTGAGCGGACCAATCACTGACGGTGTTGACCAACTGACGTCTGCCCTGGGTGAAAATCTTCTGGCCGCAGCCCTTCCGCAAATTACCGATGCCCTGGGTGGAAATTCAGCAAGCCTGCTGGCGCCGTTTGAAGATACGCTGTTACCATCACTCCTGGCACCCATCACCGACGCATTGCCCGCGGGTGGTGACGACAGCAGCAGTCCACTGGATCTGATATTGGGCCCCTTGACTGACGCCTTGAGCGGTGGCGGCTCGGCAAGTGAGCCAACGGGCACGCCGCTAGACGCCCTGCTGGGGCCACTCTTCGATCTGACTGGCAACACCTGCCCCTTTGCCGACACGCCATTGGCCCCGTCCTGCACCCTGTACGATTTACTGCCCATCTAGAGCCACAGGAGGAACTGACACGGCGTCAGCTCCTCCCTTCTTTTATGTCACGCCTATTTTCGCAGCAGCGGCCTCAGCGTCTCTTCCAGACCATTTAATTTGACCTCATACATCAACGCCAGTTGCTCCCCCAGCTTTCCCGAAGGGAAGCCTTGCTGCTTAAACCACACCAGATAGGGCTCTGGCAGTTCCAGCAGCTTACGGCCACGATATTTTCCAAAAGGCATGGTTTGATTAACAGCATCCAGTAGCTGATGCTCAGATGAAGAACTCATGACAATTCCACAGGGCAGCATAATTTGCTACCCAGTATGCCACCGGCAAAGCCGTTGAGTTTACAAATTTCGGGCACGTAATACCAACGTGTACCGCTTCACATTTTGACAAGATGGCCTGGGCACTGCGTCAAAATACCGCGGCAGACTGTGCACGGTGGCTACTGTCGCGTGCTACCGTCTGCGACTACACACTCACCAGGGAGCGTGAATGAACATCCGTTTTTTATCTGCCACTATCGCCCTCATGGCTACCGTTGCAACGAGTGCTTTTGCCGAATGTAACCCGCCGGCAACACCCAGAATACCTGCCGGTGAGAACGCCACGGCATCTCGCATGCTCACCGCCCAGGAAGACGTCAAAGCCTTTATTGCGCAAGGCCGGCAATACCTGGCCTGCATCCAGAACGAAGAAGCTGCGCTTGCCAAAGATGCCTCCGACAATGAGCGCAATGCCATTATCGAGCGCTACAACAATATGGTTGATAAGATGAAGACGGCATCGGAAGATTACAATGAAGCGGTCAGTACCTATCAAAAATCGCTTGCCGCTGCCGACTAGCCCTTAGCACAGCCGGTGTACAGGTAGTCTCGCAAGGTTACGATTAACTGCCTGTGCGCTTTTGTATATACCGCAGGGCTTTATCAAGA
>JBFKDP010000429.1:0-3012 GCA_041619575.1 Litorivivens sp.
AAACTTCCTGGATCTGAATGCAGGGGTCAATGTGCTGGATATGAGTGACCCGGAACGACCGCTGCTCACCAGCAGGCTTATTTCCCCGGCGATGCTGTCACCTCACGAGTCGCTGGTCGTCTCTCAAGAGGCGGGAATACTTGCCGCTGTTATGGGCAACGCGCTTGCCTACCCTGGCATTGTCGACGTTTACGATGTGTCTGAAGACTGCCGGTCGCCAAAACTGCTGTCCTCAGCCTTAGTCGGTACGCTCGGTCACGAGAGCGGTATGACGCCGGATGGAAAAACATTCTACTCCGCGTCACCGAGCACCCCAACACTCACCGCGGTCGACCTCTCAAACCCGCGCCTGCCCCTGCCGCTTTGGTCGGGCAACTACAGCTCCCACGGCCTGTCCCTGTCCGATGACGGAAACCGGGCCTATCTCGCATCGGGCAACGATAACGGCCTGATGATTATGGATGTTTCAGAAATTCAGGCGCGACTGCCCAACCCGCAGGTCTACGAAATCGCCAGCTTGTCTTGGGATAATCAAAGCATTCCACAAAATGCGATGCCATTTAGTCGCGATGGAAAACCCTTTCTTTTCGAAATTGATGAATTTTCCTCGAACAACGCCGGCACCCCCTTTGGGGTCGCGTCCAATGGCAAAACGGTCGGTGCAGCCAGAATCATTGATATTAGCGATGAAACACGCCCCAGAGTGGTATCGAATCTGCGGCTGGAGGTTCACCAGCCAGAAAACCGCGAGACCATCGCGAACGACCCCGGCGCATCGAATATCATTGGCGGCTATGCCGGGCACTACTGCGCTGTTCCCACGCGCGTAGACCCAGACATTGCCGCTTGCAGCATGATTCTGTCCGGGCTGCGAATTTTCGATATTCGCGACCCGCTGCACCCGCGAGAAATCGCATACTTCAATGCGCCGGTGCAGCCGCGAATATTAACCGTTCCCGCACCTGCCAGTAATTGGGCAATGTCCAAACCCGCCTTCGTTCCTGAGCGCAAAGAAATTTGGTACACCGACGGCTTCAGTGGCTTTTATGCCATCAGGGTCACCAATGGTGTTTGGTAAGCGCCTTCCGCGCCATGCATCACAACCAGAACCGACCGGCCACCGTAGAAGGAAGACACGTTTACAAGGACCACACCATGTTTTCGCTCTTCAAGAAAGACCCCGTCGCCAAGCTCAACAAGGCGTATCTGGCCAAACTGGAAAAAGCGATGCAGGCGCAGCGCAATGGCGATATTAAAGCGTATTCGATGATCACTGCCGAAGCCGAGCAGATAGCCGCTGAGATACAACAGCTCAAAGACGCCCAACACAGCGGCGGATGAACAGCAGCGTACGCGCTTCCCGCGGGCAGATGTAGTCAGATAGGCCTGCGCAATGCTAGATCAGCAGAGCGAAGATGCTCAGTAAGGCCAGCAGCCCGACAAGCGCTGCACCCAGCTGCACCACACCATCCCTCTCCATTAGGCCCAGGCCCATCACAACCACCACAATGGCGGGCGCCATATTCGCAAACGGAACCGGCAAGGCGATAATCATGCCCAGAAAGGCGATAACCACTCCGTTAAAACGGTCGACGATGGGCGCCTCGGTGAACTGCCAGCGCGGTTTTACGTAGCGCTCAATTGCCTGAATCTTCGGTATAAACATCAACAGCGCGGCGCGCACTTTCTCCGCGGGCAACTGCCGGTCAAGAATCGTTCGCGGCAGCCATGTCCGCCGCATACCAAAGGACATTTGCAGCCCGAGCACGACCACCAAAAAGCCGGCTAACACCGAGACAAAAGGTACAACATTGAAGATTGCCACCAGGATCAACAGCATACCGAAGGTCCTGTCACCAAGCCTCTCGGTAAGCGTACGTATGGTGACATTCGGCTGCCGAGTACGCCCCACCAGTGCGATCAATACGTCAGAGGTACGCGTTCTCGGCTCAGCGGGAACAGTGAACAGCGGCGAGTTTGTCAAAATGTAACCCCTGCCTGCATTCGCATATTTATCGACTCAACCGCTGCGCAGCAGAAGCCAGACCCAGTTGCCGGCCTTCGCGGCGATAATACGATCTGGACCACGCACGGTCTTGTACCCAGCTGAGTTTCAACAGCCAAGGCAAACTGGGAATCCAAAAACCGTCGCCTAGAGGCTGCGGCGCACCGCGTTTGCCCAGCTCGATATTCGCCAGCACGAGTCCTTCGCCCTCAGCAGCGGCGCGGCTGGCAAGCACCTTGCCATCGCCATCAACGATCTGCGCGCAACCCACAAACTCAGACCGAAACCTCAGGCCGCGTGTTGTACCGGGAAGGCAGGTACTCACCGTTCCGAAGTGGCCACAGTGGTTAGCATGCACCACCGGCACCCGGAGCAAACGTGACAACTCCACCGGCGCGTTCTCGCACAGGTAGCGGTTGTACTGCCGTGTCGCCGCAGTCAATTTTGTAAACATTGCCCCCCAGTTATCTGGCAACGTCCACCAATGCGATCCGGTCATCATGACGTCCACCTTGTCAGAAAGGCGCTTAACGGTCTGTGTGCGAATCAACTCCCAGCACACAGCCGCGCCAACCTTCCCCAGCTCGGTATGGAGACAACCGTCGTCATTACCCGGGGCATAAAATGCGTTTTCCCACATGGTGGGCAAGTCTTTATCGTGGGTATGAACATCACCACTGGGCTCAAAGAGGTGATAGCGATTGTAGATATCATCGCCATCGGCAATTAGCATTGAGCCGCCAATCGAACACTCATATTGCTGCGCAAGGGCACGCAGTAGATCCACTGCCTCATTGTCTACTGGTAAAACAGACTCAAATACCGAGTCGTCAAAAACGATGCGGCTGGTAAAAAACTCCGGAAGCGCGATCAATGTCGCCCCTTGGCTGATCGCACTCCGACACCACGCCTCAACCAGCTCAAGATTGGCGGCGACATCACCCGCTTTCGCCTCAAGCTGAATAGCAGCGGCTTTTACTTGCTTTGCACTCACTGATGCAGGCCTC
>JBFKDP010000430.1:0-2942 GCA_041619575.1 Litorivivens sp.
AAGGGGTCAGCTTACATTACCGCCGAGGGCGAAAGAACCTTGCGCGAGGAACTTCGTCAGTTGTGGAAAGTGGAACGGCCACAAGTAACCGCCGTGGTTCACGAGGCGGCAAAAAACGGCGATCGCTCGGAAAACGGCGACGCTGGACAATAACCCCAGATAGGCATACTATTTAATTTAAAAAATTGATTATTAAGCATTTATTTAATAGTACACATACTCAACAAATATACTATTAGGCGTATTCGATGTCCGTGATACGCCATCGGACAGGTTCAGAATCAATTTGTATCTCTGCCCAATCACCAACCTCCTTCTTCAACAAGGCTCTCGCCATCGGAGAATCTATAGAGATATAGTCAGGGTGCTTAAAAATATCATCGTAACCCGCTATTCGAAATCGCAACTTTTCGCCCCGGTCGTTTTCCACACCGACCCAAGCACCGAAGAAAACCTTTCCGGCCTGCTCAGCCCTGTGCTCTACAACTTTGAGGTTCTCAAGTCTCCGTTTAAGGTAGCGAATCCGCCGGTCGATCTCCCTGAGCCTCTTTTTATTGTATTGGTAGTCCGCGTTTTCACTACGATCACCTTGGCCGGCAGCCCATGAAACCTTCTGGGTGACTTCGCGCCGTTCGACACGCCAAAGCTCATCAAGCTCACTTTTGAGCTCTTCGTAACCTTGTTTGGTGATAAGGGGTGTGTTCAAAAATAAAACCTCATAAAATATACGGAGTTAAGATCCTAACCCCCCTCCAGCATCTGACATCCAGGCCCTAATATGCTGCTTCTTCCACCGGTTTGGGGGGACACCTGGATCTGCGTGCTGATCCGCTCCTTCAAGGCGGGCACGTGCGAAATGACGCCGATCAGCTTGCCGTCCTGCTGCAGGCCCGCGAGGGTTTCCAAGGCGGTATCGAGGGCTTCCTCGTCTAGGGTGCCGAAGCCTTCATCCAGGAAGAGCGAATCCACCCGGACGTTCTTGCTCGCCATATGGGACAAGCCCAGAGCCAAGGACAGGCTGACGATAAAGCTCTCGCCGCCGGAAAGGTTCTTCGTGGAGCGAATCTCCCCCGCCTGATAGTTGTCGACCACGTTGAGCTCCAGAGGCTGAGCGTCGTCACGGATCAGCAAGTAGCGGTCTGTCATTTTCTGCAGTTGCCCGTTGGCATGACCAATCATCATATCGAAGGTCAGCCCCTGGGCAAAATTACGGTATTTCTTACCGTCGGCGGGGCCGATCAATTCGTGCAGGTTTTCCCACCTGCGACGCTCTTTTTTCTGAGCCTCGATAGCTGCCTGCTTTTCCTTTATCCGCTCTTTGATTTTTTCTAATCTCTCACCCAGCGCAACAAATTCCGGGTTGCCTAGGTGCTGACCTTACCCCCGGTTTAGTACCAAACGCCCGATGAGATTTTCATTATGCCGCCTTCTTCGCGAAAACGGCAGGTGTCATGTAATTAAGCGTGCTGTGTGGCCGCTCGTTGTTGTAGTGGTGGCGCCAGTCATCAATGATTTGCTGAGCCTCTTCCAGCGTACGGAACCAATGCTGATTCAGGCACTCCTGTCGGAACCGCCCGTTCAGACTCTCCACAAACGCGTTCTGAGTTGGCTTGCCCGGCTGGATGAACCCCAGCTTCACACCCGATTCTTTTTGCCAGAAGAACATGGCCTTGCTCGTGAATTCCGTTCCGTCGCAGGTGATTTGGTCAGGCTTTGAGCGCTGCGCGATCAGCTGGTCGAGAAATCGAGCGACCTGGTGTCCGCCGATGGAGTATGCAACTAGCTGCCCAACCAATTCCTTTGAGTAGTCGTCTTTTACGTTCAACACCCGAAACCGTCGCCCATTACTCAGTTGGTCAGAAACAAAATCCATTGACCAGCGGATATTGGCGCCCAGAGGTACCACAAGCGGCATCCTTGGCCGCTTTAGCTTCTTCTTGCGCCAGTGACGCAGTTGCAGACCTTCCTCAGAGTACAGCCGGTAGGTTCGCTTTCTGTTAACGACCAGAGACTCTGATTTCAGCATCCCATGCAGCATGGGATATCCAAGCCCATTGTGCTTTGCTGCTAGCTCTAAGAGGCGATGCCTGAACTTCTGATCCTGACGAACCACCGGTTGATACCTGAATGCCGTACGACTCACGCCCGATAGCTGGCAGGCTCGCCGCTCACTGAGTCGATGGTTATCGATCATGTGAGAGGCAACATCTTTGCGCGCAGCGGGCGTTACCACTTTTTTAAGAGCACATCCTTCATAGCTTCAACTTCAAGGAGCTTGTCTGCCAGCAGCTTCTTGAGCTTATTGTTCTCGGACTCGAGCTCTCGTAGGCGCTTTGCTTCGCTGACTTCCAATCCAGCGTACTTACTACGCCAGTTGTAGAAGGTGCCATTTGATATATTGAGCCTGCGGCAGATGTCTTCAACCTTGGCTCCGACATCATGCTCCTTGATGGCCTTGATAATCTGTTCTTCGGTGTAGCGCTTCTTCATTTTGAGATCTCCATCCCGCTAGGTTAACTGGAAATCTCATCAAGGTCAGGGCGCTAAATTTGGGTACAAGGTCAGTAGTGACGGGGGACGCGCCGCATCAGCCGAGATTGCTGGACATAACAATAGCTACATCCGCTCGCAGCCATACGTTAAGCACAAAAAATGAGAAATAGATTTATCCTGCTTCCCTCCAAAGCCATACTAAACTTTTGAATTTTCGTAGCGAATTTGCAGCATCGTCCACAATAACATAGGCGGCTGGTAGTACTACAAGCGTGAGGATGGTAGACGAAGACATGCCACCGATGACGAGAAAACCGACCGGATTACGGAGTTCAGAGCCGTCGCTATTAGCTAACGCCACAGGCACCATACCCAAGACAGTAGACAAAGCAGTCATTAGTACTGGCCGTAATCGCTGAGGGCCTGCACTCAAAACCGCCTCTCTCGAC
>JBFKDP010000431.1:0-2886 GCA_041619575.1 Litorivivens sp.
AAACCGGTGTCGATATCGGTTGTGGCGGCGGCATTCTCTGCGAAGCCATGGCCCACCGCAATGCAGTGGTGACAGGCATAGATATGGGAGAAGCACCCCTGAGCGTTGCAAAACTGCACCGGTTGGAATCCGGTGTCGATGTCGACTACCGCCAGACAACCGCTGAGGCGCTCGCCGCTGAAATGCCAACCAGCTTTGACCGGGTAACCTGCCTGGAAATGTTGGAACATGTACCCGATCCCAGCTCAGTTATTCAAGCCTGTGCGGATTTGTGCAAGCCGGGTGGCGAACTCTTTTTCTCCACCATCAACCGCAACCCCAAGTCATTCCTGTTTGCCGTTGTTGGCGCGGAATACGTACTGCGGATGCTGCCGCGTGGCACCCATGAATATGCGAAATTTATTCGCCCTTCCGAACTCGCCACATACTTGCGTGCTGCGGGGCTGCTCATCCAAGATGTTACAGGCATGACCTACAACCCCCTTACCAAGCATTACGCCCTGAGCCGTGATACAGACGTCAACTACCTCGTACATGCGAAGAAGCCGGCCTGAGACCGAGACCATGCTGCAAGCAGTTCTGTTTGATCTCGACGGCACACTGATCGATACAGCGCCAGATTTCGCGCGTGTACTCAATACAATGCGTCGTCGCCGCCACTTGCCCGACGTTGCCTACGATGAGATCCACGCCACAGTCTCGGAGGGCGCACGCGCTTTAGTGGAACTCGGCTTTGGGCTTACAGAAGGCGGCGAAGGCTTTGAAACGCTGCGCCAAGAACTGCTGGATGACTACATTCAGGGGCTTTCCGTGGAATCCAGGCTTTATAGCGGCATGAACGACACCCTGGACTGGCTCGAAGAACACAACATTCCCTGGGGTATTGTTACCAACAAGCCGTCACTGTATGCGACTCCGCTACTGCAAGACCTTCGCTTGAGTCAACGCTGCAAAAGCCTGGTTTGTCCCGATCATGTCCACCGGCGAAAACCCCACGCTGAACCCATTCTGTTAGCCTGCAGCCAACTAGAAGTGTCAGCGGCAAACAGTGTCTACGTTGGCGACCATCGTCGCGATATCGAGGCCGGGAAAAATGCAGGCTGCCTGACGGTGGCCTGTGCCTATGGCTATATAAATTCAGACGACCCGGCAGAAAGCTGGGGGGCCGACTATACTATCGATACTGCCAGCCAGTTAATCCAGATTTTCAATCAACTTCAACTTCGGGAGATGTCGTGATTCACACCCTGCCAGCAGATTTTCAGGCGACAGACAATTGCCTGCAAGGCAAAAAGATACTGGTGACTGGCGCTGGCGATGGCATTGGCCGTGCAGCCGCGCTGACATTTGCCCGCTGTGGTGCCACCGTCGTGCTGCTGGGCAAAACCATTGAAAAACTGGAAAGTGTCTACGACGACATCGAAGCCGCCGGCGGCCCGCAGCCAGCCATCTACCCGATGCATCTAGGCGGCGCCGTAATGAAAGATTTTAATGATCTACACGATACAATCGCGCGCGAATTTGGCAGCCTCGACGGCCTGCTACACAATGCTGGCGTTCTGGGTGAGCGACGAAGCATTGCCCAAACCAGTGTAGAAAGCTGGAATGAAGTGATGCAGGTAAACCTGAATTCCAACTTCATGCTGACCAAAGCGCTGATGCCACTACTGGAATCTAGTGAAAACGCCTCAGTGGTGTTCACCTCATCAGGGGTTGGACGCAAGGGGCGCGCTTTCTGGGGCGCCTACGCAGTTTCAAAATTTGCCACAGAAGGCCTGGTACAGGTGCTGGCAGATGAGCTGACAAACACCAGTTCTATCCGGGTTAACAGTCTGAATCCTGGCGCTACCAATACCACTATGCGCCGCACTGCCTATATGGCAGAAGATCCCAACACCAACCCGGACCCCGCCGAGATCATGCCGATATACGTTTACCTGATGAGCGATTCAAGTATTGGCAAGAGCGGCCTGCAGTGGAACGCGCAAACGAAATAAGCACGCCCGCTAAGCCAAAAGCAATGCAAACACGTGCTCGTCGTAGAATACACCACGCTTGCATACCGACTGGCGGAGCACGCCCTCAAGCTGATAGCCGTTTTTTTCTAACACGCGTTGCGACGCAGTATTCGGGTGAAGAACTTGGGCGTAGAGCCGCTGCAGATCGGTATTGCGCTTAATCCACTCGTTCAATAAGGCCAGTGCCTCAGTAGCGTAGCCCCTCCCCCAATATGGCTGTCCAAGCCAGTAACCCACTTCACCCGCATAGCGGTATTCACCCTGCCCCCAATAAACACCCGTACCACCAATACACTCCCCGCTCAAGGCAATAGCAAAGTGCTGCCCTATGGCATTGCTGGAGCCCTCTTCAATCCAATAACGGGCATCACGCCGGGTATAAGGACGCGGAAAGTTTTCTCTTAAGTAGCGAGTTACCTGGTCATTGCTGGCAAGTTCAATCAACTGCGACTCATCATCAGGATGAAAAGCTCGAAGCGAGATCATGAGCCTACACGCGTGGTATGGCCTTGACGGCATCCGCAATCAGTTGCGGCCCTGCATAGATGAAACCGCTGTAAATTTGCACCAGCGACGCACCCGCCGCAATCTTATCTGCGGCATCCGAGCCCTGCATGATTCCCCCCACACCAATAATCGGGATTTTTCCCTTCAGGTGTTTGGACAGCTCTCGAATCACCTCGGTCGATTTTTCTCGAACCGGCTCACCACTCAGCCCTCCGGCCTCACTGCCGTGGAGCAAGTGCTTGACTGCCTCACGCTCAATGGTGGTATTGGTCGCAATGACTCCGTCAATTTTGTGCTCAAGAAAAGACTGGGCGACATTGGCGATGTCGTCCGCGGCCATGTCCGGCGCAATTTTCACGGC
>JBFKDP010000432.1:0-2886 GCA_041619575.1 Litorivivens sp.
CGTCGCGGTTTGCGGCTTGGCGACCTGATGCACCCGGAGCGTTTTGCCGTCAAGCTGAAAGAGGTTATGGACTACCATAACTTCGTGCTGACCAACTACTTCCAGGTTGAAGCGGTGGACTACAAGAAGACACTGGATGAAGCCCTGCAAATGGCCGAACAGTTGCTGCCGATGGTGGCTGACGTGACCAAGATGCTGCACGACTACCGCATTGCGGGTCGCAAGATCATGTTTGAAGGCGCCCAGGGTTCACTGCTGGATATCGACCACGGTACCTACCCCTTTGTGACCTCCTCCAACACGACAGCCGGCGGTACTGCCACGGGCAGCGGTTTTGGCCCCCTGTACCTGGACTATGTGCTGGGCATTACCAAGGCCTACACCACCCGCGTCGGTTCCGGCCCCTTCCCCACCGAGCTGTTCGACGACGTTGGCAAGCATCTGGCCGCCAAGGGTCATGAGTTTGGCGCCACCACCGGGCGTGCCCGTCGCTGCGGCTGGTTTGATGCGGTCGCTTTGCGCCAGTCGGTGCTGATCAACAGTATTTCCGGCATCTGCCTGACCAAGCTGGACGTGCTAGATGGTCTGGAGAGTGTGCGGGTGTGCACCGGCTATCGCAATGCAGCCGGTGAAGCCATTCCTGCGCCGATCGACTGCGATGACTACGGCACTCTGGAGCCGATCTACGAAGACCTGCCCGGCTGGAGCGAGTCCACCCTAGGTGCAAAAACTCTGGATGAGCTGCCGCAGGCGGCGCGCGATTACATCACGCGCATTGAGGAGCTGGTCGGCGTGCCCATCGATATTATCTCCACCGGCCCTGATCGAGTGGAAACCATCGTCCTGCGCCACCCCTTCGGCTGATCTCACCCGGGCGTCAAGCTGGCGCCCAACTCCTCTCTTATAGCACTGCCTCTAAGTACTATTACCTACAATCAAAGCCTTGCGGCAATCTCACACCGCTGTTTAACTGAGCAATAGTACGCCGTATTACCGCGCACCGGACTTGCGCGTCAGGAGTCGAGATGGAATTCATGCCAGGCAATACCCGCCAATGGCTGTACCGCTGCGCTGTCGTTGGCGGCGGTTATGTGGTGCTGTCCATCCTCTGCGTGCTGATCGCCTGGCAGCTGCCCGAGGTCAATGTGCCGATCTGGGCCCCGGCGGGTTTTGCCTTCGCCGCCCTGCTGATCTGGGGCTACCGCTGTTGGCCCGGGGTCTGGCTGGGTGCCTGGCTGGCGGAACAGCTGTTTAATCAAAATGTCAGCCTTTCCGTTCTCGATATCCTGTTGCCGGCGGCAGCGACGCTCCAGGCATTGCTGGGGGTATGGCTGGTCAACCGTGTTAGTCGCATAGCCGGAAGGGCTCAAAGCGCGCGGCGCATTGCTCTCTGGATTCTCTTCGGGGCCCTTCTGCCTAGCGCCCTGTTTTCCGTGGCAGGCATTGCAACTGCCGGCGATTTCAGTACTTTTTCGCGCCAAACTGTCGACTCGGCCATGCTAGGCTGGTGGGCTGGCAACAGCCTGGGCGTTATGTTGGTGGCACCACTGATTGTCTTTCTGTGGCCGGACCAGCCTCTTCAGCGTCTGGATATTGCCAAACCCGTTGTACTGACGCTCAGCTTTACCGCCTTTGCTATCCTTGGCGGCCATTTTTGGCTCAGCGCCGCGCAACTTCAGTCCGAGCGTGCATTGATCAGGGAAAAGCTGGGACATGTGCTGCCCGAAGCCAGCGCCCGGTTGCCTGATCGGGTTCAACAGCTCGCCTTTGTCGAGCGCTTTTTGGAGGCGTCCGAATACGTAAGCTACGATGAGCTGGTAGATTTCACCAGAATACTCCAAGGATCGTCCCCCTTATCTTTCATCGACATTGTCGGCGCTGTGCCGGCGTTACGTCAGCCAGATGATCTGCGTCCCATGACCCTGGACCAAAACGGCCAGCTGACCGCTATGGAACGCGCAGCTCGCTACCCCATCCTGGCGTCTGTTGCCTTGTCGGGCGATAGCGAAAGCCTTGCTCGTAACCGACAGCTCAGCCGCGAAGTGGTCGGTTTCGATCATTGGTCCCGCCCGCCTCGCCAGCGCGCGATGCAGCGCGTCATAGAAACCGGTAGACCGCAGCTGGCCCGCGACACCATTTACCGCTTTCTAGCGGACGGCAGCCCCGAAACCACCCAAGGATATCTTGCCTTTCAGCCGGTCTACGGCCGCGACGCCAATGCCAGCAAAGTGGTGGGTTTTGTGGTGGGGGTATTCACGCCGGGCGATTTTTTCAGTGACGTAGTGGCGGCAGCCCGGCGCGAGGGCATCCATCTCCGTATTGCCGAAGAAGGGGGGGGCGAGACCCTTTTAGAAACCGCGCCCGACGCGCGCTGGCCCGAGCACCTATTGATTGAACAGGCGCTCCAATTGGACGGTCTCGGCTGGAGCGTTCAAGCGGCTCCGGTCAACTTTATTGCTTTCGATAGAGACAACCGTTACCGCCAGGCGCTGATACTAACCTCCGTAGTTTTCACCTTTATCATGCTTTTTTCTGTATTGACCACCACCAGCGACGCCCTGCGTCTGCGCGACGAGGTCAATCGCAAAACCGCTGCTCTGCGTCAGAAAGTGGATCAATTACGCCAGGCCCGGGACGAAGCGGAGTCTGCCAATCAGGCCAAATCCCTGTTTCTGGCCACCGTCAGCCACGAAATTCGCACCCCCATGAACGGTGTACTGGGCATGGTCGATGTGCTCAAGGGCACCGCCTTGAGTCGCTATCAGCGCGATATGCTGGCCACGGTCGAGCGTTCAGGCAAGCTGCTGCTCCGCCTGATCGACGATATTCTCGATTTCTCGAAAATCGAGGCGGATCGGCTGGAGCTGGAGTTGTCGCCCTTCGACC
>JBFKDP010000433.1:0-2848 GCA_041619575.1 Litorivivens sp.
GTCACCGCTGCGTCAGAACCCCTCTATATAACCCTCTAATTTATTTAACTTTTTAGAAAACAGTATCCAGCGTAAAGCGCTATTTCAGTAAGCGTAACTACGAATATTGGCAGTACCAACGACACCGTACCATCAGGACGTAGAGTAAATCACAGGCAATCTCCGCAATAAGACGGACGAGCCTATAAAGATAAACGTAACGGGGGTTACGCCATGAATACTGCAAGCCACAATCGGGGCTTCTCGCTCGTCGAACTGATCACAGCCATGTCTGTGGCCACTATACTGATGGGTTCTGCAACACCCAGCTTCGTCAATGTTGCAGGTTCTTCCCGTTCCGCAAGCGAATATCGCGACCTGCTCAAGGGGCTTCAACTCGCGCGCTCTGAGGCTATTACCCGCGGCGTGAATGTCACCGTATCGACCACAGACGGGGCAAACTGGCACAAAGGCTTTCGAATCTGGGCTGACGATAATGGCGATGGCCTGTACTCGGCAGGCGAAGACATTCTGGTGTCCGACGACTACAGCTCTCAGGCGACGATGATTGAGGCAAGCAATACGTCCGCTTTCAGCTACACTTCAGAAGGGTTTCTCAACGCTACCAGCGGTTCGGAATTCGTGCTCGCCTATCGCACAGGCCAAAACTGTATGTGGGACCGGGATATCCGCGTGGTATACACTGGACATGTCAGTGCCAGGGAAGCGACATGCAAACAATAAAACAGCCACACAAACATAGGGGCACCAGCCTGATTGAGGTTTTGGTAGCCGTACTCATCACCGTAGTCGGCGTGCTCGGCGCGGCGACGCTGCAAATGAACTCGGTAAAATTTAACCATATAGCCAATACCCGCTCGCATGCAACCATGCTGGCCTACGACATCATAGACCGCATGCGAGCCAATCGTGCTGACGCACTCAATGGTGCTTACACCATCGCGCTGAGCGATGACGCCCCCGGTGGCACCAGTTTCGCTGAAAGTGATTTGCGCGAATGGCTAAACGAAGTCAACTCCCGGCTGCCAGGAGGCGATGCTTCCGTTGAAATCAATGGCGCCACTGTAACCGTGTTAGTGCAATGGGACGAAAGTCGACTTAACAGCACGCGTGAAGCCGGCAGCCCAGACCTGGAAAATTTCCAGTTTGAGAGTGAACTATGATGATGCGCCCACGTAGAACCGGCGGATTTACACTAGTCGAGCTGATGATCTCAATTACCCTGGGCTTGTTACTGTCGGCCGCGATCTTACAAGCCTTTGTCGCTACCCGTTCCAGCTACCGAGTGCAGGAAGCTTTGTCCCAAATCCAGGTTGCCAGCAGGCTGGCCATACATTTTATCGGAAAAGACATGCGCATGGCGGGTTATATGGGCTGCGCCTCACTGGATGTCGACGGGCCAACCAGCTTCGTAAAAGACCCCGATGACGATCTCATTTTTAACGAAACCACCATGGTAGTCGGCTTTGACAACCTGCCCGCCAACAACGACTTTGAGGCAGTAGCAGGCACGGATGCTGTAACCGTGAGAATGGCGACTGCAAGCTCCCTGCAACTAACGGGAAATATGGCCTCAGATAACGCCAACATTCAGGTCTCAATCAATGAGCTTAACCTCGTCAACGGCGACGTTATCATGATCACAGATTGTGAGACCACGGACATGTTCAGGGCAACAACCGTATCCAAAGGTCAGGGTAAGGTCACCATCGTACATTCAAATGCCAACAATATTTCCAATCGCCTCAGTAAGACTTTTGGACCTGATGCGGAGCTGGTGGGTTTTGAGTCTGTCAGTTATTACGTGCGCGACACGGGCCGCACCACCAGTGATGGCGCACCCATACGAGCACTCTATGTTAAGCGACGCACTACCGGGTCTGGTGGTCTTGTCCCCAACGGCGCCGAACTGGTGGAAGGTGTCGAAAACATGCAGATTACCTATGGCGAGGACACCAACGATGACGGCAGTATCGATGTCTACCGCGACGCTTCTGCCGTGGCGGCTTGGGAGCGCGTTGTCAGCGTCAAGATCGAACTGCTGGTCGCCAGTCAGGAGGAAAACGTCGTCACACAAACCGGTAGTGCCACAGCACAGGAAGTCACTTTCCAGGGCGCGGCATTGGCCAACAACGATGGCCGCTACCGCAAATCACTGATTAGCGTATTTGCTATCCGTAACCGTCTGGACTAAGCCGCTATGAATAAAATTGTCACAGGAGCCCTGCAGCACTCTCGAAAGCGTCAAAACGGGGCCGTTATGGCCATTGCCCTGGTACTCCTGCTGGTACTTACGGTATTGGCCGCATCGTCGATGAAGCTGGCAACCACTCAGGAACGCATCTCCGGTAACACTCGCGATCAGGTACTGGCATTTCAGGCGGCAGAAGCGGGCCTGCGCGCCGGGGAAGAAGCCATGGAAGCGGCTGCGTTGCTAAACTTCAACGGTAACCGAGGGCGCTACGAGATCTGCGCTCCAGGCGATAACCGCGCTGCCTGCAACAAACCCGATTATCGCAAACGAGACTCAACCGGCTGGGAGGTTGCTGAAGGGGCCGTTGATGGCGTGAACAGGCCGCCGGAATACATTATCGAGAAGTACAATCGCAGCCAAGGCAAGGATTCGTCGCTGGACTCGGATATTCCACTAGAGAAGGTCGACTTTTACCGTATTACTTCCAGAGGCTTTGGCAAAACCGACAAAAGCATGGTGGTTCTGCAAACCACTTATCGCCGCAACTAATTTCCGCGAGAAAACTTATGAAGCTAAAGATTAGACAATTACAACGCATCGCCACCGTTTTGGCTTTTCTTGTGAGCTGCAGCGCTAGCGGGGCGGAAGAGGTCA
>JBFKDP010000434.1:0-2815 GCA_041619575.1 Litorivivens sp.
ACGCCAAAGACAATCAGAATGACGACCAGTCCGGTCAGAGATTGTTTGGCCAGCGTTGTAAACCAGTTTTGCTGCCAGAACGGTGGTTCTTCAATTACAAAATCGCTCGATTCCTGCGGCAGAAAACTTGCTGATATCACTGTAACCCGATCACCTCTAGCGTCATCGTAGCCGACAGCATCACGGACAAGTGCTGTGAGCTGCGCAATCTGGTCGGCAGAATAGGTACGTGCATCCCCGCCCTCGCCTTCCGCCTGCTGTCCGTCCAGGACAACGGCAATAGAAAGCTTTCGAATGGCCCCTGCGGGCTTCTCTGTGTAGTTGAGGACACGCTCTATCTCGTAATTTCGGGTAATGGAGCTGCTTTCCGTGTCGGGGCCATCGCCATTTGTATCAGCGCGAGCTGTCGGGGGCTGATTGCTGAGCGCCCCTGGGATTCCTTGAGCTTTGCCTTCGGCCAACTGCCGGTCTATATTGACTTGCTCGCTTCGTACCACCCGTGAATCGGGGTTCCAGCTCTCCCGACTTTCTTCGACTCGTGAAAAGTCTAGTTCTACTGCAGCCTGAACCCGAACTCGCCCATTGCCGGCAATTGGAGAAAGCAATTCGCTAATTCGACGTTCGTACTCTTTCTCAATTTTTTTACGGTACTCAAATTGTTTGGAACTGACGTCAAAGGCACTCTCTTCGCCAACCGCTGAAAGTAAGTTACCACGCTGATCCACTACGGTGACGGCTTCGGGTTTAAGTGAAGCCACACTGGCGCTGACCATATTCACGATCGCATTAACTTGATTACGATCGAGAGCGCTACCGGCGAAGATATCCAACATGACCGAAGCACTGGGTTCGCGACGGTCGCGTACAAACACCGTTTGTTTAGGCATGGCGAGGTGCACTCTGGCTTTGCGAACCTGATACATACTCTCAATGGTTCTGGCCAACTCTGTCTCCAGTGCATGCTCGTACTTCTTGGACTGCATAAAATCACTGACACCAAAGCCCTTCTCTTCTCGCAGCATTTCCAGCCCGGAGCCGTTATTAACGACACCACTGCCGGCGAGCCTGATACGCGCATCGTGCAGGAGCTCTGCAGGCACCATGATTGCACCGGTTTGCTGATGGAGGCGATATGGGATTCCCACACTTGACAGGCTGTCCATAACGGATGACGCCTGTTCTGGGGCCAGTGAACTGTATAGTGTCTGGTAATCGGGTTGCTTTGACCAGAGCACGGCACCTGTGCCCAGCGCGACGCTGGCAGCAATACCCACCATCATCAGCAACTGGCGCAGCCAGGGATTGTGTGCAATCAATTCCTTTAAACCGATACCGGTCGGATTACGCTGCTCGGCCATTTAGTGACTCTCCTGCCTGTTCAGATAACTCACACCGACATCCTCATGACTTCCTGATATGCGTCGATCATTTTGTTCCGAACTTCTACCATGGCCGTGAACGAAACATTGGCTTTTTGTGACGCGACCATTACCTGGGCGAGGCTAACATCGCTGTCACCGCGTTCGAAAGACGTAGCCAGTTGTGCAGCGTCTTTCTGAACCTTGCTAACAGCGCTTACCGATTGGGTTAAAAGGTCGCCAAATCCTGACTTTTCCGCTTTATCGCCGGCGGGCATATCCACCGGTAAGCGCTGAGCAGCTTCTTGGCGAATTGCTCGAATCTGGCTCAGTACCTGGTCAACACTCATTGAATTCGCCATTAGGTCGCTCCTGATTCAACTAGCTGGTCATTGCGCAGGCGGGCCATTTTGTAGCGTAGTGTCCGCGGACTGATCCCCAATATAGCCGCGGCCTCCTTTTTACTGCCACCCTGGCGGATGGCATTCTGGATTTGTCGTAACTCTTGATCCCTCATCCAGTCGCCCAAACCCTGGTCACTGCTGTCTGAATCACAAGCCCCTTGTTCAAACTGTATTTCGTTACTGGCGATTACGGATGCAGTGCGCAGGATTAGCGCTCGCTGGATTACATTGTCGAGCTCGCGAACGTTGCCGGGCCAGTTGTGGCTAAGAAGCTTGCGGCGGGCACCGTCACTTAACATTTGCGAAGCACTGTCTGTTGACGCCCCCTTGCTGAGAATGTGTTCTGCCAGTGGCAGAACGTCTGCTGGACGCTGGCACAACGGAGGTATCTGTAGGGGAAATACATTAAGGCGGTAAAACAAGTCCTCTCTGAAAGTACCGTGGGATACACAGCTTCTGAGATCGCGGTTTGTTGTGGCGATCACCCGGACATTGAGCCGGATTGTGCGTTTGCTACCTAAACGCTCCAACTCCCGCTCCTGCAAGACACGCAGTAGCTTCGCTTGCAAGCCGAGGTCCATTTCACTGATTTCGTCTAACAGCAGCGTGCCGCCCTGCGCTTGCTCAAATTTTCCTATATGGCCGTTGATGGCACCGGTATAAGCGCCTTTTTCATAGCCGAAGAGCATGGCTTCAAGCATATTTTCGGGTATTGCCGCGCAGTTAAGCGCGACAAAGGGGCCTGATGATCGTGAAGAGCGCTGATGTATGTACTGGGCATAGACCTCTTTGCCTGCGCCACTTGGGCCGCTGATCAACACCGTCGCGTCGGTTTGGCTGACGCGATCCGCCAAATTTTTGACATTCAGGCTCGCGGGGTCTTCAGCCACGAGGAATTCATCATTGAAAATGGCCGGTAGGCAGTCGTTTAATACACTTAAAAGCTCGTCGGTGTCGATAGGTTTAGCAAGATAGTGGGCTGCACTGTTCTTCATGGCGCTGACAGCTTTATCGATGGAGCCATACCCTGACATCATCACCAAGGGTAGTTCC
>JBFKDP010000435.1:0-2785 GCA_041619575.1 Litorivivens sp.
ACAATGCCCCCACGAAAAGAACCGGGCCAAGCATGATCCAATTCGACGACGTCAGTAAGCGCTACGAGGGCGGGCACACCGCGCTCAATCACCTGAGCTTTCAGATTGAGCGCAATGAAATGGTATTTCTCACCGGCCACAGTGGCGCCGGCAAGAGTACCCTGCTCAAGTTGATAATGATGATGGAGCGGCCGACGTCCGGTCAGGTTTTTGTGGATGGCAAAAACCTGAACCGCTTGCCTGCCCGCAAGATTCCCGAGCACCGGCGTGGAGTGGGTGTGGTCTTTCAAAATCACCAGCTGCTGTTTGATCGCAGCGTTTTTGACAACGTTGCTCTGCCGCTGATTATTGCCGGTTTCCAGCCGCGCGATGTGGGGCGCCGGGTGCGTGCAGCCCTGGACAAGGTTGGCCTGCTGGACAAGGAAAAGAAGAACCCCATCACGCTCTCTGGCGGTGAGCAGCAGCGGGTCGGTATTGCTCGGGCCGTGGTCAACAAACCGGCGCTGCTGTTGGCGGATGAGCCGACCGGCAATCTGGACCCGGAACTCTCGGCTGAAATTATGCATCTGTTTGAACAGTTCAATCAGGTGGGCGTGACCATCCTGATTGCCAGTCACGATCTGTCGCTGATTGCGCGTCTGCCACACCGCCTGATTTCGCTTAAGGAAGGCCGTCTGCTTTCTCCGGAGGCCTTATGACCGCGACACGCAAGCCTCCCAAGCGCAAGCCGACGCCGCCCCGCGAGCGCGGTCCCGGTGCCAGTATCAAACCCCTGCAGCTCAAAGATCGCTGGCAGGGCTATTGGGCCAACCAGAAAACGGTCGCCAGACAAACCTTTCTGCGACTGGTTGCCGAACCGGCCTCCTCGCTGATGACGGTGCTTGTGATTGGTATTGCTTTGGCCTTGCCCGCCGTCATGCTGGTCAGCCTGGCCAATATCGAGCAGCTCGGTCGCGGCTGGGATGGTGCTGCACGAGTCTCCTTGTTTTTGCACAAGGGCGTCAGCGAGAAGGCCGGACGGGACTTTGCCAAACAGCTTGGACAGCGCTCCGATATCGCAGCGGTAGGTTTTACCTCTGCTGACGAGGCGCTGAAAGAATTTCAACAGCTTTCAGGCTATGGCGAGGTGCTGGGCTCGCTGGAGAGCAATCCGTTGCCGGCGGTACTGGTTATTACGCCAACAACCGCTGGTGCCGAGGCAAGTCGGACACTGTACGAGGAATTGAAAGCTCTGCCCGAGGTCGATCAAGCCAAGCTCGACTTTGAATGGCTGCAGCGCCTGCATGCGATGATGGAGATCGGCAAGCGGATTTCCCTGGCGCTGGGCTTTCTTCTGGCGCTGGGTGTGCTGTTGGTGATCGGCAATACCATCAAGCTGGCCATTGAGGCGCGTCGGGACGAAATTGTGGTGGTGAAACTGGTGGGTGGCACCGACGCCTTTGTCAGGCGCCCCTTCTTGTATACGGGTTTCTGGTACGGGCTGGGTGGCGGTATTGCGGCCTGGCTGATTCTTCAGATTAGCCTGTTACTGCTGGCGAGCCCGGTCTCGCTCCTGTCGGATCTGTATGATAGTGATTACTCGCTTACCGGCTTGGGCTTTGGCAATACTATTATGTTATGGATCACCAGCGGTTTTCTGGGTTGGATGGGCGCCTTTCTGGTGGTGGGACGGCAGTTAAAAAGCATTGAGCCGCGTTAGCCGTGTTGCCTACAGGGCCAGCGCTTGCCGCTGCGTTCAAGGTTTTTCGTATCGTATTGAAAAATAAGACATTAGTTGTCGACATTGAAATTGACACGGAACTTGTCAGGCCCTTGGCACTCTAAGGGTTCGAGTGCTAAAATCAGAGCGTTGTAACAGTTAACCGTTTCTTTGGAGGAATACGCAAATGGGAACCCAATTGCAGCCGATGCAGCAGCTCGTGCCGGGTGGCGATCTCACTGCGTACATTCAGACCGTCAGCAGTATTCCGGTGCTCAGCGCCGAGCGTGAGCGCGAACTGGCCGAAGACCTGTATTACAACCAGAATCTTGAAGCGGCCCGCGAACTGGTGCTTTCTCACCTGCGCTTTGTGGCCCATATTGCCCGTAGCTACAGCGGCTATGGATTGCCTCTGGCCGATTTGGTTCAGGAAGGCAATCTCGGCCTGATGAAGGCGGTAAAACGTTTTGACCCGACCAAGGGTGTGCGTCTGGTGTCTTTTGCGGTGCACTGGATCAAGGCCGAAATTCACGAATTTATCCTGCGTAACTGGCGTATTGTCAAAGTTGCCACCACCAAGGCCCAGCGCAAACTGTTCTTTAACCTGCGCGGCGCCAAGAAAAAGTTAGCCTGGCTCAATAATGAGGAAGCCAAGGCTATCGCTCAGGACTTGGGCGTAGAAGTCTCGGACGTCCGTCAGATGGAGAGTCGCCTTGCAGCCGTAGACGTCGGCTTTGATATGGATGTCGACGACGATTCTCCCTCCCCGGCGCCGGTGCAGTATCTGGAAGACCATTCCACCAATCCCGCCAGTTTGCTGGAGAATGCCAACTGGGAGGCTGCTTCGAACGAGAAGCTGGGCGAAGCGATGGCCGAACTGGACGAGCGAAGCCGCGATATCCTGCAGGCGCGCTGGCTCAACGAAGACGCCAAGCAGACCCTGCACGAGCTTGCTGCCCGCTACGGTGTATCGGCCGAGCGCATTCGCCAGCTTGAACAGAATGCGATGAAGAAGCTCAAGGCGAGCATGCTCGCCTAAGCATTGCGCGAATTTATACACACCGATAAAGCGAGTGTCCTGATGGC
>JBFKDP010000436.1:0-2726 GCA_041619575.1 Litorivivens sp.
CTCGAGTCGATCTCGAACGATCGCTGGAATCCATGCGAATCGCCGACCGTTTGCCGCTCCAGGTCGACCGAGAGTTCATAGGGCGGCTGTTCCGCAGCCCGTTGAAACAGCTCGTCAATATCGATTTCGGGGAGAGTGATGGGCAGCACTCCGTTCTTGAAGCAGTTATTGAAGAAGATGTCGGCATAGGACGGCGCGATCACAACGCGAAAACCGTAGTCTTCCAAGGCCCAGGGCGCGTGCTCCCGACTGGAACCACAGCCGAAATTTTCCCGCGCAAGCAACACAGAGGCGCCCTGATAACGCGGAAAATTCAGCGGAAAATCCGGATTCAGTGGCCGGTTGCTGCAATCCTCCCCGGGCTGACCTTCGTCGAGGTAGCGCAGCTCATCGAAGAGGTTCGGGCCGAAGCCACTGCGTTTGATCGATTTCAGAAATTGCTTGGGGATAATCATATCCGTATCAACATTGGCGCGATCCATCGGCGCGACGATACCGTTCATCTGTGTAAAGGGCTTCATGCTTGGGCTCCTTCAAGTAATTCGTTCACATCAATAAAGTGTCCTGCCACCGCAGCTGCTGCGGCCATTGCCGGGCTTACGAGATGGGTTCTGCCACCAAAGCCCTGACGCCCCTCAAAGTTGCGGTTAGAGGTCGAGGCGCAGTGCTCACCCGCACCCAATTTGTCAGAGTTCATGGCTAGACACATGGAGCAGCTGGGTTGACGCCAGAGCATGCCCGCCTCAATAAAGATTTTGTCCAGCCCCTCTTCTTCCGCCTGTTTTTTAACCAGACCCGAACCGGGGACCACAAGCGCTTGCTTAATACTGCTCGCAATCTTGCGCCCTTTTACGACAGCCGCCGCTGCGCGCAAATCTTCAATGCGTGAGTTGGTGCAAGAACCAATAAAAATCTTGTCGAGCTTGATATCGCGTATTGCCATGCCGCCCTCAAGGCCCATGTATTCCAGCGCTCTTTCACAGGCAGCTCGCTTAACCGGCTCGCTGAAATCCTCAGGCGAAGGCACTGTGGCATCGATGCTGGCGACCATTTCCGGAGAGGTTCCCCAGGTGACCTGAGGGCGAATGTCTTCGGCCTTGAGCTCGACGACCTTGTCGAAAACAGCATCATCATCGCTGTGCAGAGTACGCCAATACTCAACAGCCTTATCCCAGTTTTCGCCGGTTGGCGCATAGGGGCGACCTTTCACATACTCAAGAGTGGTATCGTCCACGGCAACCATGCCTATACGGGCACCGGCCTCAATCGCCATATTGCAAATGGTCATCCGCCCTTCAATAGATAGTGCACGGATGGTGCTACCGCCAAACTCAATGGCGCAACCTGTACCTCCAGCGGTGCCAATTTTGCCGATGACAGCGAGCACAATATCCTTGGCAGTCACGCCCGGGCGTAACTCACCGTCCACCTTGACCAGCATATTTTTCATCTTGCGCTGCTGCAGACACTGGGTGGCGAGCACGTGTTCAACTTCTGAGGTGCCAATGCCGTGGGCAATCGCGCCCAGTGCGCCGTGCGTCGCGGTATGAGAATCGCCACAGACGACCGTCATACCCGGCAATGTGGCGCCCTGTTCGGGCCCGACCACGTGGACAATACCCTGACGGACATCATTGATCTGAAACTCCTCGATGCCGAACTCATCACAGTTGTCATCCAGGGTTTTGACCTGTAATTGCGACACTGGGTCAGTAATACCGGATACACCGCCAGCACGCTCGGCCACATCCGAGGGGACGTTGTGGTCCGGCGTAGCCAGGTTGGCATCCACACGCCACGGCTTGCGGCCTGCCAGTCGCAGGCCTTCAAAGGCCTGGGGTGAAGTGACTTCATGGACCAGATGGCGATCAATGTAGATCAGGGCATCACCCTCGTCAGTGATCGCAACGAGGTGATCGTCCCAAAGCTTGTCATACAGGGTTTTACCGGTCATAGCCTGCTCCGTTGTGGCGCTAT
This sequence comes from Litorivivens sp., assembly GCA_041619575.1. Lineage (GTDB taxonomy): Bacteria > Pseudomonadota > Gammaproteobacteria > Pseudomonadales > Spongiibacteraceae > Litorivivens. The sequence continues at coordinate 1,978 of JBFKDP010000436.1, forward strand.
TTTGATGAAAGGCAGTTTACGCAGCAGCAACAAATAAAACAAATTCATATTTTTTATATTTTTGATAGAATATTTTTATCCGAAGGGCCGATGCATTATTCCGGCTTCAATACTGCGCACACACCTAGAATTGGACGCTAAAGATGGACACCCAAAGTCTGAAGGCCTTTGTCGCCGTTGCCGAGCACGGATCGTTTTCCGAGGCAGCCGACGCCCTCTTTATCACCCAGCCCGCCATCAGCAAGCGCATCAGCAATCTGGAGCAACGCCTCAACCACCGCCTCTTCGATCGTATAGGCCGCAAAGTCAGTCTCACCGAAGCAGGCAACGCACTGCTACCCCAGGCGCGACAGATACTGCTCTCCATCAATAAAGCCGAGCGCAGTGTCCGCGACCTCAGCGGTAATGTGAGCGGCAAGCTGTCCATGGGTATTTCCCATCATATTGGCCTGCATCGCCTGCCCCCGGTGCTGCGCTACTTTACCCGTGCGTACCCCGATGTCCGCCTCGATATCGATTTTATGGATTCGGAACAGGCCCACGCCATGATTCTCCATGGGGACCTGGACCTGGCGGTGATCACTCTTTCTCCGGAGCGTGAACCAAATCTGGAGTCCTTTCTCGTCTGGGACGACCCCTTGAGCGTTGCGGTTGGTCTCGAGCATCCGCTGGCGGGACAGCAGACGGTGACATTGGCAGAGCTTCAGGCCTATACGGCCATCCCGCCGGGGCTGAATACCTACACCGGA
>JBFKDP010000437.1:0-2718 GCA_041619575.1 Litorivivens sp.
CTCGATAAAGCCCGGCGAAGCCGGGCTTTTTTATGCCCGGACGTTTTACTCGCTGCGTTGGGTCAACGCACGGGCCTGCGCGGCAAAGAGTTCATTGATGCCGGCCTCGGCCAGATCCAGCATGCTATTAAGCGCATCGCGGCCAAAAGGTGCCGCCTCTGCCGTGCCCTGCACTTCAATAAACCCACCATCCGAGCCCATCACCACATTCATATCGGTATCAGCGCTGGAGTCTTCCGGGTAATCCAGGTCAAGCACTGGTGTACCTTCGTAGACACCCACAGAAATGGCCGCCACCTGCTGCACAATCGGGTTCTCGGTAACACGACCGCTTTCCAGCAGTGACGTCACCGCATCTGCCAGTGCCACATAGGCACCAGTAATCGACGCCGTGCGGGTACCGCCATCGGCCTGAATGACATCGCAGTCAATCTGGATGGTATTTTCGCCCAACTTTTTCATATCGACCGCTGCGCGCAGTGAGCGGCCAATCAAACGTTGGATTTCCTGCGTGCGACCACTCTGTTTACCGCGTGCCGCCTCACGGCCCATGCGCTCGCCGGTTGAACGCGGCAACATGCCGTATTCAGCGGTTACCCAACCCTGGCCTTTGCCACGCAAGAAAGGCGGCACGGAATGGTCCACCGACGCGGTGCAAATAACCTTGGTTTGGCCCATCTCGATCAATACCGAACCTTCAGCGTGACAGGTAAAGTTGCGCGTTATTCTGACTTCACGCAATTGTTGGGGGTTGCGTCCGCTGGGTCGATTCATAGTGAGCTCCTGCTAATGGGTTGATTCAATAAGCCGCGCAGTATAACAGCCAAGCATGGACAGTATGTGGCAAACCTACAGCCGGTCACCTTACCTATTGCCGGAGACGCGTTACAATAGCCCACCAGGCATCTGACAGGAGAAGCGCTTTGCCCGTACGCAGCATGACCGCCTTTGCACACCAACGACAGGAATTTGCCTGGGGCACCTGCGCGTGGGAAATTCGCTCTGTGAATCAGCGCTACCTCGACTTGAGCTTCAAGCTTCCGGAATTATGGCGAGGGCTGGAACCTGTCCTGCGCGATCAGCTGCGTAAATCCCTGAGCCGGGGCAAGGTCGAAGTTATCCTGCGTATTCAGTCTCAATCGCAAGCCAGCACCCGCCTGCAAATCAACGAGGAGCTCGCCCGGCAAGTCATGACGGCGGCTGAGAACCTGCAGAGGGAACTCAAGCACGCTGCTAAAATCAACCCTCTGGATATCCTGAAATGGCCCGGGGTTGTCGGTGAGAGTCAAACCGATACCGATGAAATTCAAAAGGATCTGCTCGCCGCATTTAAACACGCCCTTAAGGATTTGCAGGGCGGGCGCGAACGCGAGGGCCTGGAATTACGCGCCCTGATTGAGCAACGCCTGGAGCAGATCGCCCGTATCACCGCAGAATTGCGCGATTATATGCCGCAATTGGTTCAGGCCCAGCGCGACAAACTGCACCTGCGCCTGGAAGCATTACAGGTACAACTCGACGCGGAGCGCATCGAAGCCGAAATTGCCCTGCTGGCCCAGAAGATCGATGTCGCTGAAGAACTCGACCGACTCGACACGCACGTTCAGGAAGTCCACCGCATTCTAAGCAAAGGTGAAGCCTGCGGCCGTAAACTCGACTTTTTGATGCAGGAGCTTAACCGCGAGGCGAATACTCTGTCATCAAAGGCTGTGGTAGCTGACAGCACTCAGGCCGCGGTGGAGCTAAAAGTTCTGATCGAGCAAATGCGCGAACAGATCCAGAATATAGAGTAAGCGAAATTTGCTGCTATCATGGCAGCTCTGATTAACTCACACACCAAGCCACAGGACAGACGCGAGCACATGGCAACGCAGGGCATTCTCTACACGATTTCCGCTCCTTCCGGAGCAGGCAAAACCAGCCTGGTTCGCGCTTTACTGGAACAAACTGAGAACATTCGCGTATCCGTGTCGCACACTACCCGCCCCCAACGTCCGGGCGAGAAGGATGGCGTAGACTATCACTTCGTCGATCTGCCCACCTTCACCCGCATGTTAGGTGACGCTGCCTTTCTCGAACACGCTCAAGTGTTTGACAATTTTTACGGCACTTCTCAGGCCTGGGTCGAAGAGCAACTGGCTGCCGGCACCGATGTCATTCTGGAAATCGACTGGCAGGGCGCGGCCCAGGTTCGCCGCATCATGCCGGAAACGCGCTCGATTTTTATCCTGCCTCCGTCCAGAGAAACCCTGCTGGAGAGACTCCAGGGTCGCGGCCAGGATGACGACGCGACCATTGCACGTCGGATGCAGGCCGCCGTCGATGAAATGTCGCACTTTCCCGAAGCGGAATACATCATCATCAATGACGACTTTGAGCTCGCACTGGACGATCTGAAGGCCGTTGTACGCTGCCAGCGCCTCAGTCTCGGCTCTCAGGAAAATCGCCACAAGAGTTTATTGGCCAGCCTACTGTCGCAGTCTGATCAATTTTGATACACTCCTCCGCCCGCTGAAATGCTTGCATTCGGCGGGCCAATTGCCTTTACTGTCTATAAGGCTGATTTCCCAAGATTTTTGCAGGATTTTAAGCATGGCCCGTATTACTGTTGAAGATTGTCTCGACCACGTCGATAACCGCTTTGATCTGGTGATGATTGCCAGCAAACGCGCCCGCGCTATTGCCACCGGCGGCAAAGACCCGCTGGTTAGCGAAGAC
>JBFKDP010000438.1:0-2688 GCA_041619575.1 Litorivivens sp.
CTGCGCCATTTCGATGATGTACCGCAGTTACCCTGGGGCTATTACGAAATGTTCTTGCTGGCCTACTTCCCGCCACTGTGGTTCAAGGTTATGGACAAGCGTGTGCTTGAATGGGCCGATGGCAAGCTCGATCGCACTAATCACCTCGCCAGCAAGCGCGACTACTACCAGCATAAAGCACTGGAACTCGGGCTGGCCTGAACTCAGTCGTCCTCAGGACCAACCCACATATAGGGGTTGTAGGCCACCTCCCAGAGGTGGTTGTCCGGGTCGGCAAAGTAACCCGCATAACCGCCCCAAAAGACTTTCTGCGCGGGCTTAATCAATGCGGCTCCGGCCGCCATGGCCCCAACCATCAGTGCATCTACAGCTCCCTCTGACTCAAGATTGTGGGACAGGGTAAAACCGCCAAAACCACTCCCTTTCGCCGGCACACCTGCGTCTTCTGCCAGGGAGTCCCTGTCAAACAAGCCTAGCCAGGTTCCGGTCAAGTTGAATAACGCTACAGTGGGTGGCGAATCAATTCGGGGTAAATGCAGGCCCTCTTCATAAAACGCTATCGAACGTTTAAGGTCACTCACCCCCAGCGTGATCATGCTGATTCGCGGTTTCACTGGCGATCCTCACTAGAAATGCCTTTCGGCCATTAAAACCGAAAGCGTAGGCTAATATCTAGCTGACGCGGGGCGATTGCTCGGCCAAAGTGGGCGCCGGTCAACGTAGGTATGTCGCCACTGCCGTCGAGTGCATGCTTGTCACCAACGTTTCGAATTAAGCCCTGCACAGCCCACTGTTCGGAATCACCGGCAATCTTCAGGCGCAAATTATAGGTTGTGTAGGCGCCCTGTGTGTCGAGGGGATCCTGGTCAGCCTGTAACAACTTGTCGTCCTCAAACAGTAAGTCACCTCCAACCAGAATATTGATCGGCCAATCCCACAAATCGTGGAAATAATTCAGGCTCAAACTACTTTTCCAAAATGGTGCAAATGGAAGGTGATCGTCAGTCAGATCACAGGGCGGTTCCTGACCGGCCGGACAGGGGCCGTTTTGGTAATCGGTAAAACGGGCGTCAAGATAAGCGACAGAAAAATTACCGGACACTCCCATATCCGTGACGAATGCAATATCAAGCTCGGCACCTTGAGAAATGGCCCCCGCCGCATTAGAGATACGGCTGACGTTCCCTTCAAAGATAGTTAGTTGAAGATCTTCGAATTCGGTGTAAAACAAGGCCAGGTTCGCTGTGGCTGCGCCGTCGAATAGACGGGATTTCGCACCCAGTTCGTAAGTTACCGACGATTCAGGCTCGACTTCAGTGATTTCAGCTCTCACGGCAGAGCCACTGTAGCCTCCTCCTTTAAACCCTTCTGCAGCACTGAGATATAACGTCAGGTCGTCGTCGGGCTGCCAGTTGAGTGATAGCTTGGGGCTGACGTCGCGATCTACCCGCTTGTCAATCAGCCGGTATTCTTCGGCCGTTACCAATTGCGTGAAAATAGGACCATCGGCATCGGTACCGGCCGTAAACAGCTGCAACTGTTGATCAACCGTTTTTTCCTCACGGGAGAAACGGACACCGGCAATCAAAGTCAGTGTGGGCGTAAAGTGCCAACTAGCCTGCCCATACACCGCCATGCTACTGCCTTCCTGAAAGCCATCAATCAGCAAGCGTTCTCCCGGATCGTTCCCGACCGAGGGCCCCAGGAGGCTGGCTACCGGCCCGATATTGCCGCCTGTAAGCGTCAAACCATTGATTAGCGCCGCGGGCTCTGGCGCGGCGTCAATGATTACTTTGATATCGGTATCACTTTCAGCAACATAAAAACCAGCGACGTAGTCGAGCTTGCCATCTAACATACCGAGCGGCGAGACGATGCGCAGCTCGGTGCTGGTTTGTTCGTAATCTTCCCCGTTAAGAAAAAACAGGAGTGGAATAGGTGAAAAGTCCAGATCGCTTAACGAGGTTTCGGCAATCGTTGTTTTCGAGGTAATCAGGGAGACCTCGTGGGCCCAGAGGGAAGCATTTACGCGTAGATCGTACTTGTTGCCATCCTGAAAGGTTTCAGTTTCAAAGTTTTGCGAGCTTTGATGATTAGTTGGGTCTTTCTCTACCTGCGGGTCATAAAACTGCATGAGAGCAAACTGGTCGTCGCTGGCCGTCATCACCTGAAAACTGCCTAGACGAAACTCTTGTTCGGTATCCGTGCCGGCCAGCGTCACGTCAAGCCAGTCGAGCGCATCCCAACGCAATTGCAAACGGCCGATTTTGGAGTCTACGCTGCCCTCATCACGATCAAGTGTTGTGTTATAGACCGCACCGTCTCGCTGATTGGATAACGCCGAAGCACGTAATGCGAGTTTTTCGCCAATGGGCAGGTTTGCCGTTAACGAGTATTTCTCCAGGTCTTCATCGCCGCTAACCCATTCACCGCTGAGTTCCGGCTCTTGCGAAGGCTGAACCGATCGAATACTCACCGCGCCAGAAATGGTGTTTTTACCAAACAGTGTTCCCTGCGGGCCACGCAGGATCTCAACCGACGCGACATCGAGAAATGCCGCATCGAGAAAAGCGAGACGCCCGACGTAAACGCCATCCAGAAATAGCCCTGCTGAATGCTCAAAACCCTTGTCGAAAGGAGACCCCAAACCTCGCACACGAAGGCTGGTAAAAGGTGGGTGACTGTAAA
>JBFKDP010000439.1:0-2680 GCA_041619575.1 Litorivivens sp.
CAGGTTAAATTGCTGTAGCGTGGCTTTGTCACTGGGGGTCAGGGCAGATAGTCGGCCGGCCCGGAAGATACGGCCCCAGCGGGTAGTGCCCCCGTCTGCGGTCGCGTATCCGCCCAAATCGCGGATATTGGGCGCGCCTTCGAGGTCGAGGCGGCGTTGGAAGTTGTTGGTTTGATCAGCGCTCATGGTAGTCGTCAATAAATAGTTTAGTCCTCTAGTGTAACGCCTATGGATAAAAAAAGGGCAGCCCGAGGGCTGCCCTTACCAAATGGTCACCTTTTCAGGTTAAAAGTCGTAGCGAACTGCGAGGCCAACGGTGCGAGGCTGGTTTACACGGTAGCCTTGGCGGGCCGTAAAGTCGCGTTCTCGGTCAAATGATAATTGGGCTCTTTCATCTGTTGCATTGTTAACATACAGTGCAGCATCCCAATTGGCATTGCGCATACCGAACCTCAGATTTACGTTTTCATATGCATCCAGCTCGGGATCGTAGTTCAAAGTCGAGATCGTCGGACTGCCAATGCCTCTCGCAGGGCGCGTGCCAGAATTATCCTGATCAGCCAGTTGTGTCCAGCGCTCACCGACATACTGCACTACACCTGTGAGATAGCCATCCCATGTGTTATCCAATAGTGGAAAATAGTATGTAGCGGTGGCTGCTAGTTGTAGTTCCGGCGCTGTTGGCATGTCATTTCCGTCCTTGGCACCGCTAAGGATGACGCCATTCGGATCGCGAACATCCGAATCCAGCTTGGATTCTGTAAAGCTGCCTGAAAACCCATACTCAAAATTCGCGGAAGGTCTCATCGTTAGCTCGATTTCTATACCGGCCGTATGGGCCTCGTCAACACTGGCGATAACACGAGAGGAACAATTCCCCGCATCAATAGTAGCCTGGAGATTCTCGATGTCGTTGTAGAAAACGGCTGTGTTGAAGGTGCCTTTCCCATTGTTTAGGGTGACCTTTGTGCCCACTTCGTAATTGATGACAGTCTCATCGTCAAATTCACCCGCAAATGGGCTAAAGCGCGCCAGATCGCTACCGCAAAGACCAGCGTTCAGTGGGTCACTAATGCCTCCCAGCCTGAATCCCTTGGAAACTTGTGCGTTGAGCATGACCTCATCATTCACATCGTATCTAGCCAGCAGGCGAGGTGAAATACCGTTTGCCTCTGTCGCACCCGGTATATTCCAGCTTGCATTGGAAGCACTGCCTAGGTGGGCAAAAATACCACTTGATGTAAATACTCGTTCCTCTTCGTAGTCGTACCAGCGAGCTCCAAGTGTCAGGTTCAGCCTGTCTGTCACGTCGTAAGATGCTTCACCAAATACTGCGGTTTGCTTAAGCTCGTAGGGAATGTCTGAGTAGTAAAGCTCGTCTTTCCCGGCGGGGTCGTTTGGAAGGCGGTTGAACGAACTCGTTTTGTTATCCTCATAGCCTTTAACTATCAGCGATTGCGCATAATGGCGTTTAACATCGCTATAGAACGCGCCGATAACCCACTGGAATGCGTCTTCATTGTCAGAGCCCAAACGAAACTCTTGAGTCCACATTTCAACGTCTGTTGTATCATTTAGAGGGGCATCCAGTGTGTATACTGCCTCTGATTCTCCAAAGGAATCGCCAGTAACGCTACCTGTGAGTGCGGTTGCATCCCGTCGTACCAATATTTCACGATCAGTGAATGATGTGACGGAAGTGAATATCATCTCGTTGAAGCTATAATTAACTTCGAGGTCAGTCATGCGAAAGTTGTCTACAAACTTCTCTTCCAATTGAGTGAACTGCTCCAGCTCGTCGAGCCTTACAGCTACACGGGAAGTCGTGTAAGGGTTCGCCAGAATGTTGAATGTGTCCTCACGGTTAAAACCGTTCATATCAACTTCTTGCCAAACAATACGAGGCTGGATCGATAGTGCTTCAGTCGGTTGGTAGTTGATCGCGAAGCGGAAGCCTCGACGTTTGCCGTCGTTCACATCTTCCTTGGTTTCACCGTTAGGCTGGTTAGTCGCGCGGTTTGGCTGCAGTGCATCGATGTACCCACCAAAATGTTCCTCGTAGGCAACTGCACGTACTGCAAATTTATCACTCACGGGTGCATTAATGTGTCCTTTAATGCTCCAGCCTTCGCTCCCTTCGTTGATGCTATTTCCGCCAATTTCTAACGAGCCAGAAGAAGCGTCAAATTGGGGCTCATTACTGATGTACCGGATAGTGCCCGACAATGAACCGGATCCAAAAAGAGTTCCCTGAGGGCCCCTCAATACTTCAACACGGTTAGTGTCATAGAAATCTAGGTCGGGCGTGAACAGAGACAGAGAGATCACGGATTCATCAAAGTAAACGCCAACTTGTTCTTTAACACCAGGCTGATCCCGTACAATCTGACCAGCAGATACGCCACGAATAGCAACCTGGCTCTGACCAGGGCCCAAGTTTTGGATGGTAACCCCGGCAATATTTGCTGCCATGGTTTCGAGATTGGTGGCGCCACTATTTCGCATACGCGATTCAGTCATGGCTGCAATTGAGAACGGAACATCCTGCAGCGTTTCAGAGCGCTTCCGCGCGGTGACTACAACTTCTTCCAGTACAGCTTGTTGATTTTGGGCAATACCCGGTGAGGTATAAGACGCAGATATCGCGGCAATTGCCGCAGCTAAAGGCAGGTGTTTTCTC
>JBFKDP010000440.1:0-2666 GCA_041619575.1 Litorivivens sp.
AAAGACCTTAGGCACTCAGGCGCAGATCATAACCGCCATATTTGCGCATATTGATCACGCCGGTATCAAAGATCAGGTACTGTCCTTTAATGCCTAGCAATGTGCCTTCAGCCACAGGCACCTTATCCAGATTGAAGGACTTAACCTTGGCCGGATACTGTTCAACAGGAAAGCGTATACTGGTTTCCCCTTCCTGCAATGCTTTGATGGATGCCTCCCCAAATTGTTCCACCAGCGCATTCAGTTCAGTCTGACAATCAGCCAGCAAACGGTCACGTTCAGCCTGCATATCTCTTGTTTCGGGCTCAGCCTTAAGCATGGCCTGCCAACTGGTTTTGTCGGCGACGTGGGCTTTAAAAACGGTTTCTACCAAGCCCGACTGCAGGCGATTGCTGACCCGAAAAATAGGGAGCGCCTGAACAGCCCCTTGGTCAATCCAGCGCGTAGGCACCTGCGTGCCCCGGGTAATGCCCACTTTCAGCCCGGAGGTATTGGACAAATAAACAATGTGATCGCGTAAACAGTGCTCTTCGCCCCAAGCGGGTTCGCGGCAGGTACCTTCAAAGTAATGACATTTCTCAGGGCTAACAATGCAACTGTCGCACTGAGCAAGCTTTTGAAAGCAGGGGTAACAATAGCCCTGACTGAAGCTTTTATTCGTTTTACGCTGGCAGTGAACACAATTGATGACGCCGGCATATTCTATTTTCACGACCTGACCAATAAGCTCACTCATATCCAGCTCCGCATCACCCAGCGGCAGCCGGTAGTGCGCAAGCCCATCATTAAGCTCGGTGCGCATCTTTGCGATATTGCCCTGCCCCAATTCACTCATAATGTGCTTATTCGCCCTGGTCTGCCCACTTCAAAATACTGGTTTGCGGCTCATCGTCGCAGAGCTCTCCTTCAGCTTTACTGCCGCGATCAATGTAACCCACTCGCTCGCTTTCACCGAGAAAGCGGGCATCGTAGGCAATGATCGCTTCCATACACAAGGCGCGCTGCTCGTCCGACAGGCGCTTGCCATCAGGCCATTTACCAATTTCAACGGCCCGCTTGAGCGCGGCATGAATTTCGGGGTTCATGGCCTGCAACATCTGCTCTACATTCATGGAGTCCTACTTCTGGTGACGCTGACAAAAAGAGAAATTATAACAGAGTGGAATGGCTTGTTCGGCGACCTGATTAACGACCTAGGGCTACCCGGCGCCAAAACAGGCCTACCCCCGCCAGCACCACGCCCACAACCAGTCCACCAAGATGGGCAGCGTTAGCTATAGCGCCTAAGCCCACAACCTCGGTAAACCCCGACATGCAGACCACGAGCCAGACCAACATGAAGATCACCACGCCTTTCGGCAACGAAAAAGCCTCTACCGGCGCAAGCCGCTGCCACACAACGATATAGCCGAGATAACCATAAATCACGCCGGACATGCCGCCAAATAACTGACCGGGGGTGTACCAGACCTGCGCCAGATTGGAACCGACGCCCAGAACGAATGTGGCCAGAAGCAGACTGAGACTCCCGTGCCGAAACTCAATACGCCGTCCGAGCTCCCAGAGCCACAGCGCATTAAACGTGATATGCAACAGACCATAGTGCAGAAAGACCGGGGTGAACAGTCGCCAGTACTCACCGGGAGCCGTACTGAGCAGGTAGCCTTGCTGGACTGGCTCCACACGGTAGTATGAAAGCAGAGAACTGAGTTCGAAGCTGAAGGAAGCAATCAGAGCACCGGCAATACTCAGGGCGATCAGCGCCAGCGTCACCGGAGCGAAAGGCGCACGTCGCACTCTGGACCTTCCTCTAACCTTCGTCTGTATGGGGAGTGCGCCATCAAGGAAACGGAGATAATAGGCACGTACTGGCTCAATCAGCCCACGGTCTTCCACCCACACCACCTGTTCGCCCTGCAGCTCACTGATATGGTGGCGTACACCCGCCTCAAACAGAAACTGGGAAAAGGGCCGCAAATCCTGCGATAGCGCAACGCGAAGAGCTTCTACCGCCATCAGTGCCCCAATTTTCCGCTCCAGCCCAGCTTGTCGCGGCAACTCGCGTAGAAGCTGTGACCGGAAGGATGGATCAGCGTCATTTTGTGCGGCTTTTTACGCACGTATACAACATCACCCGGATGCGTGGGAATCACTTCCTGACCGTCGCAGGTCACCGGCGCGGGAGTCTTGTTATCGGCTTGAATCACAATCTTGATCTCGCTTTTTCCGTCGACCACGATAGGCCGACTGCTGAGCGAGTGAGGGAACATGGGCACAAGAGCTATGGCATCAAGCTTAGGGTGCATTATGGGGCCTCCGCCGGACATGGAGTAAGCCGTAGATCCAGTAGGCGTCGAGATTATCAGGCCGTCTGATCGCTGCCGGTAAACAAACTCCCCTTCAACATAGAGGTCATACTCCATCATATGGGCCGACGTGCCCGAGTTGACCACAACATCATTCAGGGCTTCACCCACTCCAACCGGCTCACCATTGCGCTTGACTTCAACATCCAGCAAGAACCGCTTTTCGAGGGTGTAATGTCCGTCTAGCACCGCACCAATCTGTTCTTCCAGTTCATCCGGCGAAATATCGGTCAAAAAACCCAGCCGCCCGCGATTGATTCCCAAGACAGGAGCCGGTTGACGAGACAGGGTTCGCGCTGC
>JBFKDP010000441.1:0-2661 GCA_041619575.1 Litorivivens sp.
GGCGTATGCTCGCGCTGATGAGATTCGTGAGGAGCTCAAAGCTAAAGGCGTATTGCTGGAGGATAGCCGCGACGGGACCAGTTGGCGCCGCGAGTAGCGATTCTGGCTATGGGACAGGTCAGTCGATCTGGCTGACCACCCGATTCCGGCCTAGCCGTTTGGCTTCGTAGAGATTTTTATCAGCCAGCTCCATGGCTTTTTCTATCTGGTCATAGCGTAGAGCCTCAGCTACACCGAAACTGGCGGTTACACCATTGTCGAGTTCGCGAAAATCGCAGTGTTCGAATTTTTGCCGAAGCTTTTCCGCAATTTGATGTCCGTTTTTCCGGTCCGCCTGCTGCGCCAATATTAGAAACTCTTCGCCGCCGATGCGACTTACAACATCGTCAGCGCGAATGCCCTCGGCAAGCAGTCGGGCAACACGTGTCAAAACGGCGTCGCCTGTTTGGTGTCCGGTAGTATCATTGATTTGTTTGAAGTGATCCACGTCGCAGAGTATAACCGCCATCGGAAATTTGTGGTCTTCATTGCGCCGGCAATCCGGGAGATAGAAAGCATCCAGAAATCGGCGGTTTGTCAGTCCGGTTAGAGGGTCTGTTACTGCTTCAATTAGCTTGTCTGTGTGCTGCGAACTCAAATCCTGATGACTGCGGTGTCTGAAAAACTCACTAATAGTGCACAGGGTGATCAAGGTGAGTACGGCAGCTACCGCGCGGGTTATTTCCGTCGGTGTATAGCTCGCTGGAATTGCCCCCTGTTCCTTCAGCATGGCAGCGACGGTAGCGACCAAAACAAGTGATACCGCTGCACCGCGAAAAGGGCCAAGAAAGATAAATTGAATGGCAATAAGCGGGAAGATCCAATACAAGCCGGTGTTGGATTGGCCACCAGTGTATGCAAGTGCGAGTATCAGGCCGCAGATGATGGCGCTGCCAATATATGAACCAAGTTTGACCTCGTCCGACCAGTAAACGTAGATAAAGACTCCCCAAACGCCAATAGCTGTCGAAAATAACGAATATTTCAGTAGTTGGCTGTCACCATTAAGCTGGCGCCAGGCAAAGAGCATGAGAATCAGTCCGCCGGCTACACTAGAAAAGTTGAATACGTAGCGAAGTCGGCGATTTTCAATGTCTCTGCCTGCATTGCTGGAATGCGACAGGGTGGGCTTGTGAATTGTCATTATTAGTTTTGGGTTCTTTGCATCGACTGTTTTGTGCTATGGGTGGAAACGGCGCGAGGTATCCGCCGGTTGTCGCGCTTTTTTGCATACATGGACTGATCTGCGTGAAGCATCAAGGCTTCATGGTCTGTGCCGTGTATTGGGTAGAGAGCATAACCGATACTGGCCCCCACAGCATATGATTGGCCCTGCAGCATCATCGGGTGCTCGATTTCAGCGAGCAGGCTGGTGATTCGGGCCTTGACGGTGGCTTCCGAGCTGAGTCCGGGTAGCAGCATGGCGAACTCGTCGCCACCCCAGCGAGCAATGAAGTCAGATTCTCGGGAATGTTTGCGCAGTCGTTGAGCTATGGTCTGCAGGATTTCGTCTCCAAAGTCGTGACCATATGTGTCGTTAGCTTCTTTAAACTGGTTCAGGTCGAAAAACAGCAGGGCAAAGCTGCGCTGGCTTTGAGTCGCCTTCGCGATCTGCACGTCCATTTGGCGTATAAAATGGCGTCGGTTGGATAGGCTGGTCAGTGGATCATGATTGGCCTGGAACAGGTAGTCGTCATGTGCCTCTTTCAGGCGCTGGTTGAGTTTTCTGTTGGTAAATTCGTAGAACAGGATGATAAGCGTTGTGACCGTTACTGCAGTGCCCAACCCCATGACGGTGCCAAAGCCGGTGTTGCCCTCCGACATGACGCTGGGTAGCGCAATACCATTTTGATCGAGCTGATAAAACGTCGCCAGCAGCATAACCACAACCATCGCCCAGAAAATGCCGGCGCGTACCCCTAGAATGCTGGTGGCCAGTGCCGGAATCAGTAACATCACCGGCATTGATGGAGAATACAATCCGCCTAATTTAGTCGCGATGACTGTCATCGCAATCAACAGGCTGACGATGAAAGTATGAAGGCAGATGGCGGTGCTGCCGCTCAGGCGCAGCAATGCCAGTCCGATGAAGCAGCCAAACATTGTGGTGAGGCAAAATTCTACGAGGACTTGTTTGCCTGCTTCGGAAATGGGAAGAAAACCGGCGACTGTGGTTAATGCGCCGGCATAGACAAAGATCAGTATTAAAACGCTGCCAACAAAGCGAAAGCGCAGCTGCCCCTGTTCAGTGCGTATCGCGCCGGGGGGTGACAGCCTGTCCAGCAGGGGGATGAGTTTCTTGGCGGCGATGGCAAGTTGCACAGCCTGTGACCCCGTCGTTGGGCGCTAGACGTCAATGGTAAAACAGGGCGTCTTGCGGGGATTTCAGCTGGTTAGCGCGCGGGCCCTATAGGTGCGCAGCTGATAATCACTCCCAGCCGGTTAGAGTTGTCAACGTTTACTGTATAGCAAGTTGGCAGTGCGGCGCCAATAGTGGTTTGCCGCAAGCCATGCCAGTAGCAGGCCGCATCCATTGGCGAGTGCGTCGAGAAGAGAGAATTCGCGCTGGCCGGACATCCCCTGAAGGACCTCGATGCCCAGACCATAAAGGAACAGAAGCCC
>JBFKDP010000442.1:0-2658 GCA_041619575.1 Litorivivens sp.
CAGATCCCGGGCAACAATCTCATCATCCATGGCGGAAACCCTGCCTGTTTCAGCATTGATGTATATTGCCGCAATTTCCGAGGCGCGGCCTTGAAAACGCGCCTTGCGCGTGACTGCTTCGGCGCCGGGTTTCAGCGCAGCGCGGTAATAAAGCTGCTCGCCAGGACCCTGCACCAAAGACAAGGCGGTTAAGGGCTGATCCGGCAATTCAATAGTCGAAGCGAACCCTCTGCCACCCACAACGAAGGCATCACCCAAACGCAACCCGGATACTGCATCGACATAATGCGCCTGCAGCAAGTGATAAAAGCCACTCGCAGACCAAGCCAGAAGGGGGAGAAACAACACATAGGCCAACAATCGATGCCAGCGCCGCCGAACATCGGGGATATGGCGCTGCTTAAACAGCATCAGCAGCGATAGTCCTGTTGCAGACATCGCCATCAGCGTCAGCATAAAAATCGCAATCAACAGCACCCGACCATGCCCCGTTACATCGAGCCACGCCCAAGTATGTAGCTGCTGGAAAACGGTCTGCATAATGACCTTGCTGCGATTGTTCAGGGAGGCCAGTGCAGCCGTTTCGGTATGCACATAAGCGGCAAGACGATCCGCACCCTCAAACTCGACACGATATACCGGCAGAAGCCGATTGACCGCCGGGTATTCTCGACTGAAGGCTGGAATAAATTGCACCTCAGCAATTTCCGACTCGGCGCGGCCGGTATAGTAGGACGCCAGCCAGCGCGCCTGAGCCGTATCATGACCGGGGACTTCCAGACCGCTTTTCAGATCAAAATAGCGCCGAGGTTGATCTTCTGCTTCAGTTAATTGCAGTAATTGTTCATACCCACCGGGGGCGGGGACCAGTTTTAACACCCGTGCCTGATGGATGCCATTGCGCCCCAACAAGGGAATCAAGCTCTCCACTGTCTGGCGGGAAAAAACGGTTGCCGGCGGAAACATTTTGCTTGCTTGCGGCCCAAACCAAGCCATCAGCGGGTGCGAAATTCCGGACAGAGCCCAACACAGCACCACAAATCCACCGAGCCACCCCAGACGCCGATGCCAACGAACAAATTGCTGCTTACTCATTCTCATTCCTTTCGTGCCCGCGGCTTAGTAGGTGAAACTGATGCCAGCGAATACCGCCCGGCCCTGACCAGGCGTATAGATATTGCTGTTTTCCTGAGACTGGTCCGCCACAGTCGTCACATTGGCGATGTAGTTTTTGTCCTCAAGATTTTCCAGCGATGCAAATACCGACACTTGCTCGCTGACATTCCAACCAGCATTGATTCCCATCAGGGTGTAGCCTGGCGTCTGTTCTGTGTTTTCAAAGTCGACATAGGGGCCATGGGGTACCCGGCGCAGCGAAGCACTGAAATGCCAGCGGGCGTGCTCAAGGCGCAACTCACTTACGAATAAAAGTTCGGGGACACCCGCCAACGTATTGTGGCCGTAGCGTTCGTCATCGTCGAAGTAGAAATCATTCACCGTGAGCGCATTGCGCCAGACCAACGACAGCCCCTTAGGGGCAAGGGCATTTTGAGCCAGAGTCACATCCCAGCCAGCCTCCAGGCCTTGATGAATAGTTTCATCCGCATTATCCGTAAAAGATACAAAGCCGCGCGCACCCGGCTCGCCATAATCCAGGAGCTCACCGTCCAGCCAGCTGCGATAGAGTGACACATCCCAAGCGAGCGAACCGCGGTTCCCCCGCGTCCCCAACTCCAGCGTCCAGGCTTTCTGGGCGCTCAATTCAGTGAATGGGAGCGCGCCACCCGATGTAAGATCAGTCATTGATGGCGGCTCAAAACCGCGACTGACATTGACATAGACTTGCGCCAGCTCCAAGGCATCCCAAAGCAGACCGAGGCGGGGATTAAGTTGACGCAAGTCCACATCGCCGGAAGTGTCATTCAGACGCGCCCGGTTTATACGATTCGCGCGCAAGTACTGCAGTGCCGCCGACAGAGTAAGATCCTCGCGCAAAGACAGGTCGAGCTGGCTGTATATCACTTCATTGCTAGAGCGCTGGTCCGAACGTGACTTGAGCGTACCTTCTCGGCCACCATTATTTTCAAAGGTCTTGGCTTCATTTTCGGCACGGTTGAAACGGGCTCCCAGCATCCAGGTCAGCGGCCATGTTGCCAGCTTGCTATCGCCGGAGAGTTCAGCAAAAGATCCCCACTCGGTTTCTTCGTGGTCGATGACACCGGCAAAGCGAGTAATGGCATGGTCGAGCCCGCGATAGCTGTACCAGACCCCGCCACTGAGGGTGAGCTCATCCCGTTGCGTCACCGTTCGGTTTGCAAAGCGAAGAACGTCAAGATTGCGATCCCAATCGTCAGCAACCGGACCCGGGTCTAGCACCGTGATGGGACCGCCTGGAAAAAAGGGACCTACCGTGACCGGCGATGACGCGGCCTCGCGATTATGCAGCGCGGCATCGCGGGAAAGGCTGCCCGACAGCTCAAAACCGTCACTCAAGGCGGTCACGTAAAATCGGGTCTCTGTGGTCTGTGTGAGCTGCACACCCACATTCGCAAAGAGGTATTCACTGTCCACCGCACTGTGCTCGCGAAATCCGTCGCTGCGTAACCGGGTTGCAGTGACGTAGCCATCAAGCGTCTCGCCCGCGCCCGTTACACTGAG
>JBFKDP010000443.1:0-2656 GCA_041619575.1 Litorivivens sp.
CCAGAAAGCCACGACCCAACTGTTGACGCTGAGAGTCGGAAAGCGCCGGCCCGCTAAAGGGAAATGGCTGGAAAGAAGCTGCTCGGTCAGGCTGATGCAGGAACGGGGCAGATCTATCAAAAAGATTGGATTTATTACTGCCGAGGGGCAGCCGCAATTTGCGCATGCACCTTCAACCCCTGCAAGGGTCACGTTACTGTCGAACGATGCATTGATAGGGGGGCGGGCTTCTGTCTGTTGGCTGATTTTTGCGCTGACTATGATTAAGCCGAAGGTAGGTATTCTGCTTAGATCTCAAAAGGAATATCGGCGTGCAGAACACACTGTTGCGGAAAGGGTTGGTAACCCTGGTAGGGACAACGGGTTTTCAGAGTAGAATCCAAGCAGCCAGCATGGCCGCGTTTACTGGGCTGAGAAGGAAGGAAAAATCACAGCTTTAGGCCGGTGGTCTAGCAGGCTGTTGAAAAATTACCGTCCGAGCGAAAGATTTCAATCATCTATCAAATTCCTTCGGGACATACATGTTCTAATTTTTCGTAGCGCAATCTTAAGGAAAATAAACTTTTGACGATTATTTGACCGCTATATCGCCAAAATCTCCCATATACGCGGCATTCTCTCTCAATTTCAAGCCAACAACCCTTTCAGTCTCGTAATATTGTAGGCCGCTGCCGTAAACCGGAATATCCAGGCAGTCTTCGCCCGGCCCACATGACGTAATTTTCGCATCAAGCCAATATCCTTCATCCACCCAAAGCATTCTTCAATCCGCTTCCGCTTTAACTGGCTGATCCGGTAGCCCCAAGTGTTTGTCGTCCTGCCATCAATCGCACTTCGCAAAGACTTCTGTGCTACATGGGGTGTGATGGATAAGCCCCGGCATCCGTCTACAAACTCGCCTGTATCGTAGCCCCGATCCGCGCCGACAGTCATGCCGGGGCGTGTACCCTGCGCCGCCAGCATGGTAGTTCCTGCACCCCACTCTTGCCGCGTTCCCGCTTCAGTAACCTCGGCTTCTACTATCAATCCATTGCGATTCTCTGTCAGAAGATGCCCCATGTGGCACAGGCGAGATTCTTTGCCGGCGCTCTTTCTGAACAGCTTGGCATCGCTATCCGTAGTGGAGGCGTGAGTCTTGTTGCCTCGCTTTTGGCCGTGAAAGTTCTCTCCATCGTCATCGTGATCATCAGAGCTTTCCTTGGGTTTGAAAGACTTCATGGATGCACAGGCCTCCAGCAAGGTTCCATCGACTGAAAAATGGTCGCGGGACATCAGTTGTTTGGCGTACGCCTGCTTCTTAATCGCCGAAAAGAACAGCTCGTCGATACTGCCTGACATCAAGCGATCACGATTTTTAGAGAATACCGAGTGATTCCAGACGCGGTCATCCATGCCCAGGCCTACAAACCAACGAAACATCAAATCGTAGTCCAGCCGCTCAACAAGCTGCCGCTCTGATCGAATAGTGAAGAATATCTGGAGCAGCATTGCCCGGATGAGCTGCTCGGGCGGAATGGACGGCCTGCCAACCGAAGAGTACATATCATCGAAGGACGGCTCGATCTCTGCCAATGCAGCATCAACGATTTTGCGTACCTTACGGATCGGGTGTACCTCTGGAATTCGAGATTCCAAGCTCACATAGCTGAATAGTTCACCCTGATTAATCGAATCGCCGCGCATTATCGTTGGCCCAAGTTGAAAACTACGCTATTGTCTCATTTTTCGGTTTTTTCAACAGCCTGCTAGGGCTAGCTCGGGGTCTTTCCCGGACAAATTTTTCAGACCCTCTTTATTTAGCTTCACAATTGCTACCGATGGATAGTGATTTAGCGCAACCTTTCTTAGGCGGTGCAACAAGGCATCCTCAGGTCTCCTGTCGGTGATGATTGCAATACATCCGGAATATATTCCGGTCTTCAGTAGTTGAAGCAATCGAACTAGAGTTATGCGCTTGTTACTGGTTACTATGGTTTGACATTGAGCTTCTTCAATCTTTGGGGATGCGATCGATCTGAGTTTGATGGTCTGTTCCAGTTCCTGTAACTTCGGCTGCCAGGCTTGGAGAAGTGGCACAGCTCTTAACTTCTGCACCAGCTGAAGATGCGTCTCTTGGTCCTCAGCGAGACGCGCTAGTGCTCGAAGCAAGGTATTAATGGATACTGCTTCTGGTTTCGATGCAAGCAATGCCCTGAGGATGGTGCCTTCCGGCTTGTTGGCCCAGCGCAATTTGGCTTTGATTGAGTGTCTTACTTGTACCCGTTCGTTTCCCACCGAAAACTCCCGAGATGGCCCACTTGTCCAGTACACCACTTGCATTGGGGCCTGCGTTTGGAGTCCCAGACGATAAGCGGCCTCTTCACTTTGGTTGACCAGAATATGATCATGTTCTTTAGCCCAGACTTGTGCAATCCGGACAGCGCTGGCTGTCACTTTTAGGTTTGGCAAAGTCTCCAGCAACTTGGGGCGCACATACAGGCCTTTGCTTAGCCTTGCTATTTCTCCAGCCTGAACCAGCCTGCTCAGTGCCTTATGCACAGCGGTAACGCTGCCTAAGTGGTAAAACCCCGTGACAGAGAAGGGCTCACCTTTCTGCAGGCGCTGGATCTTGTAGGCTACTTTGGCGGCTACTGACATAGTTTCGGGCGAAAGATCC
>JBFKDP010000444.1:0-2643 GCA_041619575.1 Litorivivens sp.
GCACATGCAGCGCTTTGTTTTTGTCACGGAGTTATAGCCTGTGAAAGGCTTGCATCATCGGGGCTTTAGTCTGGCTGAATTGTTTATCGCCTTAAGTCTCGGTCTTTTGCTCAGTGCCGTTGTTCTGCAGGTAACCCTGGCCAGCCAGCGAAGTCAGCGTTTGCTGAATGAGGCCGCGAGACTCCAGGAGAATGGGCGCTTCGCATTAAATACGATGACCAAAGAGCTGCGCAGTGCGGGCTTTATGGGTTGCCCAAGCCTGGAAAAGGTCGCCCTCAATACGATTGCCAAAGAGCCTCCGGCGGAACTGGATTTTACGCCCGCTGGCATTGTGCGGGGTGTTGAGAATGTTTCAGAAAATAACGCCTATGATGCGGTGGTGGGTAGCGATGTCATTGAGTTTCAGCGCGGTGTCTCGCCACCTGCGCGTTTGACCGGCAATCTCAATGTGTCGGACGGCACGCTTCAGATTGAAGAAAACCCCGCGGGCTTGGGTAGCGGGGACTTTTTCATTGTCAGCGACTGCGTCAGCGCAGACTTGTTGAAGGCTACCAAGGTCAAGACTGATGTGGGTAGCAGTTCGGCCACCATCAGTTATGGTGTCGACGACAATAATCTACGCCGGCTTGGCAAGGTTTACTCAAGCACCGCCGAAGTGCTTGGCTATCAGTCCGCTACCTATTTTATTCGCAGCACTGGCCGCAAAACGGCTGGAGGCGCCGCTATTCATTCGTTGTATTCCAAAGTGAGACAACTCGGGAACGGGTCTGCCCCAACGTCGCTGGAGCTGGTCGAAGGGGTCGAGGACATGCAGCTTACCTACGGTATTGATACTGACGACGATTACGCCGTTGATGATTATCAAACGGCTGACGAAGTCAGTGACTGGTCAAGTGTGCTGAGTGTGAGAGTGGCTCTACTCATGCAGGGTATTGAAGACAATATCATCGGGAAGCGTGATGTCACCTCACAGAACCTTGAATTTAACGGTGGATCAACACCCAGGGATGGCAGATTGAGAAAGATCTACCAGACAACAGTTTCACTGCGTAATCGCTTGCCTTGAAGGAGGAGCAGGATGAATCCTTTGAGATACAAAAACGCCGGTGCTGTTCTAATCATATGTTTGGTCTTTCTTCTGGTTATGACGGTAATTGCTGCCAGCGTGATGCAGTCCTCCATGCTACAAGAACGTATGGCGGGCAACGCTCGTGACACGCACGCTGCCTTTCAAGCGGCTGAAGCCGCGCTGCGTAGTGCAGAAGCACAGTTGGCAAGCGCGGCTCTCGGTGCATTTGAAGGGCGTAGTGGGCGCTATCTGCAATGCGATGTCGGGGTGAGTCTTTGTAATACGCCTGAGTGGAATGATCGAAGCGCTAGCGGCTGGATAACCCTGGCTGATTATCGTGATGAACTGTATGCCTCGCCCCAGTACTTTATCGAAAAACTCTCCAACTTTGAACTGCAAAATGTGTCGTTGGAGGCCGATAGTGCCGTGCAACACATGGCAGTGTACAGGGTAACGGCTCGCGGCTTTGGCGTGAGTGACAAATCCATGGTTGTCCTTCGATCCATCTATCGCAGGGAGTAGCGCGGCGTGACAAAGTGTAAAAGCGTGTGGAAAACCGTAATGCTGGCGGGCAGATTTAATTTGATGTTCGGTTTAACGTCGACCGTTTTTGCGCAACTGGATATTGCCCAGGCGCCGCTCTCGCTGAGTTCGGGTGTGGCACCCAATATACTTCTGGCGCTCGATGACTCGGGGAGTATGGATTCGGAAATACTGCTGCCTACCAATGACGGGGCCTTGTGGTGGCACACAGGCCGCAAAAGCTTTGTCGGACTGAACGGCAATGACGAGCTAGAGACCGGTGCTATCAACGTGAATAAGGCTGGGAATGCGAATGGCACCTGGAAAAAATACGTCTATCTTTTTCCAAACGGTTCAGGCGTCGGTAATCGCGTTTATGACGACAGCAACAATGATCATTATGCGGCGGCACCACTACCGGAGTTTGCCTATCTTCGTTCGCCTGATTTCAACAAAGCCTATTTTAATCCTAAGGACTTGTACCTGCCCTGGCCAACGGTCGGTGATAATCGATTCAGCAATATTGACGCGTCTGCCGCGCCGAGTGATCCCACACGGGGCAATTATGTTTTTGACCTCACAGCGACGATTGATTCCGACCGAGACGGGCACAGGTTTATGTTTTTCGATGGGATGTCATTGCCCAATGGCGGTAGCGCCAATCGCAAGGTCGCGCGTAAAGTTGAATACTTTCCTGCCACTTTCTATCTGCTTGATCCCTTGCCTGATGATTTTGCCTACACCGGTGCGACGCTCAGTGGCACGGCACCTGATGGCGCTCGCCTGATAGGCTATGAAATTAAATCAGCAAATTTTTCGTCAACAGCCGCTTATGCGGCAATGATGAAAAATTTTGCTAATTGGTTTTCCTACTACCGCAAACGTCATTTGGCTATGCGTGCGGGTGTTGCGCATTCTTTCTTTGATGTCAGAAAGGCGCGAGTCGGCGAGTTTACAATCAACCGGCGCGCTGATGTTGAGATGCAGGATTTGAGCAGCGACAGTGCGCGTAACAGTTTGTACCGTACCCTCTACTCGCGTGGCGGCAATAA
>JBFKDP010000445.1:0-2595 GCA_041619575.1 Litorivivens sp.
AGGCGCGTGCAGCGACCGCGCTGAATACTTCGAAGGCGATGTGATGGATGTGATGTTTCGCGGGGTCAGTCGCGAGTCTGCGCAGAAGGCCTATGAGAGTGCCGGACTTGGTCCCGACGATATCGATGTGATTGAGCTGCACGATTGTTTTACCAGTAACGAGATCATTACCTATGCTGCTTTGGGATTGTGTGCCATTGAAGATGCCGAGCGCTTTGTACTGGAAGACCAGAATACCTACGGCGGGCGCTATGTAGTGAATCCCTCCGGCGGTCTCTTGGCGAAGGGGCACCCACTGGGCGCCACCGGCCTTGCACAAATTGCTGAGCTGGTGTGGCAGCTGCGCGGGCAGGCTGGCGTGCGTCAAGTGGCTGACGCTCGCACGGCGCTTCAACACAATGGCGGTTTAGGCAGCGCAGGTTTTGTCCATATTTTTCAACGTAGCTAATATTGTACGGATACTGCTTCGGTAGGTCTCTTATACAAACGCGATGATAGAGGAATAACAGATGCGTTTTGAAAATAAACAGGTTTTGGTGACGGGTGCAGCTTCAGGTATCGGTCTTGAGATTGCACGCCGTTTTCTAGCGGAAGGCGCTACGGTTATCGGCACCGATATTAACGGAGAGAGTCTAAAGGAGCGCGCTAAAGAGCTTGGTGCTAGCTTTATTCCTCAGAAATGCGATGTGAGTTCGGTGGCAGAAATCGAAATGCTTTTTGCGGGAATTGATAGGCTGGATGTCTTGGTTAACAACGCGGGCATTGGCATCATGTACGACCCCGAGTCAATGCCTGAAGAGGATTACGACAAGCAGTTTGCGATATTGATAAAGGCACCGACTTTTCACGTCAAATACGCGGCACCCTTGCTGCGCAAGTCTGCGAATGGCTCTGTAGTCAATATCTCGTCAGCCTCTGCGAATATTTCTTTACATGGTTATACCGCGTACGCACCAGCGAAGGCCGCCTTGGTAAAATTTACGCAGGATTCGGTTATCACCGTGCCCGGCATGCGGCACAACGTAATCTTGCCCGGGTTAATTGAGACGCCAATTTTAAAAGATGCCTATGGCGAAGATGCTGTGGAACAGTTGCAGTCAGTTGCCAACATTAGTCCGGTACCTCGATTGGGCCAACCGAGCGATATAGCATCAGCGACACTGTTTCTCGCCTCCGATGAAGCCAGTTTTATTACCGGTAGCGAATTGTTAGTAGACGGCGGATTGACGCGTGTTCATGTGATGAATGTCACTGCATAATTTGAGGGGCGCTTGGCGGGCTCGCAAGATGGTCGTGAGCTTATCACATTAAAAGAGAGTCACCCTCTCAAGTGTTCAGGCTAGCATCAGCACTTGCGAGGGCGTATTCGTCCGTATCTTTCCGATGAAGTTTCCCGATGCATGCATGGCCGAAGCCCCGCTCGGGGCTTGGTTCTCTTTGTAATCCTGCCAGGCTCTAGTAACGGTAGTATATTGTGGCGAAGTAATACTTCGGATCGTTAGTAGATGCGAAGTGTGAGCCTGATGCCAGAACGCCATCCCCACTCCACAGCTTGACAAGTTCGTCACTCAGGTTTTTGCCGTGGACCTCAACTCGCCAGCTATCGTCTTGAGCTTTCACGCCAAGCCGCGCATTGTATAGCCAATAGGAGTCCTGGCTGTCGAGTGGGTCCAAATCAGAATCAAACAATTCGCTATCTTTAAAGGTTGCGTCGACGCCCACGAAAACGTCAAAGCCTAGACCAAAATCCAGATAATCCATGACGTAGTCGAGCCGAACGCTACCATTCCATTTGGGGGCGCGGTGGAGATCTCGGCCACTTAGGTCACAGTTGGGGTTTTCATTGCTTCCGGAGGCAATCAGGCCACCTGGGTTGTCACTAATAGAGCGAGTAACACAGCCCCCCTCGGGATGTTTGACGAACATGGCATCGTTGTAGCCAACGGTAGCGTTGAGGATAAGGCCGGGAAGCAACAGCGCAGTCACATCCGCTTCAACCCCCTTAGATTCAACTTCGTCAGCATTAGAGGTGATGTAGCCCAGGCCGATAAAAGTTGTGATTTGATAATCTTCGTAGTCGGTTTGGAATAAACCGAGATTGAAGCGCACGCGGCTATCGAAAAGATCAGTTTTAACACCGACCTCATAGGTTGTTGATTTTTCCGCGTCAAACAATACCTGATCTTCAAAAGTGGCACCGTTGTTATAACTGCCAGCCCGGAACCCTTGTGCGTAGGTGGCGTAGAATGTTGCCTCTTCGAATGGCTCCCAACTTAGCGATACTTTGGGTGAAAAATCGGTATCCACAACGCTGGTATCCACCGAGAAATCCGCCCCTGTAATCTGCGGCCAGATTGGCAGCGGGCCCGTGGAAGTGAGTGTGTAGTTACCATCTTTTTTGTCTTCGGAGTAGCGCCCGCCCACTGTCAAAGCAAGCGTATCGATCATCTGCCATTTGAATTGGCCAAATATTGCGCTGGACTTGGTTTTAATCACACTGTCTTGAAAGAGCTCGTCGCTGACTTCACCTTGGCCGGCTGTTGGAATAGATGACGAGAGCAGGTCCAAAGGCAAAGGCACGATATTGTTTACAGC
>JBFKDP010000446.1:0-2545 GCA_041619575.1 Litorivivens sp.
AACAGATCCGCAATCGCTGGCGTGACCTGATTGGCCCACTACCCAATGCCAGTCAGGTCGACTTCAGCTTTACGGTCATACCACTGGGCCAACCGATTGATTTGGAGCTGATCTCCGCTGACAGTGAAGAGCTTAGCGCCTTTGCGCAATCTGTCGCGACCCAGCTCAGTCAGTACCCGGGTGTGTTTGATGTGATCAATTCTCTGGAAGCCCCCTTGACCGAGCTCGAAGTCGCGCTCAAGCCTCAGGCGGAGACTCTCGGTTTGTTTGAGGAGCAACTGGCCCAGCAAATCCGACATGGATTCTATGGCGTGGAGGCTCAAAAGATTCCGCGCCTGCGTGAAGATGTCAGAGTGATGGTCCGATACCCGGCAGAAGAGCGAGACTCTCTGCACGACTTGCGAAATATTCAGCTTCGCACCAGCAGTGACGTCGCAATAGCTTTCGAAGATGCGGCTACCATCACCTATCGCCCTGGCTATAGTTCCATCGAGCGCAAGGACCGTGAGCGGGTTGCGCGCATTACTGCAGACCTGCAACCGGGTTTTAGTGCTGGCGCGACCATCGCTGCCTTGATGGAAGACAACCGTGAAAACTGGCAACAGAACTTTCCCGGCTCTGCCCTTCAGAAAGCTGGCGAACAGCAGCAGCAATCCGAATTTTTAACGCGAACCCTGCAACTGATGGTCATGGCTCTGATTCTCAGCTTTGGCTTAATGGCCATCGTATTTGGCTCTTATTGGCAGCCCATACTGATCATGATTGCCATTCCCTTTGGCTTTATTGGCGGGCTGATTGGGCACATTCTGCTACAGCAGGAACTGGCGATGTTTTCGGTATTGGGCATGATTGCCTGCGCAGGGGTTGTGGTGAACGACAACCTGGTTCTTATTGATCGAACCAACGCTCTGCGTCAAGAGGGACTCACCCTGTTCGATGCGCTGATGGATGCAACACGCAGTCGCTTTCGCCCCATCGTACTCACTTCGATGACGACATTTATTGGCCTTGCTCCCATAATGCTTGAGACCAGCACCCAAGCGCAGTTCTTGAAACCTATGGTGATTTCCCTGGCCTTCGGTGTGGTTTTCGCCACAGTGATAACCCTGATTCTGGTGCCTTGCCTCTACCTTCAGATTGATCTTTTTATACAGGCGCTAACTCGTCTAAAAAACAAGCTGAAAGGCCCACTGACAAGACTTCTGATTAACGACTCAAACTCCAGCGCACTTTAATAAGACGTCGCTGGCAAATTTACAGCATGCGGGAATCGACAAAACGCCCGCGAATTGCCGCTGCCACTGCCATTGCGGGGCTTACCAGATGGGTGCGTCCGCGATATCCCTGACGCCCCTCAAAATTCCGGTTAGAGGTAGAGGCACAGCGCTCGCCGGCAAGCAATTGATCCGGATTCATGGCATTACACATGGAGCACCCCGGCTCGCGCCACTCAAAACCAGCTCGGCGGAAAATGTCATCCAACCCTTCGCGCTCCGCCTGCGCCTTGACCTCTCCAGAACCGGGAACCACTAGCACTCGCGAAACCGATGCATGTTTGCGCTGGCCCTTCGCCACCTCTGCAGCAAGGCGTAGATCTTCAATTCGGCCGTTGGTACACGAGCCGATAAAGACCTGGTCAATTTCGATATCTGTCAGAGCCATTCCCTCTTCCAGCCCCATATAATCAAAAGCACGCTGCCAATCCTGTCGCTGTCGTTCATCGCGGGCTTCGCTCAAACGCGGCAAGTGCTCACCGATGCTGAGAGTATGATCGGGGCGCACTCCCCAACTAACGCAGGGCGCTACATCCGCTGCGTCAATGATAATCTCATTGTCGAACACAGCCTCTGGGTCACTGAACAGTTCTCGCCATGAATTCGCAGCCACCTCAAACTCTGCACCTTTAGGCGCGTAGGGCCGATCACGTAAATAGGCCTCGGTAACATTATCAAAGGCCACCATGCCAGTGCGGGCCCCCGCCTCGATGGTCATATTACAGAGTGTGAACCGCCCTTCCATCGACAGCGCGCGAACACCCTCACCAGCGTATTCTATGGCGTAGCCCGTGCCCCCAGCGCTGCCGAGGCGGCGAATGATCTGCAGTGCCAAATCCTTGGCAGTGATGCCAAGCCCAAGCTGACCGACAACATTGACCCGCATGTTTTTACACTTTCGCTGCAAGAGGCATTGGGTGGCAAACACATGCTCAAGGTCCGAGGTACCAATCCCCTGGGCGAGAGCGGCCAGTGCGCCATGCGTTGAGGTATGCGAATCACCGCAAACAATGGTCATACCAGGGAGGCTGATACCTTGTTCCGGACCGACGATGTGGACGATGCCCTGACGGGGGTCGCCAAGCAGAAATTGCTGAATACCATAGGCGCGACAGTTTGCATCCAGCGTCTCAACCTGCTCGCGAGCAATGAGGTCGACGAAGCCTGCCAGCCCCTTGTCCCTGTCCGTAGTCGGAACTTGGTGGTCAGCTACGGCGAAGATGCTGTCATTGCGCCACAGAGCACGATCTGCCACGCGCAAGCCTTCAAAG
>JBFKDP010000447.1:0-2528 GCA_041619575.1 Litorivivens sp.
ATGGAGTGCACGGCCATATCAGCGCGCCCGTCCAGCATGGCCTGTTCCAGTTCCTTGACGAAGAGGGCCTTACCACCAATTTTTGACAGCGGTGAGTCCAACAACTGGTCACCCCGAGTAGTCATGCCCAGCAGCTCCACCACAATGCCAGGGTGGCAGCGTTCAAGCTCAGCTTTGATAAATTCTGCCTGCCAGAGCGCCAGAAGACTTTCGCGCGTGGCAATTCTGATGGTTCGCCGGGAACTAGCATCGTTTTGAGACATGGGTGAAACCGGACTCCAGTGCACTGATCGGGAGGCCTATCATACGTCTCAGGGCAGGTACCGCAAGTTCCCCTGCGGCTTTTTCACTACGATATCCAGAGGCTGTGGTGAATTCGACACTGCGAGCACATTTAATTCTGGTCAGGGTTTTACCTGACCAGAATTATCAGCTCGCTACAGCCCAACACTCATCAGGCGTGTATATCCATCCCCAGGGCTCAGGACCCTATGCTTCCGGAAAGGCTGTCCAGCCATCGAGCCAGCTGGCTTTGATACCCGGCCTCACCGCGCCGTAGTAGGCCGCGGCTTCGTCCCAAAATTCGCCTTGTGGCAGTTGCAGTTGTTCGCCTCGGGCGCTGACGCCGCGCAGCAAGGGCGTGTAGTTTGGTGCGCGTGTGTGCTCCGCACCACCGGTAAGGCCCGTGCGAGCGCCCAGCACCACACTCTCGAGCCCGGCGAAATACTCAGCTTCGTCGAAACCGCCATCATCATCTTTCTCACCCGGCTCCGCTGCAAAAAATTCTTTGCCCGTACTGCCGATGCGCTGGGCGATAAGCGCATCGAATGTCATCTGCGAACTTGCCAGACGCTCAACCGTGGCAACATCGCGAATATCGATCAACTCGCCGGAGAACCCTTGCACGATCATATTGTTGAAGTGACCGCCCGTGCCGCGTCGCAAGGTCATTGCCCGCTGATGCTTGTCAGCGCTGCTAGCACTGATCAATGTCACATTGTAAAAGGTCGGCTCAGACACGGGCACGGCCAGCGGATCATCGCCGTTGTTGTCACCCTCAAACGCATTGTCGCCAACCCCCGGAAACTGGTGAACCACCAGAAACTGAACCCGTCCCGTCCAGCCCATATCCCAGTCCAGAGAGTCATCACCAGCACCGGTAATCAGTATATGCTTAAGGTCAACTGTGCCCCCGAAGACCTCAATACCGTCGTCCAGCGCGTGGTGCACCTGCACATTCCGCACAATGGTGTTACTGCCACAGCCACCGAGCGTCAGGCCATTGAGTTCATTATTTGCGTAGGCTTCAAAGCCGGCAAACTCGACGCGGGCGTATTCCAGCACCCCACAGTTGCTGCTGGTATCGACGCCACCGAAGGCAGCGCGGGTATCGCCCTCCGGGACACCTTCAATGCGCGCATCCGCGACGTTCACCGGCGCGTTGCCCAATAAGACCAGGCCGCCCCAGTCTCCCGACTTACGCTGTCCGGCTTCGGCTGCACTGGTGAACACAATCGGTAAGGCAGCCGTGCCCCGAGCATGCAGGTTAGCATCGCGCGTTATGATCAACGCCGAACCCTTTCGACCCAGAACCCGGGTACCCGGATCAATGACCAATCTGCCACCCGCCTCGAGGTAGACCAGATCATCCAGAATCCACTCTTTGTCTGCCGTCCAGTGCTGGTTGCCATAGAGCGACCCGCTCACGATTACCTGACTGCCGCCCAGATACCGGGGAATCTGCCACAGTGCAAGGGCCACAATTGCGATAACGACCACCAGCGCCGAAACCAAACCGCGCATTTTTCCCTTTGCACTTTGCTCGGGAAGACCGGGGTGAATTCGCTGCGCCTGTGTTGCGGCGATATCCGGATTAACGACGCGACTCGCATGAGTCGCATTCTTGGCAATCAGCACATCGCGGCTGTCCAACGAGCCCAGATCCTGAGCAAGCTGGCGAATTTTGGGATTACGGCTGGCTGAGGCGCGACGAATAATATCGAAACGGTAATCAGGATCTTTCATCAGGGTATTGAAATGCATATGGCGCAAACCCTGGTCGTCCTGCTGCTCGCAAACCTGTTTCAGCTGCCAGAGCCCTTCCACCAGTTTAGCGCGTGGGGATGAGATGTCGGCGTCAGTCACGGTGTCGTCCTTGGAATATAAAATAAAGTGGGGCGGTTTTCGCGAGCCTGCATTATCGGCGGCAAGTGTGACCGTTTAATGACGCAGGCTCGGTCGCCCCCAAACAGGCAGAGCAGCGTTCGCGCTGACAACTTGCTATAATGGCCAGCTATTTTTCGACAAAAGACTGTAAGCACCTATGACTGACGAGACTTCCGAGATCAAACCCTGGGGTGGCCGATTTTCCGAGCCCACAGATCAGTTTGTAGAGCGCTTTACAGCCTCGGTCGGTTTTGACCAGCGGCTCTATCATCACGACATCAATGGTTCCCTGGCTCACGCAAAAATGCTGAGCGCGGTGGGCGTACTCACCAATGCTGAATACACCCAGATCGCCGAAGGAC
>JBFKDP010000448.1:0-2475 GCA_041619575.1 Litorivivens sp.
GAAAATAATGTTCTGAATTTCCTGTCGGACGCTAGGGTTTCACCGTGCAGACCGGACACGAAAAATACTCTTGTATTAGTCTAAATTATGCCACGTTATTTTTGTTAATAGGCTATGTTCGTATCGACTGTTCGGGTGTGTTGGTATCAGACCTCAATAGGCTTCACCCGCACCTCCGGACTGGTTCGAATGGACGAACTCGAAAGCGTAAGAGGTTTAGTAGGATGATGTTTGTTGTCGCATGCGGAGTGCTCAAACTAGGGAATGTGCTAACACCGGCACTCGATTTGGCACAGCAAACGTACAGTGCGCATCGCGCTGCTAAAAAACTACACGACCCTCGCCGCATGATAGAAGGGTCAGACCCCTTTTTGGCGGAGCGATATCTTCGAGTTCGCTCAGAGCTGAAGGGCAGCGAGCAAACTGTGTAGTCTGCACGGTGCCTTCCCAAATCCAGAAACATGGTAAGCGAGACGAGTGAAATGTTGACGACGATAAGCCTGGCTATTGTAGCTGTTCCCATCGCATTAATTGCTGCAGTTCGAGTCGTGCGTGCCATTTACAATTGGCGCGAGGACCAGGGAGAAATAATCTATGAAATCAGGCTCGAGTAGTCATCAATTGCTAACCTGACTCAGAATTCCTCTGATTCTTGAGCACGGTACCGATCCTCTGCCCGTCTCGAAAAAGGGCCTAGATTGTCCTGTGTATGAAGAGAAGCCGGCGATGAAAAACGCCATCTCAGTCAGAAGCGGGTCACTGGCATCAGGTATGAGAATCCGGCGCGAGCCAGGACCATCTCGCACGTTGAGTCGCGCAATCCAAAGCGGCGAATCCGAACCCGAAGCCAGGTTGAGATTTCACCTTTGGCAAAGGGATAGTTTCGCTTAGTTTGTCTTTGGATACGGCCCTGCCTATACAAACACAAAACGTCGCAATCGCCTGTGGGCGTAGGGCTCCTGTTCCGAGTAATTCCTGAGTACGGGAGAGCCAGTCGGCGGGTACGTGCTACGACCGGACCAAGTGGCCTTGGCCATCCCGTAAGGGCGTTGGTCGCGTGAGCTCTCCCAGACTCGATCTTAAACCGCCGAAGTTTTCAGAGCCTCGCGGATCATCCTCGGCTACAATGCTCGTTTCAGCGCCGCCTACTTTGGAAAACACCAGTAACTATCAGAGATCGTAGAGTGGGCGCCAAACCAGCTGATTGACTTTAGGGCCATCGACAGAATGCTGCATACTCCCGCTTACTTAGAGCTAGGCTAGTTGCGAATATGTGTCATGTATGACGCTACGTCAACTTACTGTTGCGATATTCGAAACAGTTGGATATTACAACCTAAGTGCGACTTTCTTGGGGGAAATTTGTCATGAATTCTGATGACTTGAAGCTGAAGTTCAATCGTAGGTTCGTCGGCCTGGAGCGCTTTGGCACTCTCTCTGCTTGGTCGCTGGTGTTTTGTTACGTGGTGACAATAATTGTTGCCGCGATGGCTGGGTACTTTATGCTACAGGCTCCATTGTCGTGGCTTGACTCGATAATTATTTTCGCGCTCATGGTTCTCATTGCAACGCGTTTCCGCGGACTGAATAATATAGTTCATGAGTGCTCGCACTCGACCTTCTGTGACAATCGCAATCAGAACGTCGTCATAGGAAAATTCTGCGCATCGCTAACGTTAAGCTCTTTTATGAAGTATAAAAGAGATCACCTAACTCACCATGCTCACCTTGGAGATCATGACCTTGACCGTGACTTCCAGAACATCGCCTCATTCAGACTTGATGAAAAACTGAATCGCACCGTAGTGATGCGGCACTTCATTACTCCTTTGATCGGCAGGCACTTGAATCATTACACAAGCATTGATCTAACAGACGACGATGGCATGTTTTTCAAGTGGTTTCGAGTTTCACTCGTGTTTCTGTCTGTATCTCTGACAGCAGCCGAACCCGCTTTCGGAGGATTGATGATCTTGATCCCGTTTCTTTTTATATATTCCTCTCTAAACTATTGGGCAGACTGTATCGACCACGCAGGTCTGATTTGCTCTGATGATGAAATCCGGGCATCGCGAAATGTCTTCTTGCCGAGAGTTATCAGATGGATCTTTTTCCCGCGCAACGATAGTTATCACTTGGTTCATCACCTTTTCCCTTCGATTCCGGCCAGGCACCTACCCAATGCACATGAGATCCTATTGACGGACGAAGTTTACGCTTCGATGAGGAATGCCAGTGGTCGGGGAAGATCGTCTTCGACGCCGAAGGGCGTGACGACAGTTGTCGAAGCCGTATAGCCGGATCGCTACGGTCAGTTCTTTGGCGCACGTTGTTGCCTTGGTATTTACTGATTGGATCGGCTGAAGCTTCATGCTATTAGTGTGGCTAATGGTGCCATATGGAGTAGTTATGAAGATCGACTACGAGGGATTGATCGTCTTGGCTGCTGTCGTTAGGACCGGCAGCTTCGAGGGC
>JBFKDP010000449.1:0-2440 GCA_041619575.1 Litorivivens sp.
CGCGACCGCGCGCGAGTGATGCTGGCGGTTGCGGGTATTGCCGCTTTGGCAGGCGGGGGAATCATTCTGGTGGGGAGCGACAACTTTGTAACACTATGCGGCCTGACAGCCCTGTATTTCGGCTTGTCGTCCTCCATCTACGCTATTGCCGTTGCCATCACAAATGACCGAATGACCCACAACCAGATTGTCGCGGCCAGCGCCACCTTGCTGACGGCCTACGGCATTGGCAGTCTCATTGGCCCACTACTAAACTCGGCGCTCATGAGCGTCACCGGCCCGGACAGCTTTTTTATCGCCAATACCTGCTTGCTGCTCCTGCTGATCATTTTTATCGTTCGCGACATCCAGCGCGTACCTGCGGTTACACCGGAGGAGCAAGAAAGCTTCGTGCCCATCTCGCCCGACGTTTTCCCGGTTATGGCTGAAATCGACCCACGCAATGAAGAATATAACGAAGAAGACCGGTCGATTGATGATCTCTTTGTCGAAGAGGAGCATAGTCAGGCCTGACAGTCCGCGGCCAAGTCACCAACTTTTTCTCAGACGTCACTTGCGGTATGATCAAAGTGTGCACTAAATCACACTTTTCACGAAGTGTGACAAACCCACAAAGATGGGAGTGCTTCCACCGAGGCTGGCGAATTAAGTGGAGGGGGAATTGGTTAACAAACTGCGACTGTTAGAGCAGGTCGAAGATAAAGCAATCTGCGGCGAGTTCATTGAAAAAGGTTGCGACGCCCCCTATCGCGAATTCGATGCGCTGGGTGAAAGGTGTCGCACTATACTGACACTGATCGCCGATCGCTTGCAGTCTGAAAAAGCCTCAGCCCAATACCGGGCAATCGAAGGTCAGCCCAAAGTCCAAGCGCGACGTTTCGCCAAATTGAACGTGCGCGCCTGAGCCGCTAACGGCAATTCAATGCCGATCGTAAACCACACCAACCTGAGGCATATGCGCCAAACCAATCTCTCGCGCATGCTCTTCAAAGTCCTTGTTCTTCCAGAAGAATGCACCCGGCATCGTCGTCGGTATCACCAGCACATAAAATAGACAGCGACCGATAAGAGCAACAAGCAAGGCTGATACCAGCAATGCACCCGCGATAGCGCTCAGCCAGTAGAGCGGGAATTGAGTCACTGCAGCCACCAACACGCCCAGAGACAGCACCACATTGGCCGCCAGCAGGACATTGCGCAACGCATAACTTTTACCGAAAACCGTGCACTGTACATAGTGCGATGCACTGCCTTCATTGTTAGCGTTGTCCATCACGTGAGCGTGTCTGATAAGCCCCACTGCCTCAATCACAGATCCGAACAAGACCAGAGCCGCCGACACCACAACAAGCTGCGCACCGGCTAAGCCCGCAAGCAGTAATGTCGGCACGCCCACAAAACCCAGCAACAGGCCACCCAAAACTGCGGCGCTGCCAACAAAGCTTGTGCCGGTCTGCCAGTGGTTCCAGAAAGGTCGCGCGGGTATTCGATAACAGCGCACCATGTAATACAGGCCAACTGCACCCGCAGCAACTGCGAGCCAACCCAGCGCTGCGGCCAGCGTACTATAGGTCCCAAGTTGACCAAACCACTGAATAAACAAGCGGTTTTCCGGTAGCACTGCGAGCAGGTGACATCCGGAAAAGACCATGAACAACAGCATTCCCAAACCTTCACGGCAAACGGGCGAATGCCGCAAGTTGTTGAAGCCTCGATAAAAGCGCAGCGGTTTGCCCAAATGCGTTGCCGACATCAACATGCCAATACCCGCAAGCCCAACCGCCAGCGCCAACAGGGGGACATACATGACGGACTTGCGCAGAGCTTCCAGGCTTTCCAACCCCATCTGCGCACCGACAAAGATTGAGAAAAACATGCCTAAGGCTGCTTGACTGACCAGCGTAAAGACAACCAGTGGGTTTTCACGAGAACTCAGGCGCGCTAGGTTCCAGTGCCTTTCAACGCCCTTCTTCTGATCGACCACGGGGCGGTACCCGCCTTTGTCATCCCGATGATACTTAACCGGCATGCCATCGGGGCGCGTGACCTCATCAGGCATATTTTTGATTTGCTGAAAGCGGATATTCGGGTGAGTAATCTCCGGATCAGGAAAACCGGGTATGCTGACCTTGGCCTGCTCACGATTGTCAGGCAGGTCCTCAACTACGCCAAAACTCAGTGCATTGCCCAAGCAGGCCGACACACAGGAAGGTTTCAATCCCACCTCAAGCCGGTCGACGCACATATTACATTTGGAAACCTGACCTTTGATGGGATCCAGCTGAGGCGCATTGTAGGGGCACACCCAGGTGCAGTAGCCACAGCCAAAGCAGGTCTCTGGATCCTGCAAGACCGCGCCATACTCGGCATGTTTGGTGTAGGCTCTGGTGGGGCAGCCCTTTAGACATACCGGGTCATCACAATGGTTACAGGCCATGGA
>JBFKDP010000450.1:0-2438 GCA_041619575.1 Litorivivens sp.
CAAGGAATCTCCTAAACGCTCCCGTTCAGAGCCGGACATGGCGATCACGCGGTTAAGTTGCTCTGCTAAGGCTAATGGATCACCAACCTCAAAAACATGGGGATAACTCGAAGGCAATGCTGAAGTCAGTGGAGGTATACTTGAGCTCACTATTGGGCAGCCTGCCGCCATGGCCTCTAGGAGTGCTATCGGGGAACCTTCCGTTCTGGAGCTCATAACAAAACAATCGTAGGTTTTCAGATAGCGACGCGCTTCCGCAATAAAACCTGCAAAAACAACCTTATCTGCCACGCCGCTTTGCGCGGCCATCCTTTCAAGCTCTATCCTCTCCTTACCATCGCCAATTAGCAGCAAGATTGCTTCTGGAATATCACAAAGCGAAAAAGCTCGAATAAGAGTACTGTAGTCCTTCTCTGCGGACATTCGCCCGATAGCCCCAATAACAATACAGTCGTCACGCAGTCCCAATGATTTTCGAGCTCGCCCCCGATCTAGTAGAGAGGCCTGCATAGCCCGAATATCAATACAATTCTCCACGACTTCAACAGGACACAATGATGCTGGCAGCTGAGGCTCTAAATGCGCAGCAGAATCCTCGGAAACGGCGACGACTTGCCATTGGGGCAACTCGCCTCGACGTATTGCTTTCCGCAGGATCGGCAACCTAGGCTTCAATGCCGTCACCCTACCATGCACGACCAACAGAAACCGAATACGATTATCGATAGTAGGCTGAATATCCAGCAAAAGATTTGCCGACATCATCCCGTCCGCGATAACACATGTATAATTACCTGAGACGATCCTTCGCCGGACCTTGGCGCGCAACATCCTATAGGCAAGAGGGTGTTTCCGGGGGCGACGCAGGGCGTCAAAACTGCCAATCAATGAAGGCCCAAAGTCTTTGTGTGTAGCGCCTGTCAGCAACAAACTTTCAGTGACGACCCCTCGAAGACGAAGCTGCTGCTCAATATGGAGATGAACATGATGAATGGACGCCGAGGACTCAACTGAATCACTTACGATATTCAGAACGCGCATGGAATCTTCTCAACAAACACCGACATACTCTTTACAGCCAGGCACTAAAATACAAACATGTATTACACTTTATCCGATTGATGGTTAAAACTCACTCTAATGACAGAAGCATATTCAGAAATTAACAAGCACCCCCTTTCGCCTGAGGCTGGCCCGATCCTGCTATTGGGCACAGGGGAGCACCGAGTACCTGACCACACATATCTCTACAACACGCTGAAAAAACGCTACGACATTGAAATTATTACGCTTTCGCAATCAGAGGAAAGAAATCTCCGTCAATCACTGAAGAAATTCAATACAGAACACTTCAGCAGAGTAATCCTGGACATCCCTTTCAAGCGGCTCCACAAAGCAGCGGCTCAATTGAGACACTGGAGTGGAGTGGTGATCTTCGAGGAAGACGCATGCCAGAACTTTTTACCGGATTCAAAATGGTACCAAGCGTTTTCCAGATTCTATAAAAAGCTGCCCCATGCCAGAATCGCAGTAACCGGGAACTGGGTCGCTTCACGACTTCAGCAGGAGTCTATTCAGGCCTATTTTATTCCCAAGGCATTTAACGAACTAACATTAACTCCAAGTGAGCAACCACGAGACATCCCAGCCGGTTTCGTCGGCAGGGTGAAATCGCGCGTATATCAGCAACGGGCTGAATTACTTAACCAGCTAGCCGAATCCCATGGCGTGCAATTGCTGCGCACGACGTCAGCGAAAGAATATCGAGACACCCTGAGCCGCATCGGCGTTTTTGTGAGCGCTGACATGGGCTTTGGCGAGTATATGGCCAAAAACTTCGAAGCGATGGCCTGCGGATGCGCACTACTCGCCTGTCGCCAGGGTAAAGGCGAAGAAGAGGCACTGGGGCTGATAGATGGCGAAAATGTATTGCTATACGACACGCCGGCTGACGCGGCAAACAAACTGGAGAAACTTCTCAAAGACGACGCGCTACGGGAACACTTGAGCCATAACGGACAGAAGCTTGCATGGGAGAGATTTACCACCAGTCATCTGGCTGACAACCTTTACAAACTTACCTCCATGCCCGCACTTCCGCCCCCCAAACCTTTTTCCCTAATCGAAAAAATAAGGCAACACTTTAGAAGCCTGTAGCTGTCATCATCCCTTTTTTACCGCTCGGAGATACTTGAGCAGATTGCCAGGTCGAGAAAGCGCTTGGCGCCAGTCTGCCCGCCGGTCCGATCCTGCTCGGAACCCTGACCGTCGGCCTGCTGGGCTACGGCATCAGCCTGGTGCTCTTCGTGTTGGCGCTGCGCGGACTGGGCACGGCGCGCACCGGTGCCTACTTCTCGACCGCGCCCTTCATCGGCGCAGCGGTTTCACTGGTGCTGCTGGGCGAGTCGACCTCGACCGCGTTCTGGCTCGCGGCTGCC
>JBFKDP010000451.1:0-2433 GCA_041619575.1 Litorivivens sp.
ACCCGAGCGTGCACTGGCGCTACTGGAGCGCATACAGCATCACACAGCCAACCTGAATAACAATCAGGTCGAAGGCCTCTAGACGATCAGCAGCGAGCAATTGAACCTCTTCAGCGTACTCGAGATTAAAAAACCGACAACGACGCGCGATTTGTGCACCCTGTAGTGTAACGTTTTTAAACGCTACCTATGCATATCAATAGATTACGATTTTAACTGTCGAACTTGGGTGACCCCAGTCTTTCTAAGGAATCAAAACAATCCGACAAGGAAAACCTGGCACGGCTGAATTCGGATATCGATCCAGTAGAGGCGATGCTGGCGGTTTGTAAGCGGTTCTCTAAACCCGTCCTGGCGGCACCCGCCACGGTGCTGTACATCCTGACTCGCTAAAGCCATCAGCAATGGCCGTTTAGTGTCAATGGGCGACGATGGCATCCGGTTCCGTTACAATGATTATCGCGACTCTGATCGCTGGAAGGTGCTGTGGCTGTCGGTCGAAGAGTTTTTTCGCCGCTTTCTGATGCATGTACTGCCGAAGGGGCTGGTGCGCATCCGTCATTTCGGCTTTCTCGCCAACTGCTGTCGCCGCCGTAAACTGCCTCTGATCCGACACTGATGCGCCTTGAACGAGGCTAAATGCTGGCATAAAAGTATTAACGGATAGCGGTAAGCTGAACCCTGATCGGGGCACATTGCGCCTGAGAATGTTGTGCGGAATGAACGAGAGAAATGGGCTATTATCAGAAGAAAGCCAAAGGGCAGGAAGACCGAAATGGGCAAGGGAGATGCATTTTTCAATGCAATTGACGTTTACAACACGGCAGCTTTTGTCTATTCACTATCCTTTCGCTCCGGCCCCGGCGGTCCTGCTGAAAACAATTTCTTAATAAATAAGCATAGGCAGTTGCCGAGCGACGGCTTAGCCCAACAAGTACTCATCCACCATGCTGCGCACAGCGGACAAATGCTTAGATGTTATGAGCCCTGAGGGGTAGCCATTGAGTCCTACAGTATTTCGAGAAAGTGGGTTTCGATTTTTCTTCTTCTCGAGAGAAGAAGAAAGGCTGCATGTCCATGTCCATTGTTGCGATGGCGAAGCAAAATTCTGGCTGAAACCTGAAATTGCGTTGGCGAGAAGTTACGGGCTTTCAAATCAACAATTGTCTAAAATTGAGAAAATCGTCCGGGAGCATGAAGATGAGCTCATCAGCGCATGGAATCAACACTTCAGGGACTGAAGTCACACATGTATCAAGCCATGGAATTTGGCTGATATCGGGTGAATGCGAACATTTCTTATCGTATAAAGATTTTCCATGGTTCAAGGAGGCCCCAATTGGAAAAGTCCTTAATATTGAAGAAAATCCTCCAGGTCATTTCTACTGGCCAGATCTGGATATCGATTTGGGTCTCGACATTATCAAGCACCCAGATAAGTATCCTCTTAAATCCAGAAAATCGAGCTCATAACAAGTCGCTACAGTTGGACATACCAAAGGTCGCGTTGCGGTCTTTGGTGTGGCGCTGAGCGTGGGCGTAGACGCTGTCGGAAAAGCTCCGCATACCCTGGTTCGAGGGAGTTACTCTCGCTAAACTCGACGAAAAGAAAATAATGGCAGGCAGGGCAAGGGATGGCGTGCTACAAACACACCAATTTCGACCAGACCAAGATGATCCTGCTACGGTTTGCGGGCCAGATTCAGCCTGGCACCTTTGAATATACCCTCCGTTACGACCGCAATGGTGCGCCCGCCTATGACCCGGCGATCCTGCTGAAGATCGTGTTGTTTGCCTATTCGCGCGGTATCACCTCCAGCCGTGGTATTGCCCAGGCGTGCCGCGAGAACGTGCTATTTATGGCTTTCTCGGCAGACAGCCTACCTCATCACAGCACTATCGCTGACTTTGTGACCCCCATGGATGAGGGGGTTGCGCCGTTGTTCACTCATGTGCTGATGGTCTGTAACCAGATGGGCCTGATTGGCCGCGAGATGTTCGTCATTGACGGCGGTAAGCTGCCCTCCAATGCCTCAAAAGAATGGAGCGGCGCGCAAGCCGAGCTGACTCGTAAGCAGAAGAAGAACGGTCGGGCGGTGGAAAGAATGTTGGCCTCGCATCGTTCTGAGGACCGGCGTACCGAACCGGAGATACAGGTGCGACAGGAGGCCCAGATTCAGAAGCTGGAAGCGGCGAGTGCGATGATAAAAAAGCACTTGGCGACCGAACCTGAGCGGCTCGGTCGCGGTAAACGCCCGAAGCCGATCAAGAGCAATATTACCGATCCCGATAGCGCCAAGATGAAGACGTCGAAAGGCACGATCCAGGGCTATAACGGGATTGCGGCAGTCGACAGCAAGCACCAGATTATCGTGCACGCTAAAGCCTATGGTGAAGGGCCGGAGCAGCATGCGCTGGTGCCGATGTTATTGG
>JBFKDP010000452.1:0-2416 GCA_041619575.1 Litorivivens sp.
CGACAGCAGGGCAGGAATTCCAGCAATCGCAAATGAAGGGAGTTCCATTTGGGTTGCGAGCGGCTTACTTTTGCCCTGAACTTTGACGTAGTCATTATTCAGCATCAGCGATACCGCCAACAATCGACTGACCGTTGCAGAAAATATAATGACTGGCGGAATGAGCACGACAGGCAAACTGACCAGCAGCGATACCCGCAAGGCCAGCATGCTCAGTAAACCTAATACACCGTAAGTGCCCAAGCGCGAGTCCGTCATTATGGCCAGTCGACTCTGCTTGTCCTGCCCGCCAAAACTGTCGCAATAATCTGCGAGACCGTCCTCGTGAAACGCACCGGTGAACAAGACGCCCGCGATGAGCTGTACGATTACCGCGACCCAGACGCTGCCAAAAAGCTGCAA
Source organism: Litorivivens sp. (assembly GCA_041619575.1). Lineage (GTDB taxonomy): Bacteria > Pseudomonadota > Gammaproteobacteria > Pseudomonadales > Spongiibacteraceae > Litorivivens. The sequence goes on from JBFKDP010000452.1 coordinate 403, forward strand.
GGCACCCCAGAATACAGCCGCGCAAAGTATGCCCAACACCAAGCCAACCCAAGGGAAAAAACGCGCGGCTCGATTCAATCCGCTCTCGGAATAATCGACAGATACAGGGGCTGGCATTCGGGTAAGGAAAGTCCAGGCTAGCCAAAATTCATTAAAGGCGGTTGCTGCGGCGTGCATACAATGGCGTACAGTAAAACAGGAAGCAGCAGCTTAGCCTGTCGGGGCGGGAAGTAAAAGGCCGCAGCGGTATAGCCGCTACGGCCTAGTTTTTTCAGTGAACGTTGATGGCAATACGACGCGGCTCCGCGTCTTTGCTTTTCGGTAAAAAGATTGCCAGTACACCGTTACTGTACTTCGCATCGATATTGTCGACATCGGCGATCTTTGGCAGGGTGAAACGACGCGCAAAGTCACCACGCCAGCGTTCGTTACTCAAAGTGTTGCGCTCGCCGGTTTCCCACTCACGCTTGCCCTTGATGGTGAGTTGCTGGGCATGGGTGGTAATTTCGACGTCGTCGGGATTTACACCGGGCAGATCAACCGTAATGAAATAGCCGCTGTCGTCTTCGGCCAGATCAACAGCCGGGCTCCAGCTCTGGTGCTCCTGTCCGGCATTCACCAGGCGACTGAAATCACGACGAAAATCGTCCAACCAGGCGTAGGGTGTATACGTAAAACCATTCATGTTGCACCTCCAGTTCAAAATTCAGCCAATCACCGGCTGTTACTGCTTAAATAAGGTCAGGCGGAAGATTTTCAAGGGATGTTTTTGCATGCCTCTTCAAGCGGGCGACAACAGCGCGTACTATTAGGCCTCTGCTATACCGCAAGATATATTCCTCAGGAGCTAGACATGACGATAAAAGTTGGCGATGCCATCCCCTCGGTAACATTGAAAACCATGGGCAAAGAAGGTCCCGAAGACATTAGCACCGATGATATTTTCAAGGGCAAGAAAGTGGTCCTGTTTGCCGTACCCGGCGCCTTTACTCCTGGGTGCTCCATGACCCACGTACCCGGCTATGTTGTAGCTGCCGACAAGATCAAGGAAAAAGGCGTGGATACCATTGCCTGTATGTCCGTCAACGACGCCTTTGTCATGGGCGCCTGGGGCAAAGACCAGAATGCTGAAGAATTGCTGATGCTGGCCGACGGCAACGCGGAACTCACCAAGGCCATGGGCCTCGAGATGGACGGCAGCGGCTTTGGCATGGGAACGCGCTGCAAGCGCATGGCCATGATTGTCGAGAACGGCATTGTCAGCCACTTTGCCATCGAACCCCCGGGCGGCATCGTAGAAACCGCCGCTGACAAAATTCTCGAGCAACTCTAAAGCCTGACCCAACGCCCGACCAGGAGCGCAGTTCACGTGACGCAGCATTCCCCCACGGTTCTGGTCTTTGACTCGGGCGTTGGCGCTCTCAGCATCGGCGGGGAAATTCACGCCCGCCTGCCGTTTCTTAACCTCCTTTACGCCCTCGATCGCGCCGGCTTTCCCTACGGCGAATGGCCAGAGCAGGAACTGACCGTTCACATTTGCCACACGGCAGAGAAGCTGGTTGCCCACTACCAGCCGGACCTTTTGGTGCTAGCCTGCAACTCAGCCAGTACGGCGGTGCTACCTGCCCTGCGTGCAGCGCTCTCCATCCCCGTTGTTGGCGTCGTTCCAGCCATCAAACCGGCAGCACAACTCAGCCACAGCAAGGTCATTGGCCTGTTGGCTACACCGGGCACAGTCAGCCGTGCATACACCGCGCAACTTATCGACGACTTTGCACGCCACTGCACTGTGATCAGCGTCGGCGCAGCAGCACTGGCACCGGCAATAGAAAGCTGGTTCTGGCATGACATCAGCCCCGCGCCGGTATGTGAACAGGTTGCCCGCCAGTTTGACGAGCACCCAGCAATTGCGAAAATGGATACTCTAGTGCTGGCCTGCACACATTTCCCACTGCTGGCAAAACAATTGGCGGCGCACTTCCCGAACTGTGAGCTGATTGATTCAGGCGCGGCC
>JBFKDP010000453.1:0-2358 GCA_041619575.1 Litorivivens sp.
TAATATCCTGCTCTGCTGCCTGTTTTTTCGCGACCCGCTCACGAATCAGGCTTTCGAGGTGATCAACCAGCTCCGCATTCTGGATTTTGTGGTCGGTCTTGCCATCCAGATAAATCATATTGCTGGGACTGCTGCCGGTGACACCGATGTCGACTTCCTTCGACTCACCGGGGCCATTGACGAAGCAGCCGATGACCGCAACATCGACGGGCGTTGTGACATCCTCTAGTCGCGCTTCGAGCTCATTCATGGTGCCAATCACATCGAAGTTTTGACGCGAACAACTCGGACAGGCAATAAAATTGATTCCCTTGGAACGCAACTTAAGACTCTTGAGAATCTCATACCCAACTTTGACTTCTTCCACCGGGTCAGCGGCCAGCGAAACCCGAATGGTATCGCCAATGCCGCCCATCAACAGCATGCCAAGGCCCACGGATGATTTGACCGTACCGCCGCGTAAGGCACCCGCCTCTGTAATACCCAGATGCAATGGCTGTTCAATCAAGGTTGCCAGCTTCCGATAGGCGCCAACTGCCAAAAAGACATCTGAGGCCTTTACGCTCACTTTGAAATTCTGGAAATCTAGCTTGTCGAGAATGTCGACATGGCGCATGGCGGACTCAACCAACGCGTCTGCAGTGGGCTCACCGTACTTTCTCTGCAAATCTTTTTCCAATGACCCTGCATTCACGCCGATGCGCAAAGGAATATTTTTGTCTCTGGCAGCGTCAATGACGGCTCTAACTCGGTCCTCGCGACCGATATTTCCGGGATTGATTCGCAAACAATCAACACCATACTCAGCGACTTTTAGGGCAATCTTGTGGTCAAAATGGATGTCCGCCACCAGTGGCACATCCACCTGTGCGCGGATTTCGCGAAAGGCTTCGGCTGCCTCCATGCTCGGCACCGAGACCCGCACGATGTCAGCACAAGCCTTTTCCAATTGGCGGATCTGGGCAACCGTCGCCTCGACGTCGCAGGTTTCCGTATTGGTCATGCTCTGGACGCTGATCGGCGCATCGCCACCCACAGCTACATTGCCAACCATAATCTGTCGTGATTTTCGGCGAACAATGGGAGACTCGTGCAACATGATTATTCCCCGGCTTCCTGATCGTTTTTCGCATCGCTGCCTGCGCTGCGTTCTTCCTCCAGCAGCTCCTCGGCATTCGCGCCATCAAGCGCTTCCAGCTCCTGCGCACCAAGGTCCGTCTCAAGCTCTTGCTGCTGTTCCGGCATCACTTCACTTTCTAACGGCTCCACAGCGGGCGCAGGCGGTTCGCTATTGTCAGCGATCATCAGGCTGACAAGCACCCAGATCAGCGCTGCTCCGATCAGTGCGCCAATCACTTTATGCTGAGGCTCGATATTGGCAAGTTTCGCAGCTGCACTGCCCGCAGCCGGTGCGTTGTGCGGTGCTTTTACGCCTGTTCGTGACGAGCTCTTCAGACGCAGATCAGCCGCCGCAACCAGTGGTTCAGGATCGAGCCCCACAAATCGGGCGTAACTTTTGACGTAGCCACGGATAAAAATCCCGGCATTCATGTGTTCGTACTGATTCGCCTCGATAGCCTCTATGTTGCTCAGCAACAGATTCAGGCTGTCGGCAACATCTTTCGTCGTCAATCCCGCCGCTTCGCGCGCTTGACGCAGGCTGTCTCCCGGCTCTTGTTGACTGCTTACTTCGTTCACAAACTGCTCCTGAAACTGTAATGCACGGTCTACTGCTGACCAATATAGGTGCGGTAAGCGAGATATTCGCGCGATCGCGGATACAAATTCTTTAACACCAGCGCATAGCTTGCATGGGCATCTGAATCGCCAAACTGGTCAGCCAAACGAATGCCCAGCCATAGACTCGCTGCAGTGTGCCGATCGATACGCCTTCTGAACTGATCATAATAAGCCTGCGACTGAGGGTAGTCGCCGATTTCATAATAGGCCTTGGCCATCCCAAACAATGCCGGCACTGAATCGCGATCCATCAGGTAGGCTCGCTTATAGGTCGCCGCGGCTTGCTCGGGCATATCCAATTTGTCGTAGCAACGCCCTAGATTCAGAAATGCGTTCTGTCGCCCCTCGTAGAGAATATCTTCGGCAACACGATTAAATTCCTTTGCCGCTTCTTCGTAGCGTTCCTGATCAAACAGAAAGGCAGCATAGTTATTGCGCATTCGGGTTTTGTCAGGCGCATAACCCAAGGCCTTCTCATAGTGAATGTACGCCAGCTCCAGCTCGCCGGTATTCTGAAACACCAGCGCTAGACCTTCGTGGGCTTCTGCATTCTTGGGGTCAGTTTCTATGGCATAGCGCAGGTGACGTTTCGCAGACTCCCACTCGCCGCGGCTGATA
>JBFKDP010000454.1:0-2281 GCA_041619575.1 Litorivivens sp.
GGCACTGGCTTCTTCTGGTGCCTATGGATTTACCATGAGTTCCAATTACAATAGCCGGGGACGCGCTGCGGAAGTGATGGTTGATGACGACAGGATTCAACTGATCCGCGCTCGCGAAACACTCGCCGACCTGATGCAAGGCGAACAGCTGCTTCCCTGAGAGCAGCGGCCAGCATCACCCTGACTGCGCCAACGGCGAGGCGCAAGGTGCCGACTATGCTGCTGAAATTTGCCAAAATGCACGGCCTGGGCAATGACTTTGTTGTTATTGATCTCATCACCCAGCGCTTTAACCTCAAACCACATCATGTGCGCAAGCTGGCCGACCGCCACTTTGGCATCGGCTGTGACCAGGTTCTTGTGGTTGAGCCACCGAGTCGGCCTGACGTTGATTTTCGCTACCGTATCTTCAACGCAGAAGGTAGCGAGGTGGAGCAATGCGGCAACGGCGCGCGCTGTTTTGCGCGCTTTGTGCGCGACCGCAAGCTCACCGGCAACAACCCGATCCGGGTCGAAACCAGCAGCGGTATTATCACCCTTGAGCTCGACGAGCAGCGCCGGGTAAAAGTGGATATGGGCGCTCCGCGCTTTAATCCCTCAGAGATTCCCTTTATTGCCGATGCGCGCGCCAGCCACTACGATATTGAAGTGAATGGCGAGACTCTTTCGGTAGGGGCCGCCTCCATGGGTAATCCTCACGTGGTCTTGCAGGTTGCCAGCGTCGATACCGCGCCGGTAGATACCCTAGGGCCACAGCTGGAGTCCCACAAGCGCTTCCCCAATCGGGTCAACGTCGGTTTTATGGAAATTCTGGATCGCCAGCACTTTCGCCTGCGGGTTTTTGAAAGAGGGGTTGGCGAAACCCTGGCCTGCGGCAGTGGCGCCTGCGCGGCTATGGCCGTTGGCGTGCAACAGGGCCTGCTGGATGCCAAGGCCACCGCGCGACTGAACGGCGGCGAACTGGAACTGAGCTGGCAGGGCGAGGGCGAGCCCGTTATCATGACCGGGCCTGCCACTATGGTGTTCGAAGGGCAGGTACGAATTTAAGCGCAAGTGGAGAGAGCAGTGGATTCATTGAAAGAAAAGAAGAACGACGCTCCCAGTGAGGACGACGTTGCCCGCTACCTGCGCAATCACCCCGGCTTTTTCCTGAAGCACGAGGATCTACTCGCCGACATCACCTTGTCCCATGATTCCGGCAAAGCCGTATCGCTGCTGGAACGTCAGGTCAGTATCTTGCGCGACCGCAATGTTGAAATGCGCACCCGCCTGAACGGCCTGCTGGAAAATGCCCAGCACAACGATATATTGTTTGAAAAAACCAAGGCGCTGATACTGGCTATTCTGGAAGCCCGTCGGGCAGACGAGCTCTCCGATATTTTTTGCCGCACCCTGACCGAAAACTTTGACGTCGATGCCGCCAGCCTGATTGTGTTTGGTAATCCCGGCGTCAGCAACACCCGCCTGCGCGTAACCAGCAGTGAAGAGGCGGGCAAATACATTGGCAGTATTTTGAAAAACAACAAAGCCATTTGTGGTGTGTTGCGCGACACGGAAAACCAGTTTCTCTTTGCCGATCAGGCGGCCACGGTGGGTTCCGCCGCGGTTGTTCCGCTGCACAACAATCGTCCACTCGGTATCATTGCCATTGGCAGCAAAGACCCCCAGCACTTCCAGAGCAGCATGGGCACACTGTTTCTGGGCTACATCGCTGAGGTCATTAATCGCAGCCTGCCGCGCTTGCTCAAGTCCTAACGAGCCATGCCACTGGGCGAGCTGGCTGATCAGTATCTCGAGTATTTGCGCTCGGCAAAACGTCTGTCCCCGCACACCCTTGAGAGCTACCAACGCGACCTGAGGCAGTTTCTTGCGTTCTGCAAGCACGGCTCCTACACCGATCTGGCACAACTCGATGTCGCAGCCGTTCGCCAGTTTGTTGGCCTGCGCCGCAGCGCCAATGCCAGTGGCCGCACCATACAGCGTCAACTCTCAGCCCTGCGCAGCTTTTTCAACTTCGCCATTCGCGAGGGTCTGAGTGAGCACAATCCCGCCCTCGGCATTCCAGCACCCAAATCGCCCAAGCGCTTGCCCAAGGCCTTAAGCCCGGAAGACATGTCGCTATTACTGGCAGGCGATGATGACAGCTGGCTTGGGCTGCGAGATCAGGCCATGGCCGAACTGTTTTATTCCTCGGGATTGCGACTGGCGGAACTGATTAATCTCGATACCCACTCCATTCGCTTTGACGAGGCGCTCGTTACTGTTACGGGCAAGGGCCGCA
>JBFKDP010000455.1:0-2278 GCA_041619575.1 Litorivivens sp.
ACATCCCAGCCATCCAGGGCGCGCATCGTTGCCAGGTAGCTTTTTTTGTCATTATCCCGAAAGCTGCGGAGGAAGGTCTCCCGCAAATCAGGGCTCTCAGGAAACAGCCGTTTGCCCAACACCTTGCCCAGCGCGGCCATCCCAAGCATGCGAATAAGTGCGATACGCTGCCAAAGCACCACTCTCGCCAAGCCCCTAAAAACAAAAGCAGGGCTACTGTTCACAATCACCAGCGATCTTACTTTTTCGGCACAAGCGCTCGCCAATTGAAAGGCAACAGCGCCTCCCATCGAGAATCCGACAATATGCGCGCTCGGCATGCCCGCCTCGTCCATCACTGCCGTCAGGTCGTTGGCAAACCTGGCAATACTGTATGGGCGACCATCGGGCCAGCGTTGCGATTCACCATGCCCCGGCAAGTCAATGACCAGTACCCGATAGTGGGCCGTAAGCGCCTTCATCTGGGGTTCCCAGTCAGCACCGGCTGATCCGAGCCCGTGCAGCAATACGACATTCGGGCCGTCTCCGACTACACGGTAGTGAATGGTGCAGCCCTGATGGCACAAATACGACATGTTAAAAACACCAATATGAAGTGAACGTTCGTTATAGTTTTATTAATCCTATTCATGTAATACAATAAAATCAATAGCCAAATGAAGATAACGATCGTTATATGACCCAATCTGCACACCGCCGAATTGCCACCCTGGAAATGACCCTTCCGTCACAAGCCAACCTGAAAGGTGCTCGCGGCCGGGCGCTGGATGCCGCTCTCAGGCTGTTTGCGGAAAATGGCTTTGGCGGAACATCCGTGCGCGACTTGTGCCAGATGGCGGGCGTTCAGCCTGCAACCCTCTATGCGCACTTCCCGACCAAGGCGCATGTCCTGGCCGAACTCGTCACACTCGCCTATGAAGAGCTCTACCGCTCCTTGCGCACTGCCTTGCTGGAGTCCTCCTCAGACCCCGTGCAGCAGTTAACCGCACTGGTACGCTCGCATGTGATCTCGCACTGCGAATTCAGCATGCTGGCAGTGGTAGCCAGCGCCGAGCTTCATATGCTTTCGAGTGAGCTGAGCGCGCCTATCCTGACCTTAAAAACGCAATCAGAAGCGTTACTGGCCGATGTCCTGCAACGGGGCTCGGCAATGGGCTGCTTCGAACTGGACGACTATTTCCTGGCGTTGCGAGCCATCAGCGGCATGGGCTTGCGTGTGGCTTATTGGTACTCACCTGACCTGGAAAAGACTCCCGACGAGATCGCACAGAGCTTCGCCCTCTACGCCTGCCGTATAGTCGGCGCAAAACAATAAGCCACTAACCGGGGGGGGGCAGAGATGCGTCGGCCAATATTGCTTTTAGCCCTGCTATCAACGGCGCTGACATACGCCGATACGAGACCGAATATACTGCTCCTGGTAGCCGAAGATTTGAGCCCCCGCATTGGCGCCTTTGGTGACCCCATCGCCCACACACCGAACATCGATGCTCTGGCGCGCGACGGTGTGCGCTATCGCAACACCTTTACGACTGCGGGCGTATGCGCGCCGAGCCGGGCAGCCCTGATAACAGGAGTCCATCAGAATGCACTCGGGGCCGGGCATATGCGCTCTCACAACTGGGCGCAAGCCGACTACCTGGCCGTACCGAAACCAGAAGTAAAAGCCTTTCCCGAGTTACTTCGCGCCGCAGGCTACTTTACCTATGTCACCGCAAAACTGGATTACCAGTTTTCCGGCCATATGCCGGGCACGGGGCCTTTCACCATTTGGGACCAGGAATCGCGATCAGCAACAAACCCGGGCTGGCGAGACCGCACAGACGAGCGCCCCTTCTTCGGCATGCACACATTTATGGAAACCCACGAATCTGCGTTGTTTCCACGGTGTTGCTGGCCGCGCAGCCTCACCCAGGCCTTCATGGGCATGCTACAGGCCATAAAGCACCGGGGTACAGAAAACAAAATAAGTCCGGAGCAGGTCACCGTACCACCCTACTACCCCGACACCGCTGCAATCAGACGTGATATCGCACAGCAGTACAACAACAGCATCACTATGGACCGTCTGGTTGGCGAACTGCTTCACCAACTTGAGCTGGACGGACTGGAAGACTCCACCATCGTTATCTGGACGACGGATCACGGCGACGGGCTGCCACGTGCCAAACGGGAGCTCTACGATAGCGGTATCAAAGTGCCAATGATTATTCGCTGGCCGAAAAAATTGCGCCCGAAGCATCTTGCACCTGGCGACATGGAAACACGCATGGTCAGC
>JBFKDP010000456.1:0-2256 GCA_041619575.1 Litorivivens sp.
AGGAAATGCCGGTAAGTCGCTATTTTGTCGATGCCCGCGTGCTATCAATTTTTGAAGGCGCAGAAGAAACACTGGCGCTGAAGGTGATTGCACGGAACCTGATGGAAGCCACCCTTACAAAGAATGCGGCCTGATAATGACCGAACAGCACTCCGCAATACTGAAGGATATGAGGGTAGTGGAACTCTCGGCCTTCGTCGCGGCACCATTAGGCGGGATGACGCTTGCCCAAATGGGTGCCGACGTTATTCGAATTGATCGACCCCAAGGTGGTCTTGACTACCAACGGTGGCCGGTTACGCAAGACAATGTGTCGCTGTTCTGGACCGGCCTTAACAAACACAAGCGCTCAGTGGCGATTGATATTGCGCTACCTGAAGGTCGCGAATTGGCACAGGCACTGATATGCGCGCCCGGCGACGATGCGGGCATGTTGTTGACTAACTTTCCATCGAAAGGCTGGCTGGATTACACCGCACTCTCGACACAGCGCGACGATCTTATTCAGCTAACCATTCAAGGGGATCGGTTTGGAGGTTCAGCCGTAGATTACACGCTCAACCCCCGCATGGGATTGCCCTACCTCACCGGTCCGGGAGGACTGAGCCAGGATCAGGCTGTCAACCACGTTTTACCGGCCTGGGATTTGATTACCGGACAGATGGCTGCAACTGGCATGCTCGCGGCAGAACGCCATCGGCTAAAGCACGGTGTGGGCCAACATATCAAGTTGCCGCTGGAAGACGTTGCATTGGCCGTGATGGCGCACCTTGGATTCCTAGCCGAAGCCGCATTGGGCGTTGAACGGCAGCGGTGTGGCAATGATCTGTTTGGCGCTTTTGGTCGCGATTTTGTCTGCGCCGATGGCAAGCGGATTATGGTGGTCGGGCTAACGCTAAAACAATGGCAGGCGTTGAAAAGAGCAACCGAAACAGAAGAAAAAATGCGCGATCTATCAGATCGGTTACAGCGTGATCTGGATCAGGAAGGAGAGCGTTTCAAGGCGCGCGAGGCGATTGCCGAAATCCTGTCGCCGTGGTTTGAAGCCCGCGCCTATGAGGACGTTGCTGACTGCTTGAACGCGCAGGGGGTGTGCTGGGGTCCCTATCAAAGCGTCTCCGAGTTGGTGAATTCAGATCCTGCCTGTTCAATGCAAAATCCGATGTTCAGTAGGGTATATCAGGCCGGTGTTGGCGAGGTGCTGTCCCCCGCATCCCCACTGGCGTTTGGAACTGGCCGTTTGTCGGCCGAGCCCGCACCGGCACTCGGTGCTGATACGGAACAGATACTCTGTGATGTGCTGGGTTTGAGCAGTGGCCAGCTGGGCGGACTTGCAGATCGCGGCGTTATCGCCCTTGGCTGACAGCAGAGTATGTTTCCTCTAGGGTTGAGTGAATCTTTCAGTCGGCTTGTCTTGTCGCTACAACGTAGCTTCATTGCCGTCGTCGCCAGGCTGTTGGGCCTCAGTACCGTCTGCGAGAACCAATTGGAAGGAAAAATCGTTTACTGGGTTGGAGGAGAGGGCGAGCCTCTGGTGTTACTGCATGGTATAGGTGTCGACAAAAGCTGCTTTTTAATGGCGGTGCGACATCTGCGGCACCATTACCGTTTGATCATCCCCGATTTGCCTGGCTTTGGCACCAGTGTCTGGAACCCGGCAGAGGACTTTTCCGTTGAGTATCAGTGCGAACGGTTGCTTAAATTTTTTGATGCGCTGGATCTAAAAACTTTCCATTTATTGGGTCATTCCATGGGCGGCTTGCTGGCTGGTGCCTTTTGCGCGCAGCATCCATCACGTGTTCTTTCGCTGTGCTTGGTTTCACCTGCGGGCGTTAAAAGCTCGATCGAAAGTGAAATGATGTCTGACCTTAACGCGGAACGGGACCTGCCGATATTTGCGTCAACGATCGCGGAAACCAAGGGCATGCTGGCGTTTGTAATGGCCAAACCTCCACCGGTGCCGAGCGTTTTTCTGCGTGGGTTGGCATGGGAGCAACGCAAGAATCGCGATTTTAACCGACGAGTGGTAAACCAGCTTAAGGAAGGGCCGTGGCTCGATGAAATGATTGCATTGCAACCCGACATGCCGCGCACTCTAATTATATGGGGCGAGCGCGACCGTGCTGTTGATGCGTCAGGCGCGAATACGCTGCATGAACTGGTTTCGGATTCGGTTGTCAGGTTGATGCCTGAAACGGGACACGCACCCATGGTAGAGCAATGCAGGCTGTTTTGCGAAGCGTACGTGATGTTTCA
>JBFKDP010000457.1:0-2253 GCA_041619575.1 Litorivivens sp.
CAAAAACAGCGCCAAACATAACGTAAAGCGCATGGGCTATTCGGCAAGCGACTGGATATAGGCCACAACGTTGCGAACATCCTCATCGGTAGGCAGGGCCGGGGCCATCATCACCATTTGGCGACCGAAACGATCATCGGCTCCGCGAACACCCTTACGAAACAATTCAAACTGGCGCTGCAGATACCAGTCGTCCACGCCCGCCAGCGCTGGCGTATCCAGCAAAACATTACCTTCGGCATTCGGGCCGTGGCAGGAACCACAGACCATATTGTAATAATCCTTGCCTTTAACCACGTCGCCCTTGAGTGTCGCCGCAGGCGTCGAATTCGGTAGCTTATCAATATAGGAAACCAGCGCATCTACCGCCGCTTCGTCGGCAATGGTGCTTGCGATGGCCGCCATCTGCTGGCCAAAAACATCCTCGGGGTGCTTACCGCGGGCACCACTTTTATAAGCCATGAGCTGGCGCTTGATGTACCAGGAATTCTGGTTAACCAGCGATGGGGCATTCAGGGCTTTATTACCTTCACCATTCGCGCCATGGCAAGCCTGACAGGCCGCGAACAGCGCCTTGCCTTCCTTTACGCCCGCCTGAGCCAGCACAGCTTGTGCATTGGACGCCGCCTCGCGGCTGTCTGTGCTAACCGCAGGCTTGCTATCACAGGCGAACAGGAAGGCCGCCAGAAAAATCAGTATTAAGCGATTCATTATCATTATCTTTTCTCATCTTCATTAGGCGCCGGCGTGGCCAAGACAGAATAGGAGTTCTCTGCCCCAAACCAGCGCTGAAATTCTACCCTACAACGTCGCTTAAGTGCACAGCGCCAACATCAACTCAGTAGCATTTGCCTAAGTGATTCAACTTCTGCACGGGCCTCGCGCAGAAACGCCAAGCCCTGCTCAGGCCCGAGCTCGCCGAGCGACAGACGCCGGAAAGCCGGCAAGGTATTGAGAGGGGGAAGTTGTCGCTTCGCAGGCTGCGGCTCTCCCAGATAGGTGTGATAGCGCGCAATGAGGATGAGATCCGCCAAATCCGCACTTTTATTGTGATCTCGCTGCCACTGCTCGCGGCTAAGGCTGGCCACAACCAAGGAGTGGGGAAACTCCCAATGATTCAGAATCAAGGCACTAATTTTGCCGGTGTAGTCCGACAGCAGGCTTGCAACCACCGCATCATCGCCCAACAATACCGGGTAATTGCGCAACTCCGACAGCAGCGGCAAGGCCCCGATATCTTGCAGCAGCCCCCCTAGTAAAGCCTCGTCGGGATTAAAGCCACAGCGCTCAGCCATGACATGCGCCAACGAAGCCGTGTACACGCTGCGCTTCCAGATAGCTCTAAGCCGCAGCTTCGTAGCAGCATCTTTCATATAAAAAAGCGTTTTTATGGCGTAGCTGGCGACCAACTCGCGGATGGTATCGATTCCCAGCCTATTCAACGCGGCAGCCAGGCTGCCGGCATCCCGACTGCGACGATAATGAGCGCTATTGCTGACCTTGATCAAATAGGCGCTCAGTCCCGGGTCTTGCTGAATGATCTTCGCCAGAGCGGCGATGCCCAGGTCTCGCTCAGTAGCAGCTGAACGCACCTCAAGGGCAATGTCAGGCAAGCTCGGGAGTTCCAGAGTACCGTCCTTGAGGGCGCGAGTAATTTTGCCCAGCAAACCGGCTTTGGCCAGTGCTGGGTCAGACTCAGTACACGTATCGCCAATAGCTTGGGACGCAGGGGAAATTCCGATTTGTCGCATTTCAACACTTTGCCGCTTGGACGAAATCGGGGCAATAGGGGTTTTCCTCAACCCCGAAATCCCGGAAGACTATGACAAAGACGGGACCGACAGCGTGGATTAGAAGTGGAAATCCGGCCTCGGCAGGGTTTTGTAAAACGCCACCACATCCGCCAGATTGTGGGCGCTAGGAGCGTGTTCCTGCAGCAATAGATAGACCATATGGGAGGCAATCTCGGCTGCCATATCAGGCACACTGGCCTGCACCTGATTCAGCGTTTCCCCCTCTTTGTGCCGCTTCATCATTCTGATCTCCATTTGCGCGAGACTCTGAGCGATATGGTGCTCATACAAGCTAACGCGCATGGCGAGCACATCGCCCGGCAGCTTTTCCTGCAGCTTCACGTAGATTTGCTTCATACAATGAATAACCGTTTGCACCCACGATTTTTTTGCCCTTTCTTCCAGACTCGCAAAACTGTATGTCTTGCAATTAGCAACAAAGCGACCGTAGTAGGCATCC
>JBFKDP010000458.1:0-2234 GCA_041619575.1 Litorivivens sp.
CGCCACCTTAACGAGCTGCTCCCGCCGCTCTTCACGGCTAGCGGCGCGCTGGTTAAGACTTTCGATAGCGTTTAAACGCTCTTGATGTGCAGCCTGAACCACGATTTGCCCTCACGAATAGAAGGCATACTCTCAAGGCTTATTGACAATTTGTCAACAAAAGCCGCTACGCCAAATGGATTAGCCCGCAGCGGCCAAGGCACGTGGTGTTACCATCGAGAATGATCCTCACAGCAAGCATTTCGACTCATCCCATAAAAATATTGACACTAAGCGTGCCATATTGGTAGCCTGATTCAATTATCAGACACGCTAAAGCACAATAATCCATGCGCCAACACCACACGCTTTTCGGAATTCACTGCTCGCTTTACACCGCTAAAGCCCGCAGCTACCTTCGCAAGCAGGGGATTCCTTTCGACGAAAAGTCGGTTTCCTCCCGGGAATATCAGACCTCGCTACTGCCCGCCTTACAACGAATGATCATGCCGGTGGTAAAAACAAGCCAGGGCGACATCGTGCAGGACAGTGCCGACATCATCCGCTACTTCGAAGCTCATGAGACCGTTAAGTATTCTGCACTCCCGGAATCCACAGTATTAAAAGCAGTTTCCTACCTGTTTGAACTCTTCGGTGGTGAGGGCCTGCTGCGGCCGGCCATGCATTACCGCTGGAATTTTGATGAGATCAACCTGGACTATCTGCGCTCGGAATTTCGCTGTCTGGCACCGGCAGGCATGAGCGAGTCTGAATGGCCAGAGCTTTTTGATTTTGCCAGTGGCCGCATGCGCAAGGCTGCAAAATCTTTTGGCGTCACTGAGGACTCGACCACCACGATTGAAGCCAGTCTCAACGAGTTCCTGCTGCTTTTTGAGGCACACCTCGCCACATTCCCCTATCTGCTCGGCGGCCGTCCTACGCTGGGTGACTATGCCCTAATAGGGCCGCTCTACGCCCACCTGTATCGAGACCCCAAACCGGGACTGCTGCTGCGTCAGAAAGCGCCGGGAGTGGCCCGCTGGGTGGAGCGAATGAACACTTCTGAAGAGAACCGGACAGACTACGAAAATGCGTCAAGCTCGCTGATTTCCGAGGCCGAGCTGCCAGAGTCCCTGCTCGCACTGATGCGCTTTATTGCCGTCGATTTTCTGCCGGAAATGCTGGCGCATATCGACTTTGCCAACCAGTGGCTGGCCAGCAAGCCTGATCTGCCAGCCGGCAGCAATGGCCTGGACGACCCAACCCAACGCTACATCGGCATGGCTAAATTCGACTGGCGAGACATACCACTCAGAACCTCGGTCATTCCCTATCGCTTTCATCTGCTACAGTATCTGCAGGACGCTTACTCGCAGGCTACCGACCCCGAACAAAGGGCCATCGACAAGCTCTTTACCACCTGTAATCTGTCATCACTCCTAACGAGCCGGACAACACGGCGGGTTACGCGCAAAAACTATCTGGAAGTTTGGGAATAATGGCCAGGTGGAGCTTGAACAATGAGCGCAGTAACAAGCTATCGCCTGATGGGAAGACCGGAATCAGGCTATTCAGTGAAAGTCCGCTCATCCTTGCGATTTAAAAACCTGCCCTATGAATGGCTGGATCGCTTTGCCAATGACGGCCTGTTCAAAATCGACAAGCTGCTAAACGATGAAAAAGCCCAAAAAGAATTCACCCAAAACGCTGACAAATTACTGCAGAAGTAAGGCGTAGAAAGTACAAAAAAGGAGAAGACCGTGAGCCAATGTACCGAACTGTGGGTAGACCGCAGCGATTTTCGCAAAACCAAAATTGTTAACGAACCGCTACGCGCAATCGATGACGGCGAAATTGTGGTTGCCATCGACAAATTCGGGCTCACCGCCAATAACGTCAGCTACGCGGTTTCCGGCGACTTTATTGGTTACTGGAAGTTCTATCCCGCATCCGATAACTGGGGCAAGGTAACGGTATGGGGTTGCGCCGATGTCATTGAGTCGCGGTCTGATGAGATCGCTGTGGGCGAGCGACTTTACGGTTTCTTTCCAATGAGCAGCCACGCGATTTTGCAACCGGGCAAGGTTCGCGATGACAGCTTTATCGACATTGCGCCCCACCGTAAGGAGCTCCCCGGCACCGGCCTGTATAGTTCTTACCGGCGCACCCAAAACGAACCTGACATCGTCAGACAATTTGAAACCGAACGCTGTCTGCTGTTTCCACTCATTGCTACCGGCTATGTGCTGTATGAC
>JBFKDP010000459.1:0-2126 GCA_041619575.1 Litorivivens sp.
ACGGACAAAACCATGACGACACCAAACCCGTACAGGAGCTCCCCGACAATATCGGCAGCCATGCTGCCTGTATTATCGGCCAGCACCTTGCGCTTCATGAGGTACAGAGCTGGCGTTTATTGGGCAATGGCGAGTTTCAGGCGATGTTGGCGGACCCACAAAAGCAAACCACCACACCGATTTTGCCTGGCGACAGCTGCCTGTATGCAGCCAACTCCCAACCCGGCTTTCGCTATTTCTTTCAATACCATATTGCCAATCAGATCAAGGCAGGCGACCCGGTAGCCGTCAGGGCGGTAGAGCGTTTACTGGAGCACTAGCCGCCCTTGCGAATTCGATAAACGTAGCTGTCACCCTGCTCTTCCTGATACAGCAGGTCGTGTCCGAGAAAATTGCAGAACTTGGGTATATCACGGGTTGTTGCCGGATCAGTGGCCAATACCTCGACGGTCTCGCCAACGGCCATATCGCGGATTTTACTGTGTAGCATCATGACCGGTTCGGGACAAAAAAGACCCGATGTGTCGAGCTGACTATCGCACGTGTTCATTATCGTTCACTGAAATGGCGGTATTGTCCGGGTATACGACGCGAAATCAATCGCGGGGGATAACTGACCAGCTTTCTGTTTCCGGGGAAAAAGCTATAGCTGCTCGCTTTTCTTCGAGCGCCTTGCGCAAATTGGCGGCTTTTTCCTCTGTGCTGAGTTCAACCTCGCCGTAGTCGGTACCGTCCCGGGTCACCAACTCCTCAAGCAAACCCTCCAGGGCTTCCGGTGTCAGTTTCTGCCAGGGAATTTCCAGCATGTCAGCTGCGCCCTGACTGGCATCCGGCTCACTCATCAGCAGCAGGCTTAACAAACTTCAGCGTCATCCTGTCGCTTTCACCAATGGCGAGGTATTTCATGCGGTCTTCGTCACCCAGTCGCAAACTGGGCGGTAACGTCCAAACACCTTTGGGGTGATCTGCGTCATCCAGCGGATTAGCGTTGATTTCAGAGCGTGCCGCAAGCTGGAAACCGGCTTTGGTCGCCAATTCAATGACCTTCTGCTCAGTCACGTAACCGCTGCGAATCATATCTTCATCACTGGTGCCCGGCTTCGCACGATGCTCAACCACACCGAGCACACCACCGGGCTTGAGGGCTTCAAACGACGAGGCAAATACAGCCTCGGCAGTGCCCGCCTTCAGCCAGTTGTGAACATTGCGGAAAGTCAGTACCCGGTCTGCCGTTCCGGGCGAAATCATACGAGTGAATTTCGGCGGCTGCAGCACCGAGAGCACCACCGCATCATAAATTCTGGGATATTCCGCCAGCTTCTCTTTGTAAGCGGCCAGGGACTTTTGGTAGTAGCCAATATCGCTATTGGGGTCAAAATGGGCGGCGTAAAGGGCGCCGCACGAGCGCAGCACCGGCGCCAGTACTTCGGTATACCAACCCGCTCCCGGCCAGATTTCGACCACGGTATGACAGGGCTCAACCTCGAAAAAGGCCAGTGTCTCTGTGGGGTGGCGATATTCATCGCGCATACGGTTGGCGTGACTTCTGTGCTCAGAAGCCTCCATATCAGACCATTGCGGCTGGGCAGGCTGAATACAAGCAACCAGGCCAATGACGATGGCAACAATGATACTGATTTGAACAACAGCTTTATTATTCTGGTATTGCGCTGTGTTATTCACGTAATAATAACTCGACACTGCGGATTTTATCTTCCATCGTTTGCGCCCGATCAGTTCGGGTGCCTATTTTCAAGGTGCTGCTTATACGCGGCGCACCCATTTCGTGCACTCGCATATGGCAATGTTTTACTGCTGCCATCACTGTTTCCCACTCACCTTCGATATTGGTTCCGTAGGCGTGCAACGTGTAATGCAGGCCCGCTTCCTGCAGCAAACGCTGACATTCGGCAATGTAGGGCGACAACGAAATGTCAGCCCCTAAGGGAACTATGCAAAAGTCGACAATGACGCGCATCAGCCTGTCCTTGTGATATCACTCAAAAGAGCTTAGATATCAAACAGTAAACCTACTATACTCCATTAGAAAATCAAGTATCGGGTCTATATTGTGAATAATTACATCGTCTTTACGTTTATTGCCCGCGATCAGCCCGGCCTGGTTG
>JBFKDP010000460.1:0-2122 GCA_041619575.1 Litorivivens sp.
TAAAACTCTCCCTCATCATTGCGATCAGCGTAGACATACGTGCGGGCCTCGTATTTGGCATCGCTGAATGATGTTGGTTGTGCGGAGACGAGACTGCCTGAAAGCAGAAAGCACAGCAGTAGCGCGAATTTGGAAAGTGAACACATACTAACTAACGAGCCTTTGGCGTTGAAATTCGGGCGGTAGTTTAGGGGAAGAACTTTGCTGGTGATACAACCGGATACGCGTAGTGTTCCGCAAATGAGCCGTGGCTAGCACGGCTTAGCAAGCTACCTCTAGCCAGGCAAAGAACGCCTCCGTCATCGATACTCAGACTGTCGATGCGTACCGGCTTTTGTCGCAATCAGCGTCAGGACAGCTCTTGCTTTGCAGACGCGCTGTCGCACGTGCTTTGGGTTTACGAGTTGCGGATTTGTTCTCTTTGCCGGGGTTTTCACCCGTCGTTATGCGAATGCTTTGTTTAGCCTGTCCTGTGCGTTGGCAATTCTGTCGATGATCTGCTCGAAGCTATCGGGTTGCCGATTGACGTAGAACATGCGCCCGGCTATTGCCGCTTTGTGATCACGGGCAATACCCGCAAGGCGCTCTGATTCTGGTATCAACTTTAGCCCGCCGCGTAGTACCGCAGTGTAGTCGACCCCATTCTCGGCCCAGCGGCGCTGCTTCATATCGACAACGTCTTCGCGCGCCTGAGAGCTGCCGAGCGGATCAGCCAGTTTGCGCTGGAGCAGACAGTCGACGTCGTACCAGTGGCGCGCCAAGCGGTGTGGGTTGGGTTCTCGCTCCATGGTGGAGAACTGATGCAGGGCAGTGAGTTTTTCCCAGAGTATGTACGCAGGGTCATAGGCCTGTACCGTTGCCTGTGGGCAATCAATGCTTGAAAGCTCTGGGACCTCGGCCAAGTAGGTCGAGATCTTATGGGCGACTGTGGGTTGACCGCGACTGCGCCCACCAAATTCCAGCAGGACATGATCCAGATGATAATGGTTTTCCCCTCGCGTTACGGCGGGGAAGTGGATGTTTATTTTCTCGCCGTGTGAACCCTCCTCGAGAGAGGCCTTAAGGCCGGGGATCTCCGACTCATGGAAGCGTAAATTGAGTGCATCCACCAGTAGCAGTGACCATTCAGTCAGACGCTTTTGCTGTTGTTTACGGAATTTGTCGCGCTGTTTTCGGCTTTGTGTGGTGTGTTCCCAGCTTGCGACTTCATCCTCGACGCCAGCCAAGTCTGCCCAGTGGATAGACAGGTCGATGTCTTCTGAAAACCGATCGATAGCTTTCCAGCATTTGCTCAGGGCGGTGCCGCCCTTGAAGGCGACTTTATGCTCACCTAATAATCCTTCATCAAATAGAAGACGAAGAACTTCGCTGACCCAGATATCCTTTTCTAGGAAGAAGTCTGGCAGCCCATCCGGGTGATGCTGCGCAGCCACCGCAAGGATCTCGCGCAGCTCGTCATGCCTTCGTGGGTCTCGATAAAAGTCCAGCAAGTGCATCAGGCGGTCTGTTCCAACTGCTCAAGTTTGGCTTGCCAATGATGGAGGGCGGGCACAGAGCGTAGTTTGCGGACGACCCGCTGGGCTTCCTTGGGGGAAAGTGATAGCCGCTGGGTCGCCTTCTTCAGTTCTGGCACCCCGATTGATTCCGGTGGCGTTACCAGGAGTCCGCGGAAAAGCGCGCCTTCAGGCGACCTGGCCCAGCGCAGTTTCTGCTCGGTAATATGGCGCACTTCAACAACCTGATTGCCGACCCGAAATTCCCGGGTCGGGCCATTACTCCAGTACACCCTTTTCATCGGGGCCTGTGTCTGAAAGCCCAGTCGATAGGCGGCCTCTTGCCCTTGAACGACCAGCTTGTAGCCGTGAGTCTTGGCCCACGCTTTGGCGATCTGTTCAGCATTCGCCCCCCGCTTAACTGAAGGGAGGCTGGAAATCGGTTTGGGGCGGACATAAAAGCCTTTGCTAACGCGCTCGATGACCCCTTCCTGTGCCAGACGGCTAAGAGCCTTTTGGACAGCCGTCTGGGAGCCCAGGGCATAGAACCCTGTGATCGAGAAGGGCGTGCCGCGTTTCATGCGGCTTACCCTGGCTGACACCTTCTCCGCGACTGACACTTACGATAA
>JBFKDP010000461.1:0-2094 GCA_041619575.1 Litorivivens sp.
CAGACGGTTATCGCTCAAGGTAAAAAGGTTGCTGTGCTGGCAGTTGATCCCAGCTCGCCGATAGCGGGCGGCTCGATTCTGGGTGACAAGACCCGAATGGAAGAACTGTCACGCAGCGATAGTGCCTTTATCCGGCCTTCGCCCTCTGAGGGTGCGCTGGGCGGCGTAGCGCTGAAAACCCGAGAAACGATGCTCCTCTGTGAGGCCGCCGGTTATGATGTGATACTGGTTGAGACCGTGGGTGTTGGGCAATCAGAATATGAAGTGGCCAGTATGGTCGACTTTTTTATGGTGCTGATGCTCCCAAACGCCGGTGACGAGCTGCAGGGTATCAAGAAAGGCATTATGGAATTGGCCGATGCGCTGGTCATCAACAAGGCAGATGGTGACAGCATCAATATGGCTCAGCAAACACGGCGCCACTACCAAAATGCGATGCACCTACTGCGCCACACCACCTTCTGGACGCCCCAAGTGCTGACGTGTTCTTCTCAGCAAAAAGAGAATATTGATGAAATATGGGGAATGATCAGTGGCTTTCAGGTCGACGCGATCAGTAACAATGCGTTCTACGAGAAGCGTGCGCGCCAGGCACAGGAGTGGATGCATAAACTGCTGCATGAAATGCTCGATCTGCGCCTAAAGCAGAACCCGGGAGTGAAGGAAAAGCTGCCAGAACTTGATCGCCAAGTCACTCAGGGAGAAACAACGCCCTATCTCGCAGCCAAGGCTCTGATAGAACTCCTGTTTGAGAAGTCACAAGCATGAAAGAAGTCGCGCAACGCCTTAGCGAATTTGTACAAAGGCATTTACCCACGGCGCAGGCCTTGCAAATTTCCGTGGCGGATTACGATAGCTGCTGTCTGACCTTGCACGCGCCGCTGGGCCCCAGCATCAATGACAAGCAAACTGCCTTTGGTGGCAGCCTCTACGTAGTCGCCGTAATGGCAGGTTGGGGTATGGTCTATCTGCGCTGCCGTGAAGCGGGTATTGACCCCAATATTGTCGTTGCCAGAGGCGAAATCGATTACTACGCGCCAGTGGACAGCGATATTATCGCCAGTTCCTTAGCGGTGGATGAAGCCGAGTGGCAACGTTTCTTTGCTGATTTTGAAGCGCGCGGTAAGGCAAAAATCGAACTACGTACACAAGTGCTCCGAGAGGGCAAAGCAGCCGTCAGTTTCAAGGGCTTATACGCGATTATCGGTCACGCGCCTGCCTGATTTTCCTCCGGGCCGTAGACAAATCGCTTCAACTCATCCGCCTGCAGCATGCCATCGTTGTAGCCCAGTGTGATTAATCGCTCGGCGAAACTGTGGGTAAACAGAAGATAGCTTGCCACGTTGACCCCACCGCCGTATTTGCTGCCGGTACCTCGCATGAATGTCCTGATGCTGCGAGGTAGGTGCCTAACATGCTCTTCGGCCAAAGAGTCGATGTCTTCAGAGGGTGAAATGACCAACGCGTCAATGGGTTTGAGTTGATGCTCAGTAAAGGCTCCCTTTTTTGGCATCAGGCGGATCAGCTGGTTGATACGCTCGAGGCGCTCAATATCTGTTTCAATGCTGTCGACAAAGGCGCTGTTGAGGAGATGTCCAATAATTTGCCCGAAGGCTGGTGAGTGAATCCGCCGTATGGGCTTTGAATACTCCCTGCGGTGACCATTCGCTGGGATGATCAGGACCTTGTCGGCACCGAGATGCAATGCCGGGCTAATGGGCGTTAATTGTCGCAAGGCGCCGTCACCGTAGTAGTGCCTGCCAATACGTTGCGGCGGGAAAATTGTCGGTATCGCCGTCGATGCCATGACATGGGATATGTCGATAGGCGAGGGGACGCCCTGACGTCGCCAACGTTGCCAGCCGGCATGTTCCGGGCCGCCCTGGAAAAAGCTCATGGAGACGCCTTCCGTATAATTCATGGCGGTGACACTCAGGGCGTCGAGGTGACCTTCGCTGATATTACGCGAGATTGCCGAAAAATCGAGATTGTTGTTCAGCAGCTGGCGGAGCGGAGCATTGTCGAGAAGCCCTACGGGCTTGCCAATGGCCACCCCGGAATTAAAGAGTGACAGCATCAACCGCCAGGCATTTC
>JBFKDP010000462.1:0-1591 GCA_041619575.1 Litorivivens sp.
CCGGAGTCAAGCGTGTTGTAGCTCATCGAATACTCGGGACCCAACAACTCGGCTGATAGCCTAAGGCCGGCTCCGACATAACTCCACGACGTGGTCGTCTCCGCGATGAGTACGTTTCCGTCCCCATCCTCGTACTCTATGGTGGCGCGAGCAAAGTCTTCCGAGGGTCTGCGAGAGTAGTCCACCTCCGGGCCCATCGATTCCGTCAGCCTCCGTGCGTACTCGGGACGCGACCACTTCAGGCTGGCAATTTGTGCGGAGACCTTCTTGAGTCGAATGCTGTCGCGCGGATCACCCGGTCTGGAAAGAAGAAAGCGGGCAACCTCCACGCTATGGCACATCATGTCAAGGAGAACGCCGCCACCTTGAAGGTCGCCCTGCCAGAACCAGGGGTTGTGGGGGCCGCTGTGTTCCTCGGCGGCACGGGCGAGGTAGGGACGTCCCGCGATAGGAACGCCGCGACGCCAGATGATGTCGTGACTGCGGGTGAGGCCGGGGGTGAAAAGCTGATCCTCCAGGTAACCATGCAGCAGTCCCGACTCGCGGACCATCTCGAGCATTCGTCGGGCCTCGCCGACGTTGCGTGCCAGCGGCTTTTCGCAGGCTACCCCGATGAGCTTGCCGCTGCCCGACATGACCGCCTCGACGATTTCGGTCAGGTTGTCGATACGTTTGTGATTGGGGCCGCAGATCCAGATCGCATCGATAGTCGGATCATTCACCACACCCACCTGGCCGGAAAAGCGACTGTCTAACAGCCAGCCCCAGCTTTCGTCGGTTATATCCACGCTGTCAGGGAGCCGACTGGTATCGTAACCAAAAGAGTCGACATTGTGGACGTAGGGAAGAAAACTAATGACATCAGTATGTTGTTTGCCAAGCGTACCGTCGTCCTGAATATGGAGAATTTTGTGAGGCGCATCGCCGGCACCCATCCGTGCATTCTCTGCAACCTTGCCGGTTTTACTCAGTGGATTGATTTCATCCCAGTATTTCAGGCGCTTTTTCTCAATCGGCTGAATCGCTTTGGAGCGCCATAATACATTGATGCTGTTGGACCACTGCTCGTAAAGATCAAAGCTTGCAGGGTTCATCGATGCCTTCTGTAGCACAGCGGCGCTGCCCTTGGGCTCAAACTGAAGATGAATCCCCAAATCTTCCATTGCACGCTGGCGCAAGGTTTCCTGAAGGGTCACATGTGTCCCCATTACCCTGACGGTCGGCTTGGGTTTGCCTATGGCGAAGGGCACTGTTCCGGCCGCAAGGCACAAAACACCGCCTTTCAGTAGCGAGCGCCGACGACGGTTGACTGTTTCACTGTGTGGAGATCGGGTACGGTTCATTTAATCTTGCGCGATCAGAATGTTTCAATCTGGCTAGTTTGGCACCAATTGCGCTGGCTTTCCAAATATTCATCTTAAATAACAGGTATTTCATATCTGGGGGGCTGGATTGAGTGCCGATAAGCAATGCTGGCTCAGTGTATCGAAAAGATTTAGTTGCGAAAATTTATTTTTAAACTATTATGATATCAAATTGATATCACTTGGTGAGTGTGTGATGAACGAAAAGCAAGGATTTTCTATTAACG